>NZ_JAJONE010000001.1:2565000-2873333 GCF_024700075.1 Hymenobacter sp. J193
TTCTGCTCCTCGTCAATCACCAGCAAACCCAGGTCCTTGAACTGCACATCCTTGTTGGTGAGGCGGTGGGTGCCGATGAGGATGTCGGTTTTGCCGTCGGCCACCCGGCCCAGGGTTTCCTTGATTTGCTTGGAGGTCTTGAAGCGGTTGACGTACTCCACCGTCACGGGCAGGTTGCCGAGCCGCTCGCGGAAGGTTTTGTAGTGTTGCATGGCCAAGATGGTGGTGGGCACCAGCATGGCTACCTGCTTGCCATCGGCCACGGCCTTGAAGGCGGCCCGGATGGCTACTTCGGTTTTGCCGAAGCCCACGTCGCCGCACACGAGGCGGTCCATGGGGTGGGGCACTTCCATGTCGCGCTTCACGTCCTCGGTAGCCTTGGCCTGGTCGGGGGTGTCCTCGTAGATAAAGCTCGATTCCAGCTCGGCCTGCATAAAGGAGTCCTGGGCGAAGGCGTGGCCGGGCGCGGTTTTGCGCTTGGCGTAGAGCCGGATGAGCTCGGCCGCAATGTCCTTGACCTTTTTCTTGACGGACTTCTTCTTGTTTTCCCACTCCGGGGAGCCCAGCTTGCTCATGGTGGGCGGGGCGCCCTCGGCCCCCGAGTACTTGGCAATCTTGTGCAGGGCGTGGATGCTCACGGTCAGCACGTCGTCGTCGCGGTACACCAGCCGGATGGCTTCCTGGAGCCGGTCGTTGATTTCGACCTGCGTAAGGCCGGCAAAGCGGGCAATGCCGTAGTCCTGGTGCACCACGTAGTCGCCAGGCACGAGGGTGCGCAGTTCTTTGAGGGTAAGGGCCTTTTTCTTGGAGAACTTGCGGGTTTCCTGGGCCCGGTAGTAGCGCTCAAACAGCTGGTGGTCGGTGTACACGACCAGCTTCAGCGTCTCGTCGATGAACCCCTCGCGCAGGCCCAGCAGCAGGTGCTGGAACTGCACGTTGTTGTCCAGCTCGTCGAAGATGGTGCGGAGGCGGTCGGCCTGGCGCACCTGCTCGGCGGCCATGATGTTGGTGTAGCCCTTCTTCTGGTTGTCGTGCAGGTTTTTGACGATGCGGTTGAAGTCCTTGCCGAAGCTGGGCTGAGGCTTGGCGCTGAACTGGAACTCCTCGGCCCCGGCCTTGTAGTGAAACCGTTTGCCGAACTCCACCACCGCAAACCCGTCGAGCAGCTTCTTCAGGGACTTGCCCGTCTCAAACAGGTCGTCGGGCTTGCTCACCACCTGGGTGCCGCCCGAAGCGGCCAGCAGCTCCTTGAAGCCGTGCTCGGCCTTGTCGAAGTACTCGTCTACCACGTCCAGGGTCTGGCGCACGTCCTTGGCCCAGATGGTGGTGTTGGGCGGAATGAAGTCGAGGAAGGCCTCCCGGGTTTCCTGGAGCAGCTTGGTTTGCACGTTGGGGATGATGCTCACCTGCTGGCGCTTCTCCACCGACAGCTGGCTTTCGGGGTCGAAGGTGCGAATGGTTTCCACCTCGTCCCCGAACAGCTCGATGCGGTAGGGCAACTCGTTGGCGTAGGAGAAGATGTCCACGATGCCCCCGCGCACGGCAAATTGGCCGGCCTCGTACACAAAGTCGCTCCGCTCGAAGTCGTACTCCGCCAGCATCTCACTCACGAAATTCACGTCCAGCTTGTCGCCCACCTTCACCAGAAAGGTGTTGGCCACCAGGCTTTTCTTGTTGATAACCTTCTCGAACAAAGCCTCCGGGTAAGTGACAATAAGCGCCCCGGCCGTGTCCTTGATGCTGATTTTCTTGCCCTTCTGGCTTTTTTCTGAGCCTTCGGGCAGGGCATCCTCGGCATCCTCGGAGGCCTGCTCGGCGCTGGTTTTGGGTCCGCGGTGGCTATTGAGCTTGTTGAGTACCTCGGCCCGCATCAGCACGTTGGCGTTTTCCGTCTCGTCGAAGGAGTAGGGGCGCTTGTAGGAGGTGGGGAACAGCAGGGGCTCCTCGTTGGGCACCAGGTGCTGGAGGTCAGCCAGGAAGTAAGCGGCCTCATCCCGGTCGTGGAGGATGAACAGATGGTGCTGATCGGGGAACTCCTGGTGCAGGGCGGCGGCCAGCACGGCATCCTGGGAGCCGATGAGGCCGCGCAAGTGCAGACGGGTGGCGCTGGCCTCGGCCTTGACGGCCCCGCGCAGGGTATTGCGCGTGGCCGGGTTCAGGCGGGCGCCCACCGTGAGGGTAGTGGAGTCGAGGGCGTATAACTTCAGAAAATCGGAGACCTTCAAAGCACAAAAAGCTAGCGGAGACGGAAATAACAGAAGCCCGGCCGGGCGGAAAGCCGGTCGGGCACTGGGCAGCAACAATACCGCCGGCAAGCTCCGAAAGTTTCCGCGAAGCCCAAGGGTGGCGGATATGGTGGAGCTTATTCCTAAATTCCTATATTAGGTGCCACATAGCCTGCTCTGCCTACCTACCCCTTAATTCCCACACCCCATGGACCCCACCCGTAACCCGGCCGAGGACCCCGAATTCGACATCAACGCCTGGGAAATGCGCCAGCAGACCCATCATGCCTGGCTGGCTGTTTACCAGCGGCGCTGCCTGGCCGACGTGCAAAAGCCCCGGCCCTATACCCGCGGCAGCGCCCGACCCTGGGCGGCCTGCACCCTGCGTGGCGCGGCGGCGCAACCATAGCCGGCGGGAGTGTACCTTCGTGGTTTCCCTGGTTGCTTAGGTATTCTTCGTGCGCGGATCTTCTCATTTGGCCATTGGCCTGATAACCGGCGTGGCCATTGCGGGCCTAGTGCCGGGCGTGCCATTCTCCCCGGCGGGTATTGCCCTGGCTGGCTTTTCGTCCCTGGCACCCGACCTCGACCACCCTGGCTCCCGGCTCAGCAAACGGCTGGGCTTTGCGCAGAACTATGTGCGCTGGGCATTTGTGCTGGTAGCCGCGGCGCTGGCGGCGTACACGCACTTTCTGCTGCCGCCCGGCCCCGACCGGCGCATGGGCTTCACGGCTGCCCTGGCGTTTGGCCTGATTGGGGCGGCCATGCAGGGCGACGCCACGCGCAAGCTGGCGCTGCTCTTCACCGGGCTGTGTACGGTAGTGGCGGGCCTCTACACCGAGTATGTGTGGCTGAGCATGCTGGGCTGCTTTGTGGCGGTGGCACCCTACACCTCGCACCGCACCTGGACGCACACCATCTGGGCGGCGGCGCTCTGGACGTACATCGGGCACCTGGCCAACCAAAGCCTGGGCTGGCACGGCGTGGCGCTGTTTGCGGGCGGCGGCTACCTCTCGCACCTGCTGGCCGATACGCTCACTAAGGCCGGCGTGAAATACTTTATGCCGCTTCTTAACGTTAGCCTGAAAATTCCGCTGATCCGGACGGGCTCCAAAAGCGGTAATTTTCTGGAGGTGGCTATCTGCGCGGGGTATGGGTTGTTGGTGCTGGGTCTGGTAGTCGGGAAAATGGGCTTTTAACCAAAATGCTGTTGGGTGACTTGGGGTCAGTAAACCTACCTTTGTGCTGGTGGCGGGATGCAACTGGTTGGGTGGCTGCTTTGTCTTTAGTTGGGAGGGTGACGTGCGGGCTAGGTCGGACACGGTGGGCGAATAAAACCGGGGTTATTTACTTTTGCTTAACGGCCTACACTTTCAAGTACAACAGCAGCCGGCCACTCCAATTAACCCCCTTCAACGTATCGAAATAGGATTATACAGGAAAAGTCTTTTTGGTAATTACTCATATAGTCAATTAGTTATCATATTAAATTTATATTATGTATTTTATGCTTCCTTCGTACCTTTGACCGCCTCCTGCCTCTTCGGGAAGCTCCGAACTACCGCCCTTCTGCTCTCCAACCCTTTCTCACACACCTGTTTGTTGATCATTTTCCGCTCACTCTAACCCGCGTTCCTTGTTTATGAATCAGATGAATAGCCCACTGATCCGGATAGGCGTCTTCTACGACGGCAATTATTTCCTGAAGATCAGTGATTACTACTACTTCCAACACGACCGGAAAGCCCGTATCAGCCTGGAAGGGCTGCACGAGTTTATCCGCCATCAGGTTGCTGAAGACGAAGATACCGACGTGCGCCTCTGTCAGATTACGGATGCCCACTTCTTCCGGGGGCGCCTGAGCGCCACGGAGGCCCGCGACAAGGACCGCCTGTTCCATGACCGGCTCCTGGACGACATCCTGATGAACCTGGGTGTTACCACGCACTACATGGCCCTGAAAACCCGCGACGGTCGTCTGCAGGAAAAAGGGATTGACGTATGGCTGTCGCTGGAAGCCCTGGAGCTGGCCCTGCACAAGAGCTTCGACGTAATTGTGCTCATCGCCGGCGACTCGGACTACCTGCCGCTAGTAAAGAAGCTCAACACCGTGGGTACCCGCGTGATGCTGCTGAGCTGGGACTTCAAGTACACCGATTTCAAAGGCGAAAGTCGCGTAACGCGCCCCTCGCAGCAGCTGCTCGACCACGCCACCTACCCCGTGCTCATGCACGAAGTAATCGACGAGCGTCTGGCCAAAAACGACCCGCTGATCGAGGACATGTTCGTGAGCACGCCCGAGCCGGCACCCTACACGCCCACCAAGCCGGTGCGCCCCACGGGCCCCACGGCCGCTGGCCCGGTAGGTACGGTAGGCATCAGCACCATCAAAAACCTGAAGAACGGCTTCGGTTTCGTGGTGATGCCCCCCAACAACCTGTTCTTCAGCTACGCCGATATGGCGGAAGGTGATTTCAACGACCTGCACGAAGGCGACTGGGTGGAGTTTACGGTAGGCCGCAACCATCGTGACGAAGACTGTGCCCGCAACGTGCGCAAAGTGGAAGCCCCGCAGTTTGATGACGAAGAGGAAGAGAATTCTTCCGAAGAAGAAACGCACGAGTCGGCTGATTCGCGCTACTAAGTTTCTGCTCTCTTTTCTGTAGTTCGGCCCTGAAAAAACGCTGGCTGCCTGTTTACCAGGCAAGCCGGCGTTTTTTTATTGAGTGAATGGTGTTGAGAAAGTGAAGCGCTGAACAGACGCACTTATTCACCAAATCACTCACTGGGAAAAAGCAGGTCGTGGAAGTCGCGCTTGGTGGCGGGGTAGCGGTTGAAGGTGCCCAGCCCGCGGGCAACCACCACCTCCCGGGTGGCGCAGAAGATGTCGCCATCGGTTACTACCAGGCTTTTGCCGCTGTGTACTACGTGGGCGCGGCCCACCAGCTGGTCGTGCAGCCGCACGGGGTGCAGGTAATTGATTTTGAACTCGACGGTAGAAACCAGCTCACCTTCCGTGAAGGCCAGGGAAAGGGCCGCCGCGCCCAGGGCGGCATCCATCAGGCCAGCCAGCACGCCGCCGTGGCAGGTGCCGGGCGAAGACAGGTGCTCGGGCAGCACCGTCATGGTATATTCCACCTGGCCGGGACTGAGCAGGTGCAGGGTCATGCCGTTGGTGCGGCCATACTGGTTCATTTGGTTGTAGATGGCCACCAGCGTGGCCACGTCGGGCAGGGATTCCATGGAGGGCAGAAGCAAGAAGATTGGACTTTGACCGAAAAGTTAGGCTTCTTTGGGTAAAGACTTCTGCCATGTCCGCCCTGCCTCTCACCTTCGCCGAGTTTTACCCGCGCTATCTGCGTGACCACCAGCAGCGGGGCACCCGCGTGCTGCACTTTGTGGGTACGTCGCTGTTTCTGGTGGGTGCCGTGGCGGCGCTGGTGCTGCTAAAGCCCATCCTGCTGCTATGGGGCGTGGCAGCGGCCTACGGGCTGGCCTGGGTCGGGCACTTTTTTGTGGAGCACAACCGGCCCGCCACCTTCCAGCACCCATGGTTTTCCCTGCGCGGCGACTTCAGGCTATACTTCGACCTGTGGCGCGGGCGGGAGCGGTTCTAAAGCTCCTTGCGCATGAGAAAGTGCGGCACGCTGCCGAACAGCATGTGCGAAGGCACTACCACCACGTAGCCAGCGCGCTCATAGAACGGCACCGCCGCGGCCCGGGCCTGCAGCACGCATTCCGTCAGGCCCCGCTGCCGGGCTTCTTTTTCCAGATACGTCAACACCACCCCGCCCACGCCTTTTCCCTGCCAGGCCGGGTGCACGGCCATAAAGCGCACCTGCGCCTGCGTGGCCGTAGCGGCGTGCAGCCGGCCCACGCCGATGACCGAGCCGTCATCGGCCAGCGCCACGGCGTGCACGGTGCCGGGCGCATCGTCGTCGGGGGCGCGCTCCGAGCCGGGGGGCTGCTGCCAGGGCTGGCGCAGCACCAGGTAGCGAAGCTGGTAGTAGGCGGCCCACTCAGTGGAAAGCTGGGGCGTAGTAACGCGCATAGGGGTACTTCACGTTGAAGGGAGAACAGCGCGCCGGAGCCCGGCCGCGCATGCGGTCAAACTCCTACCTTTGGCGCTTCACTGCCGCAAGATATTCTTTCCCTTCTCCGTTTCTGCCCATGGCCTCCTTCGATATCGTCAGCAAAGTTGATCCGCAAACCCTGGAAAATGCCGTGAACACGGCCAAAAAAGAGCTCCAGACCCGCTACGACCTGCGCGACACCAAAGGCGGCATCGAGCTGGATAAGAAGGCCAACACCATTCTGCTTTCCTCCGAAAACTCCATGCGCATTCAGGCCCTGGAGCATATTCTGCTGACGCGCATTGTGAAGCAGGGCATTGATGGCACCGTGCTCGACTTTTCGGAAGAGGAGCTGCCCAGCGGCGCGCTGGTGAAGAAAACCGTGAAAGTGCGCGCCGGGGTCGACAAGGAAGTGGGGCGTAAAATCATCAAGGCCATCAAGGATGCCAAGGTGAAGGTGGAAGCGCAGATGCAGGACGACCAGGTGCGCGTGACGGCCAAGAAAATCGACGACCTGCAGGCCGCTATTGCCGCCGTCCGCCGTGCCGAGGTAGGCCAGCCCCTGCAGTTCGTGAATATGAAGAGCTAATTCAATGCGCTAATGCGGAAATGTGCTGAGGCTTTTTCTGGCAGCAGCATGGCGGCACATTCCTCTTCATCAGCACATCAGCACATTTTCCACTTTCGCACATTAAACACCATGTTCGACCTTTCTGTTTTTTCCGAGACGCAAACCTGGGTGAGCCTGCTTACGCTCACGTTCATGGAAATCGTGCTCGGCATCGACAATATCATCTTCATTTCCATCATCGTCAACCGCCTCGACCCGTCTCAGCAAAAGCGGGGGCGCACCATCGGGCTGGTGTTGGCGCTGGTTATCCGCATCCTGCTGCTGATGAGCATTTCCTGGATTGTGGGGCTGAAGGCGCCGCTGTTTCACCTCGACGTGCCGTGGGCCGACCACGACTTTGGCGTGACGGGCCGGGATATTATCCTGCTGATTGGGGGCTTGTTCCTGATTGCCAAAAGCACCACCGAAATCCACACCAAGCTGCAGGGTGAGGAGGAAAATGAAGCCGGCGGCGCCGTTTACAAGTCCATGGGCGGCATCATCGTGCAGATTGTGCTCATCGACATCGTATTCAGCTTCGATTCCATCCTGACGGCCGTGGGCTTGGTCGACAACGTGATGATCATGGTGCTGGCCGTGGTGCTGTCGATGGGCGTAATGCTGGTTTTCTCGGGCGTTGTGGCCGATTTCGTGAACCGCAACCCCACCATCAAGATGCTGGCCCTCTCGTTCCTGATTATGATTGGGGTGATGCTGGTGATGGAAGCCTTCCACAAGGAAATCGAGAAAGGCTACATCTACTTTGCTATGTTCTTCTCCCTGATGGTGGAAGTTCTTAATATGCGTCTGCGCAAGAAAGCTGACCCCGTGCACCTGCGCGACTCCCGCTTCGACTAGCAGCAGCTAATAAACTCAGCAAAGAAAAGGCCCGCAACATGTTGTTGCGGGCCTTTTTTATAGGTGTTTGAGCAGCATCAACACTACCAGCAGCGCTACCATCGAAGCAATAATAGCCAGATTCACGCACGCCATCGGGCTGCGGACGGCCCAGCCGGCAGCGGCCAGCAGCACCAGCAGCCCGCTGAAAAAAACCAGAACGCTGGGCCCGCCGCGTACCGGCACGGGCGTGCCGTCGGGCAGCCGCGCCGCAAACACAAAACGGCAAAGCGGTGAAATTCGCAGCTGCAGGTACGCAGTGGTGAGGGGAATGTCGGTCGGGGTGATGAAGCGCCCGTGGGAGGTGCCTACCAGGTGGCTGCCCGGCTCGACATACTCCTGAGCGGTGCGGTCGTCGAGCGAAAGGAAGGCTGCCTGCACGTCTCTGCGGAGCAGAAAGTAATCGGCCAGGATAAGGCCCGGTAGCAGCAGCAGTAGCTGGCACCAGCGCCGGGCACGGCCGGCATAGGCACTATAATCGAATGCCTGACGAATGCGGATTCTGGTCCGGCGCCCAAATGCTACCGGGGGCGGAGCCCGCTTGGGCGGCGGCTCGGAAGCAGCAGCCGGAGGCGGAGTCGCAACTGTTGGCTGTCGGGCCCGCTGTAAGGTCAGATCGTAGCGCTGCCGGCGAGCAGGGTCCGAAAGCGTTTCGTAGGCTTCGTTGACGGCCAGATAGCGCTGATGGGCGGCGGGGTCCGGGGTACGGTCGGGGTGGGTAAGCTGCACCAGCCGCAGGTAGGCCCGCCGGATTTCAGTTGCCGATGCCTGCTCCCCGACCTCTAGTACAGTGTAATGCGTTGTCATACTGATTCATAGAAAAACCCGCCCGACAGTCAGTCAGGCGGGTTTTTGAAAATACTAATGAACAGATTAATGGCGCACCATCACCTTTTTGGTGAGTGTGCCCTGAGGCGTGGTAACGCGCACCATATACACGCCATTGGCCAGCTGGCTCAGGTCGAGGGTAGTGCCGACCTGCGCCTGGGCCGCCGAAACGGAAACAGTGCGCAGCAGGGAGCCTACCACCGACAGCACCTCTACCTGCACCGGGGCGGCACTCAAGCCAAACGTCCGGACCGTGAGCACGTCATTGGCCGGGTTGGGATACACTTCCACCGAGGCGGCACTCAGGGTGGCTTTGGTGGCCAGTGCGGCTGGCACCGCAAAGCCCGCCTTGTTGTCCTTCACCGACTTGCTGCTGCCCTGTACGGCATCGGTACCCATGCCGCGGCGGGCAAACACGCGCCAGATCAGGTCCTCGTTGGCCGATTTATAAAGGGCTTTGTCGGCGGCCAGAATGGCGTCGCGGCCATCCAGGAAGCCGGGGCTGCAGGGCTGGAGCTTCAGGGCTTCCATCACCAGCTGCATGGCTTTGTTGTTGCCGCCGGTGCCCCGGTATACGTCGGCATCGTAGCCGTAGCGCTCAATCATGGCCCAGTTCAAATCCCACAGAACCGTGGCCCACACCTCGCCGATATCGTGCGTTTCAGTGTAGGGCTTGCCAATGATGGCATAGGTATAGTCGTTGACGGTGATATCGGTGGTGTAGAGCTTGAGGCGAATCCCCTCGCCATCGGTAGCTTCCCCTACCGCGTAAGTTCCTACGCTCCGCGGGGTAGTGGCCTTGTCGCCGGGGCGGGTAGTAAGCCACAGGGCAACAAAGTCGCTCCAGCCCTCGCCCATGTTCTCATCATTTTCCAGGCAACCAGCGGTAGACGGGCCACCGGTAAGCCGGGTGGTGATGCCGTGGGTGTACTCATGAGAAACAATAGCGTTGTCGAAGGAGCCGTCCCGGTCTACGTATTTTTTGGGCGGGCTGAGCAGCTCTACCGTAACGGTTTCACCGGCTTTCAGGCGCGCCTTCAGTAGCTCGCCGGCGGCCAGCGTGATGTTCAGGCTGGGAACGTCGAATTGCTCATCTCCGCTCATGGTGATGAGCTCATCGGGTACGTTGTTGATAACGATAACGGCAATAGCACCGGCATTCTGAGCCGTCCGCACCTTTTCAATAAACTCACAGTCGCCGCGGTCCAGCAGGGCAATGTTGCCTTTCACGGCGCTGGCATTGGTGAGCATACCGCTGCAGGCCAGCGTAGGAGTGGAGCTGCCATCGTTTACCAATACTACTTTGCCCGTTAAGGGCGTGGTCGGCGGCAGGGCCGGACCAATAGCGCTGGTAGCAGCCGGGTACGTATCGGCAATGGAAGCCGGGCTGGTCACCTTCATGGTAGTCGGGTTGGGAGCCGGCCACATGAACATGTGCATCTGTGGGGAGGTGCCATCTACGCTGGGCACGAAATAGGCATTGTAAACATCCTCCGGATCCTGCGCTACTGCCCGGATGGCATCGTTGCTTCGGCCTTTGCCCGTGTAGTTTTTGACCTGGAAGTTGCCGCTTTCCTCCCGGAACCCATAGTGGTAGAAAACATCGTGCATGATGTTGTTCATATAAAACAGGTTCACCACGGCCGCATCCCGGTTATCGGCAAGTGACTTCTGCATGTCGTAAGCCGGGTTGAATGCCAGACTGGTACCACCACTGAAATAGGCCGGGCGGCTATTGGCATCGAGCACGTACGCCTGCACATTGTTACCCCGCGTGGTGGTAAACTCCGCTCCGGCGGTGCCATTGGTATCGTGCCAGCCGTAGGGCGAGGCTTGCACATCAGCGGGGTTACGCACGGTTGTGCGCCCTCCAAACGACGGCCCTTCGGTGGGAATGGCAAATACCGTGTAGCTGGCATTGTCGGCGCTGGGACGGTTGCTGCGGGTTGGCTGCGGGGTAGCCAGCTGGTCGATGGCGGAAGGGGCTGGCGGCAGCAGCTTCTCGTGCTTGTTCCGGTCGTGCTGCTGTACAACGCGGCCCGTAGTGGCATCCACCAGCATGTGCCACTGCTGCTTGCTGCGCGGCGGGTGCAGGGTTACTTCCCAGAGCAGGTGCACCTGGTTGTCGTCGCCGAGCGAGTACATCAGAGCCACGGGAATAGCTTCCTTTGACAAGGCTTCGTCCCGGAGCGTGAGGCGGGCCGAGCGGCTCTGAGCGGTGGAAACTGCCTTCAGGGTCGCAGGGGTAAGGTGCAGATTTTGAGCTGCCGCCAGGGTGGCTTCTATTCCCGAAAGACTGGCCGTGGCTGTCGGAGCCTTATGGGCCAGGTCGGCCACGAAGCGGCCAGTTCGGGTTAGCAGGTTGCCCTGCACATCGAAATGCAGGCCCATTTCGGTGCCCAGCACCGGCAGGCCCTGGTGCTGCTGACGCAGGTACACGTGGGTCAGGCCGGTGGCTTCGTCTGTATAGGCATCCGTCACGGCCGGGTCCTGCACG
The DNA here is from genome assembly GCF_024700075.1 of Hymenobacter sp. J193. Classification (NCBI taxonomy): domain Bacteria; kingdom Pseudomonadati; phylum Bacteroidota; class Cytophagia; order Cytophagales; family Hymenobacteraceae; genus Hymenobacter; species Hymenobacter sp. J193. The sequence continues at coordinate 2,576,131 of NZ_JAJONE010000001.1, forward strand.
TCGGCGGGCTGTAGGCCCAGTTGAGTATAATGCGCCGTGAGGTACTGCTGGGCTTTGGCGGCCGGCGCTTGGGCGTACAGCGCTACGGGGGTTGCCAGGCCCAGAAGCGTGGCTGCGCAAAGGCTGGTAAAAAGTGTTTTCACGGAAACAAATGAAAGTTGGCAACAGGTTAGAAAAGTAAATATACAAGAGTTTAAAGAAGCATCAGCCTCTGGCAACTGCTTGTATCAGGCTTTGTTAACAACCAGATTCTGGCGGGGCGGTGTGGTGGGTGCCAACGAAGTTCAGTACATTTGAAGCTAGTGAAAGTGCGTTTCATAGATCTGATGGTCTTTAGTTGCTGAGTAAATGAAAAAACGTATACTACTTGCTGCACTGGCCCTGAGTGGCGTGCAGCTAAGCCATGCCCAGGCCATCAAGCCCCAGGCAGCGCCCGGGCGTACCACCGTGTGCTACGCTTCGAGCAAGAATGCCTTCACCCATATTGCGCCCCCCGAAAAGTTTCTGCGCGACCAGGCCCTGAAAAAGCGGGCTCCGGCGGCGGCCAACATCATCGTCACCTACAATGGCTTCCCGGCTGATGCCAAAGCCGCTTTCCAGTTTGCGGTTGACATCTGGGCCTCGCAGCTGAAAAGCGAGGTGCCCATCCACATCAGTGCCACCTGGACCAGGCTGGGCTCCGGCGTGTTGGGCTCTGCTCGCCCATCCACCTTTTACCGGAATGTGAGCGGCGCCCCGCAAGCAAACGTCTGGTATCCTATTGCACTGGCCGAAAAGCTTGCCGGAGAGGAACTGAACGGGCCAACCGAGGCGGATATTGAAGCCAGCTTCAATAGCACGTTCAACTGGTACCTGCGTACCGATGGCAAGACCCCTGCCGGCAAGCACGATCTGGTGTCGGTAGTGCTGCACGAGCTGGGCCATGGCCTGGGCTTCGTAGATGCAATGAACAAAACCGGCTCAACGGGTAGCCAGGGGTTTAGCGGGCTGCCGGTCGTCTACGACACGTTCGTGGAAAATGCCACTGGCCAGCGCCTTACCAATACTGCCATCTTCCCAAACCCCTCCACGGCGCTGGGCAGCCAGATCACCAGCGTCCGAGGGCTGTACTTCAATAGCCCCCGCGCTGTGGCGGTGAATAATAACACCCGCCCGGCCCTCTACGCGCCCCGCACCTTCGAGCCGGGTTCCAGCATTGCCCACCTCGACGAGGGTACTTACCTAGAGGGCGACCAGAACTCCCTGATGACGCCGCAGATTGGCGCGGCGGAAGCCATTCATGCTCCCGGCCCCATCATGCTGCGGATGTTTGATGATATGGGCTGGTTTAACACCGCTATCCGCCACACACCCCTGCGCGACACCGAAACGGCTCAGGACTTCGTGATACGCGCTACCATCGAAAGCGACGGCACAGTGAAAGCTGGCAGCACCAAGCTGGTGTACTCCATCGACAATGCGGCCGATGTGACGGTGAACCTCACGGCCACCGGCCAGGGCAACGAGTACACGGCCACCATTCCCAACCCGGGCCTGGGCCATACCGTGCGCTACTACCTCACGGCCAGCGACAACGAAACCAGCCGTACCTACAATGCGCCCGGCAAGCCGGCTCCCGGTGTGACGGCTCAGGAGCGGTACACCTTTAAGGTCGGTGCCGACGTAACCGCGCCCGAAGTGGTGCACGAGGCGCCGGGCTTCTTGTTCCTGAACCAGTTTCCCTTCCAGCTGGTGGTGCTGGCCGACGACAACGTGGGCGTAGCCAGCGTAACGGTGGAATACAGTGTGAATGGAGTAGCCCAAACACCTATTCCGCTCACTAAAACCGACGAGTATACCTACACCGGCTTGCTTAACCCAGCTGGTATCAAGGATAGCGACGTTATCACCTACCGCGTGGTAGTACAGGATGTATCGGCGGCCCAGAACAAAACCACCAACCCCGATACCGGTCTGTACACGGTGAACGTGGTGTCGCTGAAGGCGGCGCAGGTAACGTACGTTAACGAGCTGAACAGCACTGCCCCGCTGGATTTCGTGGGCAACGGCTTCTCCATTACCACGCCCACGGGCTTCAGCAACTCGGCTATTCACTCTACGCATCCTTATCCCGACGGGACCGATGAGAACGACGAGAGCAACTACATCTATCAGCTGCTGGTGCCCATCCGGGTGCGGGAAAGCCGCGCCGAGGCCACGGTGAAGTTTGATGAGATTGTGCTGGTGGAGCCCGGCGAAGAAGATGCCGTTTTCGGAGACGCTGAGTTTTTCGATTACGTGGTAGTGGAAGGCAGCAAGGACGGGGGCACCACGTGGATTCCGCTGGCCGACGGCTACGATGCCCGCGCCAATGAACTGTGGCTGAGTACGTACCTAAGTGCAATGGACGACGATAACAATTCTACGGCAGTAGGCACTCCCTCACTGTTCCGGGGCCGTACCCTCAACCTGCGCGACAGGTTTGCCGGTGGCGATGTGGTGCAGCTGCGCTTCCGCCTCTTCGCCGACCAGGCTGCTCACGGCTGGGGCTGGGCCATCGATAACGTGCGCATTCAGGATGCCGTGACTGGCGTGGCCGACGAGCTCCAGGCAACCGGAGGCTTCAGTATCTTCCCGAACCCCACTTCCGGCCGCTTCACGGTGCAGGCCCGCCTGGCCAAAGCCACCCCGGGCCTGCAGGTAGTGGTGCGCAACGTGCTGGGCCAGGAAGTGCTGCGCAAGGCCGTGCGCGAAACGCCCGGCCAGCTCCACGAGACCATCGACCTGGGCGGCCTCGCCAACGGCCTGTACCTGGTAAGCCTGGGCACCGGTGCCGATGCGCTGACCAAGCGCGTGATGGTGCAGAAATAAACAGCAAGGGCTCTAAGCAGAACGGGCTGCTTCTCATATGAGAAGCAGCCCGTTCTGCTTAGAGCCCTTGCTGTTTATTTTTATAGAGATGTTACCTTTACCTTATGTGAAATACGAGTCCCGTCAACAGGATTTGTTATAATCACTGAAATGACGTCACCAGTTCTTACACTAAAACCGTCTATGGAACTTTTACCATACATATCATTACCTAACCACAATTGTTGACTTCCGCTGTTAGGAAAAAGATATATAGCATCAGGTATCTCATTGCCATCAAGTATGGGAAGACTCCCTTTGTTCATATAATAGCCTTGGCTTATCCCCGAAGCATTTTCCTTTCTTATTGAAATAGTAACGTTTCTTGATGCAATTAGGCTTCTATCCCAATTGACAGTTAAAGATTTAAAGAAGGTATACTTTTTTGTTGTGGATGAGTATGTTGTCTCAGAGAGAGTTGCTGAAGAATATCCAATACTATATGCGCCAGCTACAGTAATATAATCGGATGCTCCAATACTTGGATTAGTCTTACTGCTTATATCCACTACATAGTTTCCGTCAGGTATTTCTCTTGGTATTTGTAGAGCAGCATACTCTGTGCTACCAGGAGAATCCGAGTATGAGGTTCCCAAATAATACCTGATGTTATTTCCTTGCAATGAGAGCTGGTCACCATCAAAGTCATGACTATTCCACCAGGTGAAATCAGCCTTCTTTCCTTGCTTAAGAGGGATAGGATTGCCCCCTATTACGTGAAAATCAGCATACTCGACACACATAGAGCAGAGCGGTTCTTCGCCATCAATTAGACGATCTTTACTCGAGCCCTTGGTTTCTTTTGCAGGGGTAGCCACTTCCTTTTGACTGTCGCAACTGTCTAGGAATGGTATTACAAGGGCGAGGAATAAGACTTTTTTCATGTAAAATTATGTTTATTTGTTTAAGCAAATAACAGGAAGCATTTTTTTATAACCTAATAATTTTAATTTAAAACGAAAAAATTATATTTAATTTCCATCTAACCTCTCTTTTATCTTGCTTATCTTGCTGATAAAATCCCAGAGTACCACGCCGGCCGCTACGCTCACGTTAAGGCTGTGCTTGGTGCCGAACTGCGGAATCTCCACCGCCGCGTCGCAAAAAGCCAGCACGTCGTCTTCCACCCCGAATACTTCGTTGCCCATCACCAGGGCATAGGGGCGGCCCGGCTCCACCGCAAACGCGGGTAGGGGCTGGCTGCCGGTGGTTTGCTCCACGGCCACCAGCGCGTAGCCGGCGGCCTTCAGCTGCTGCAGGGCCTCCAGCGTGGTGGGGGCGTATTCCCACACCACCGAGTCGGTAGAGCCCAGGGCCGTTTTGGTGATTTCACGGTGCGGCGGGCGGCCGGTGATGCCGCAGAGCCAGATTTTTTCGATGGCAAACGCGTCGGCCGTGCGGAAGGCTGCGCCCACGTTGTGCAGGCTGCGCACGTTGTCGAGTACTAGGGCGAGGGGGAATTTTCGCGTATTTTTGAAGTCTGCCACCGTCAGCCGGTTCAGCTCCTCCATCGAGAGTTTGCGCATGACCGCAAAGGTAGGAACGCCGGGCCGGGTGGCAGCTGTTTGGCCTGTGCGGCTGCCCTCGCCTGTTGTCTTTCTCTTCGCCCACGATGACAGGCCGGGGCCGGTACTGCCCCTCATTTCCGTATTTCTGCTCCCAGTGAAAACCAAATCCGCCGACCCCAACAAAAAGCCCATCCGCACGCACGGCACCCTGGGGCCCGCCCCCGTGTCCGACACGCCGCTGATGAAGCAATACTATCAGCTCAAGCAGACGCACCCCGGCGCGGTGCTGCTGTTCCGGGTGGGCGACTTCTACGAAACCTTCGGTGAGGATGCCGTTACGGCTTCGCGCATTCTCGATATCACGCTCACCAAGCGCGGCGCGGGCACGGCCTCCGAAACCCCGCTGGCCGGCTTTCCCCACCACGCCCTCGACAACTACCTGCCCAAGCTGGTGCGCGCCGGCCAGCGCGTAGCCATCTGCGACCAGCTCGAAGACCCCAAGCTGGCTAAAGGCCTCGTTAAGCGCGGGATTACGGAACTGGTTACGCCCGGGGTGAGCCTGCACGACAACGTGCTGGAACGCAAAAGCAACAACTACCTCTGCGCCGTGCATTTCGGCAAGCAGGAAGCCGGCATAAGCTTTCTGGATATCAGCACCGGTGAGTTTCTGGTGGCCCAGGGCACCATCGACTACCTGGGCAAGCTGCTGCAGAACTTCCAGCCCGCCGAGGTACTCTTCTGCAAGAAAAGCCGCCGCGAGTTCGAGGAAAACTTCGGCCCCGACTTCTGCCATTTCGCGCTGGATGAGTGGGTGTTCGGCTTCGACTACGGCCACGACCAGCTCACGCGCCACTTCAACACTACCTCCCTTAAAGGCTTCGGTATCGACGGGCTGCGTGAGGGCATCACGGCCGCCGGCTGCATTCTGCACTACCTGGCCGAAACCAAGCACACCGACGTGGGCCACATCGGCAGCATCGGGCGCTTGGAGGAGGATAAGTACGTATGGCTCGACCGGTTCACGGTGCGCAACCTGGAGCTGGTGCAGGCTCAGCACCCCGGAGGCGTACCCCTCATCGACATCCTCGACCAGACCGTGACGCCGATGGGCGCGCGCCTACTGCGCAAGTGGGTAGTACTGCCTCTCAAGGAACCCGCCCAGATTCAGCGCCGCCTTGATACGGTGGAAGCCCTGCTGCAGACGCCCGAGCTGCTTGAAAACCTGCTCCAGCACCTGCGCCAGATCGGCGACCTGGAGCGGCTTATTTCCAAGGTAGCCGTGCGCCGCATCAATCCGCGCGAGCTTACGCAGCTGGCCCGCGCCCTCGACGCCATCGGACCCATTCGGGCGGAGCTGGCCGCTTCGGGCATCCGCGCTCTGCAGAAGCTGGCCGATCAGCTCAACCCCTGCGCCGCCCTGCGCGACGAAATCCAGGCCAAGATCCGGCCCGATGCCCCCATCCTTACGAACCAGGGCGGCGTGCTCAACGACGGCGTGGACAAGGAGCTGGATGAGCTACGGGCCATGGCGTTTTCGGGCAAGGACTACCTGTTTCAGCTCCAGCAGCGGGCCGTGCAGGAAACCGGTATTTCGTCGCTGAAAGTGGCCTACAACAAAGTGTTCGGCTACTACCTGGAAGTCACGAATGCCCACAAGGACAAGGTGCCCGCGTCCTGGATTCGGAAGCAGACGCTGGTGAATGCCGAGCGTTACATCACCGAGGAGCTTAAAACCTACGAGGAGAAAATTCTGCACGCCGAGGAACGCCTGTTCGTCATCGAGCAGAACATCTACAACGACCTGGTGCTGTTTGCGGCCGAGTACGTGGCCCAGATTCAGCAGAACGCCCGCGCCATCGGGGTGGCCGACTGCCTGGCCTCCTTTGCGGCTACGGCCCGCCAGCACCGCTACGTGAAGCCGGTAGTGGACGACAGCACGACTCTCGACATCACCGCCGGCCGCCACCCCGTGATTGAGCGCCAGCTGCCCCCCGGCGAGCAGTACATTCCCAACGACATCCGCCTGGACCAGGAAGACCAACAGATTGTGGTGATTACCGGCCCCAACATGGCCGGCAAATCGGCCCTGCTACGTCAGACGGCCCTGATTGTGCTCCTGGCCCAGATCGGCTCCTTTGTGCCTGCCGACGCCGCTCACGTGGGGGTTATCGACAAAATATTCACCCGTGTGGGTGCCTCCGACAACCTGAGCAAGGGCGAAAGCACCTTTATGGTGGAAATGACGGAAACGGCCAGCATCCTCAACAACCTCTCCGACCGCAGCCTGGTGCTGATGGACGAAATCGGGCGCGGCACCAGCACCTACGACGGCATCAGCATCGCCTGGGCTATTGTGGAGCACCTGCACAACTCGCCCAAGGCCCGCGCCAAAACGCTTTTTGCCACTCATTACCACGAGCTCAACCAGCTGGCCGACGACTGTCCGCGGGTGCGCAACTACAACGTGGCCGTGAAGGAAGCCGATGGCCGCATTCTGTTTTTGCGCAAGCTGCGCGAAGGGGGGGTCGGAGCACAGCTTCGGCATTCACGTGGCCCGCATGGCCGGCATGCCTACCTCCGTGGTGCTGCGCGCCAACGAAATCATGCACCACCTGGAGCAGGAGCGCACCTCTACGGGCCTGGATACCGACGAGCCCACGGAGTTCGACGAAGTGCTGGCTGGTCTGGATGATGAGCCCACGGGCAAAGTAGTGCCGCTGAACGGCCACGCGGCCCCGGAGCCCACTCACCGCGGCCCCAAGGCCCAGCCCGCGGCGGCGGTCCACAACGCCCCGCGCCCGAGTTTGCAGCTCAGCATGTTCGAGCCCGCCGACCCGGCCCTGGAGCGCGTACGGGAGCTGTTGCAGAAGCTGGATGTGAACACGCTCACCCCTATTGAGGCCTTGCTAAAGCTCAACGAGCTAAAGCTGGCTGCCGGCGGAAAGTAGTCGGTGCTCTGTATGGGTAGCTGGCTGCGAAAAGGTCGGTGGCGCAGCCAGCAGCTGCTGCTCTGCGGCCTCACTTGGGTGCTGTCAGCCTATGGGAGGCTAAAGGGGATGAAAAATTTTCTCCCTGAAAATGAGCAAAAAACGCCGGCCACAACGGGAAATCAGTACTTTTTTCGGGGCGTGGGCTTGACAGAAAGAAAAGGCGTTGTACCTTTGTCACATCAAAACGCCACTACGGCGCCTAGATAACAAGCGAGAGTAGCTCAGTTGGTAGAGCGCGACCTTGCCAAGGTCGAGGTCGCGAGTTCGAACCTCGTCTCCCGCTCCAAAAAAGGACGTTGCCCACGCAGCGTCCTTTTTTATTTTTGTGCAGCGCCGCTGTTCAGGCCAGAGTGGTGTAATGGTAGCCACGAGGGACTTAAAATCCCTTGTCTTCACGGACGTACGGGTTCGAGTCCCGTCTCTGGTACAATTGCTTACAACCGGAAGACCCGGAAAATGCCTTCTCACGTCGCAGAAGGGGTTTTCCGGGTTTTTTGCGTCTAGCCCACATGGGACTCTACGACGCGAAATATGGACTGTGCCACGGGAGTCACGCCCCCTTTTACGCCCCCTATTCCGGATGAACACGCAATTCATTCTTCGCAAAGACAAGAAGGACAGCGCCGGCCGCTGCCCGGTACACTTCATTGCTTACTTCAACAGTCTGCGGCTCAAATATGCCACGGGCGAGAAGTGTAAGCCCACGGAGTGGAACGCGGACAAGCAGAAATTTCGCTCGGCTTACCCGCTGGCGGAAGAAGCCAATCTTTATCTCGCTCGCCTGACCACCGATGCACTGGCCTGGTGGCGCAAGCTGCGGGCGTCCGGTGAGACGCCTACCATAGAAGGCCTGAAGGCTGCCTTGCGGCCGGTGGAAGCAATTGTGGAGCAGAAAGAGAAGCCTCTCTCCGTATCGGTGATTTTCGCGGAGCACTGGGCTTCATTGCAGGCGCGGGGCTATGCACACCACACGTTGCGGCAGCGCCGGATGCTGGGCTCCTGGCTGTGCGCCTACGAGCAGGACAAGGGTGAGATGCTGAATCCGTCCACCTATGATCTGGCGACGCATGACCGGGTGCTGGGCTACCTGCGCTTTCAGCGCAATCTGGCGCAGAACACGGTGGCTTCGTTCGTGCGGGGGCTGAAGGTGTTTCTACGATGGTGCCGGGAGGAGCGCGGGATACCAGTGCCGGTGGAACTGCGCAAGCTGCAGGGGCGGCACGCGGACGTACTGAAGATGTGGCTGACGGCGGACAACCTCACGGCCCTGGCGGCGGCGGAACTGCCGGAATACCTGACGCGGGTGCGGGACGTGCTCTTGTTTTGCTGCTACACGGGGCTACGCTACTCAGACGTACTAGCACTGCAGCGCGGCAACCTGCACGAATGGGACGGCGGCATCATCCTGCGGCTGGTACAGACCAAGACCCGCACGGGGGTCAGCATTTATCTGACAGAGGCGGCGCGGGCCATTCTGGACAGGTACGCGGATACGGAGCGGGTGCGGCTGCTGCCGGTGCTGGCCAATCAGGTGATGAACCGCTACCTGAAGCGCGTCGGGAAAGCTGCCGGGCTCGTGGATGACGTGGTGGTGACGACGGTGGTGGGGGGCGAAGTGCTGAAAAAGTCGGTGCCGCGGTATGAGTTGCTGACCAGCCATACCGCCCGGCACACATTTGCCACCCAGAGCCTGTTGCGGGGGATGCCGGTGGAGGTGCTGCAAAAGGTGATGGGGCACGCCAAGATCCAAACGACGCTGGTGTATGCCAAGGTAGTGGAAGAGCTGCAGCACCAGACGATGCGGCGCATCTGGGAGAAAAAGAGCGTGGCGGCTGATAGTGGGGCAACAAGAGCCACACAGATCTGCGCGGCAGAGCCGTTGGCAGCCTGATTGGCTATTTTCATCCTGATTCACTGCAAGGCCCGCCCTTTCCGGCGGGCCTTTTTACGCGGCAAAATGAGGGCAGCCATACCTGTCTCATACCTAAGCCATGCTTCAGTCATACCTGAACCCTACCGCTACCAGAGCAAATCGGACTCCACATTCTGTCAAATCTGGGTTGCGTACTAACAGGATTAATCACTAAAAGATAATTTTCTCATATTTGTGAAACTATTAGTTTCTTTATGTGCTATTTGCATTGGCAATCATTAGCCTGAGAAGCTTCAACAGAGAAAAATCGAGCGGCGTTACCGGGGGGCTGCACCCGGTAGTGGTCGGTAGTGAAAGCAGCCGCGAATCCATTTTTCCACTCTTACCCTTACCACTATGGCACGTCAGACCGGCGTAATCCAGATCAGTGGCACCGTGGGCGGCGTCGTTTTCGCGAAGGACGGCACGGTGCGCCAAAAACAGGGCTCCAACAAGAGCCAATTCAACTCCTCCGCCTCTATGCAGCGCGTGCGGGAAAATGCCTCAGAGTTCAGTACGGCGGCTAAGGCCGGCAAACTGGTGCGCGACTCCTTGCGCCGGGTTGTGTCGTTGGCATCTGACCGGCTCATGGTATCGCGCCTAGCGCAAAAGATGAAGGAAATCCTCAACCTGGATGAGGACAATGACCGTGGGGGCCGACAGATTTTGCCGGAAAACCTCTCCGCGCTGGTGGGCTTCGACTTCAACGCAGGCTCCGCTTTCTCGGGCACCTATTACGGGGGCATCGAAACAGAGCTGGACCGGGCTACCGGTAACCACTCGGTGAGCTTGCTGGAGCTGAACCCTTCCCGCGACGTGGCAGCCCCACAGGGGGCTACGCACTACCGCATCACGGCGGCCGTGGGCGCCGTCAACTTCGAATCTGGCACGGCCACCAGCACCGAAGCCAGCACGGCGGAGCTGCCGCTGAGCAACGCGGTACGTCCGGCTGAAAGCCTGCAGCTGGTGCGGGCCGCGGCCGCGGATGAGTCACTGATTGTAGCGGTGGGGGTGGACTTTTTCCAGCAGTTGAACGGCAAGTTCTACCCGCTCAACGCCAATGCCTACAACGCACTGAGCGTGGTGGCTATTGGCTAACAGATAGTCGTGAGTAGCTAGTATTGAGTAGTGCGTATCGTTCCAACGTGCCCTGCTCCTACTGGCTACTCACTGCTTTTTTCGGCCCTTGTCTTAGTACTCACATCTCCCTACCACAATATGGCAACTCTCACTCCCTACCAGCGCCAGTTTCGCACCCGCATGAAGCGGGTTATCCGGCTGCGGGCCTCAGCCGACGCCAAAGCCAGGCGCTACACCCAGAAGCTGGCGGATGCTATCGGAGCCGCCGAGGACGCGGCCACCCAGATGAACGAGCTGAATCAGCTCTACAACGTGGACGTAAGTACCTATACGCTGCTCACGCAGGCGCTGCACGCGAATAGCGGGCAGGAAGTGCTGCTCGACCATCTGGCGCAGAGCGCGCCGGGCGAAGAGTTGGTGATTTTCAACCAGGTTCCTAACGGTAACGGCGGGCAGCCGCTGCCAGCTAATCCACTTTTTGGTGAACTGGTGGCTACACCACCCATAGTGGCGGCGCAGGGGCAGCAAATAGTGTTGGACCCGGTGCCGAAAGGGAACGAGGGTCTGGACCAGGCCCAGTAATAGCGGTATACTGCCGCCCAATGTGATAAGCCGGCTGGCCTTAGTTCGAGGTCAGTCGGCTTTTTTATACCCGTACGGGTGCATATAACCAGCTATCTACTACACATACACCCGTTCGGGTATAAATACACTGCCTCTCCTGCTCCCAGTTTACCTGTAGCCATGGCTGATTTGACTGCACAATTTGTGAAGCAGCGGTGGAAGGCACTAAGTCTGACGCAGCAGGATATGGCTGCCAAGGCCGGGTGGGGTACGTTTCGTGCGAGAGTTGGAGCAGGGCAACGCTGTATCTGGATGAAGTCAACTGGGTGTTGGCTCTGTTCGGGCACGCGCTGGCATCTGTGCCGGTAGATCGGGCCCGTTGGATGGATGAAGCGTGAGGGAGCGTTGGCACGGATTGCCAGGACGGTACGCAGGGTTGAATTACGGAGCAGCGCTAAGCTGTCGTCGACCGGTGCCGACGGCTGGCCGCCCGGGCACGGCGCTCAGCTATTTTCATAAAAACGGATTCCTGCAGAGTATCGGCGTGGTTGCGCCGCTGCCAGTCCAGCAGTTCAGCCGCCGTGATGCGCTGGCCGCGGGAGCTGCCGGTGCAGTCAATATAGCGCATGCGGCGGGGGTGACCGAGGGGAAGCTGGGTGTAGGCGCGCACGGTTCCCACGTATAGCTGCAGCAGTTTGGCGGCTTGCGGGAAGGTGAACATGACTTCAGGCAGAGGCAGGCGAGAGAGGATGGTGGCTACCTGGTGCGCTATTTCGCGCTGAATGGCTTGCTCGAGCTGGGCCTTTTGCTCGTCAGAGAAGGTGAGGGTTATTTCGGGTATCATGGCAGAACGGATTGAGTGGACGGCAGAATTTCCCGACTGTTATAACGATTGACTTTCAGCTGTTTGTATATTAAGCATCTAGAACGGTGGCAGATAGAGCTACCAACAACTTATTGGGCAGGGATGCTTAGCGAAATGCTATACCCGCGGCTTTTTACTATGCGGCTATATTTAGCCGTCTATCCACCGGCCCTATTCATTGAATATTTCCTGCATGACTAGCCAGATTATCGAAACGTTGGGCTTTAGCGCAGCAGGCACTATGGTCACGGGGCGCGTCTCCATTGCAGATCTGTTTCCCAAATCCAGGAAGCGGTGCGGCATCTATTTACTGCAATTCAGGGACGGCACCTTTTATATTGGCCAGGCAGTGGACGCAGTCCGGCGCTTTGCGCAGCACCGCAAGAACTACGACACGATTGAGGGGTATTGGTTTCAGGCGGTGGCGAAGCAGCACCTGGATGAAACCGAGCAGCGCCTTATCCGGCAAGGTGAACAGGCTGGGCTGCTGCTTACCAATAAAACCTTCGTGACCAACGTAATAGGCGAAACCGACCTAGATCTACTGGTCTCGGCGGCCGACCAGGAAGCATGGCTGATCAATGGCATGCCCCTGGATAATGAGGGGGTGGATCTGGGCTTGGCAGTCGAGGAACGGATGAGGGCCCGATACCGACAGAACTCTCAGCAGCTACAACAGCTACCCGCCTACAAGGGGATAAAGGAGTTGCTACAGGCATACATCACCCAGGGTATTCCCGCGTTCAAGAAAACTGAGCAGTCGTTCTGGGCGCTGAGTTGCCTACCCTCCACGAACAAGGGCAAGTACCCACGGTACTTCGCCCTGAACATGAATGGGATGGAAGTGCTAGTGGCTGGAACTGAAAGGTCAACGAACTACCCTTTTGTCTTTGCTGTCGTTACAGGTAGCTTTTGTGCCGATCCTGCGGAGAAAGCCCGTTTCCTGCGTTCATACGCCTATTCTATCGTGCCTTCAGCTTACCAGGCGGCTGGGGCGGATCAATATCGGGTGGATTTTAAAAGCATGTCCTATCTGCTGCTTGCGCTGCAGCAGGAGCCGGAATTTCGGCGCAGCATCCGAGAAATGAGCTTGCGGCTGATGCGTAAGGGCGGGACTATCTATGCACCCTACCATTGCTTTGATCTGGTGCAGGACGTGTTAGGCTGACATTGGGCAGGAAACGGGAAGCGTGTAGTTTCGCAGGTATGAAACAAGGGCAACGCCTCTGGACCCGGGATGAACTGCTGCTGGCCATCAACCTGTACTGCAAGCTGCCGTTCGGGCAGCTGCACAAAGGCAACCCAGCCATTATTCAGCTAGCTGGGCTGCTGGGGCGCACGCCCAGCTCGGTGGCGCTGAAGCTGGTGAACTTCGCCAGCCTCGACCCCAGCCTGGACCGGGCGGGCATGAGCAATGCCAGCCATCTGGACCGGCAGGTGTGGGCGGAGTTTTACGCCGACTGGGCGGGGCGGGCGCTGGAAAGCGAGCAGCGGCTGGCCGAAGCGCAGCACCTGACCCTGGAGGACGTGGCAGCCGAATACGAACCCCTGCCGCCGGTGCCGGTGGGCCGGGTTCGGGAGCAGCTGGTGCAGGTGCGGGTGAATCAGCAGTTTTTCCGGCGCACGGTGCTAGCGGCCTACGACAACACCTGCTGCGTAACGGGGCTGCGGCAGCCGGCCCTGCTGGTTGCGGGCCACATTCGGCCTTGGGCGGTGGATGAGGGCAACCGCCTCAACCCGCGGAACGGACTGGCACTGAATGCTCTGCACGACCGGGCATTTGAGTTGGGGTTGTTCACGATTCGGCCCGAGGATTATGTAATTGAGGTGGCACCGGCCGTTCGGGCAAGCAACCGGCCGGACGCGCAGGTGGCTGGGGCTTTGCTGGGTCAGTACCATGGTCAAGCGTTGCGGCTGCCGGCGCGGCGGCGGTTTCTGCCGGATCCGGCGTTTCTGGACTGGCACCGATCGAAGTGGGCTTGCGGGTAGGCTCGCCACTGGCCACACGGGGGATTTCCTGCTGCGCGCACACGCGCAGCAGCTTGCGTTCCGAAACTACTGGCGGTGGCTACTCAGGGAGACAAGCGGGGCCCTGATGCTAATCTTCCTCCGCCCTGCCTCCACAGACAGCTTAATCGACCAGCAATTGGGTGACGGCCGCCGTGTTCATCGCCCAAGTGGTGGAGTACACTTCATCCGCCTCGGCGGTTTCCACCATCTGCAGGTTCTGGGCCCGGGCCTTGATTGCCAGCAGCTGGCCGATGCTCAACTTGCTTTCCAGCTTTCGCAGCAAGGTCTGCACCCCGCGCACGTTGAGATTTTGCACCAACTGGCCCTGGAACGACATTTCCAACCACACAATCTCGCGCTGGGCTACATCCAGCACCCCGAAAACGAGGCCCTTGGACAGGCTTTTGGTTATCCGCACCTGGTGCTGCACGCAGGAGGGGTCGTAGGCGACGCCGCTGCTGGAGATACGCATCGGGTGCTGGCTGCTCATCCATCCCACCACCAGGTTGGGCGAAAGGGCCCCGTAGCTATAAGCGTTGGAGGTGAAAGTGACATACTGGGCCTGCGCCTGCTGCAGGGCTGGCAGATCCAGCCCAATATATTCGGCCGTACCCACCTGGTTTGGAATAGACTGGATGTCGCCGCTGTGCTTGCAGCCCGTGGCGACCAGCTGCGAGAACGAGCAGCTTTCCGTGCTACCTACGTACGACACCGTACAGCTCAAATCCATGTCCAGGTGCTGGGCGGGCAGGCCCACACCCCATTGCATAAACAGGCGCACGGAATCACCCTCGACGGGGAAGCGGGTGCCCATCAGGGCCGCGGGCAGGTCCTGCACCGTTTCGCTACGGTCGCCAATGGCGACGGGAATTTTGTAGAGGGCCGGGTCGATGTAGATGGTGCGGTGCGTGGTGGGCTGAGCGGCAAACCGTCGCTCCATGGCCAGCAGACATAGGCTGGCAACGGCCGCCTGCATGGCTTCCAGCTCACGCTCGTCGTACATGTCGAGCAGATGATTGGTGGGAATCTGCTTGCTGGCGCCGCCCAACGGTTTGACCGCGCGCTTCCCATCCTTGATAAAGTAGGTGTCGGCGTACATGTTGAGAGTGAACACCAGCCGGGCGGGTACCTGGTCAATCACTTCGGCAAATGCGGCGACGGCGGGCTCGGCCCCAAACCAAATCATGTTGGCAAACAGGGACCGGGCGAACAGCCCCGGCCGCTGCTGGAGCAGGGCAAAGGTTTGGGGCGCATCCACACGCAGTCGAAAATGATTGACGCGGCCCTGCCACACCTCATAGGTCTGGTTGTAGAACAGGTCCAGCGTTTCGCGCAGCTTGGCGCGGCCGGCCTTCTTGCTGTACTCGGCCAGGCGCAGGGCCCGGATAAAGCGCACCCACATGCCCCGCTTGGGGTGCATGATTTCGCAGAGCTGCGCCGGGGTCTGGGGTAAAGCATTAAGCCAGTCGGCCACCATGGCGGCTTCCGGACGGCTGTATTTGAGCTTCAGGTCGGCCGTGGCCTGCATTTTGGCCTGGGCGCTGCGGTCGAGCGGGGCATAGACGTGGGCACCGTTGCGCTGCTGCTTGCGGATAATGGTTTTGGGCTCAACGAGCTGCAAAAAGCCGGTTTTCTTGAACCACAGATAGCGCAGGATGTCGGTAGGCGAAGTGAAGAAAGCCCGGGCTTTGTCAGGCTGCCCCAGCTGGACATAGGCGTCGATGACAGCCAGGCGGGTTTCCTTCATGGCTATGACCACATCGGCCGGCAAGGGCAGGACTGCCAACAAGCGTTGCAGGCTGTCCTGCTGGGTGGCATCGAGGGCTGTTTTCGACTCCAGCAGGTCGCGCAGGTAGCCGGCCACCTCAATATCGGTCCACAAGCCCAGCTCTTTCAGCTTACTTCCCTGCCCGGTGTGTTCAATGGGGGCCTGTTCGAAAGGTGTTCCGCAGAAGGGGCAGCCGTTATAGCGTTCCAGCGAGAAGGTATTGGGCGGAATAAGGTGGCCGCAGGGCAGGCGGGTGCCCTTGCCTTGAAACACATTGGTCAGCCAGGTTACCAAGTGGTCGAGGGGGCCTTCGCCCGTGGGTTTATCCCAGCCCTTCACCAAAGGCGTCCAGTTCTTTTCCGTGCCGGTTACCTCGCGCAGTACGGCTAGCAGCCGGGCCTGAAACGCGGACGTCGTATTCGCCAGGGCTTGCCGCAAGGGCTCGGCCGTGGCATACCCCAGCTTCGCCAGGTTGGCTACCAGTAGAACCGTATCGGCTGCCGGGGCAGCCGTAGTAGACTCTGCCGGAAAAGAGGGTACGTACACTGCCTTCTGCCGCAGCCCCACCTTGATTAATGACTCGTTCATGCGGCAGATAAGAAGTATAGGTATTGATGCACGGTCCAACCTATGGTTGTCAGCCCGCGATTGAGGAGGATAGTGAAGCAGGCTGGATTCGAACCAGCGACCCTAAGATGAAGTAAGCATTGGTTGACCCGGAGAGGTAATTCCAAGGCTGTTTTATGCTCTACCCCTGAGCTACTGCTTCGGAAGGACCTAATTCAACTTGAAAGGAACACCGGAAAAAACCAGGTAATTGAGCTGCTGATTCGGGACAGGAAGAGAAGTAAGCAACTCTTGACCTGGTTTTTTCTAGGCTGTGTCCGTTTCGGTGAATAGGTCGGCAAGATAGGCGTGTTTTGCAGCATATTCCACCGCCGGAACGGCCGCGCCCCGAACTACGCTTTACTGCGCTGGTTGAGGGTGCGCTCGTAGTCCTCGAAGCGGACTTTGACGATAGTGGAGCGGTCGGCGGAGCGCAGGATGGCCCCTTCGGCGCGGCCGAGCGCGGACTGGCCCGGCAGGGCGGCCTGGGTATGGGGAATATGCTCCCGCAACCAGGCCAGCACGCTCTCGTGGGTGGACGCAGCGGCCGAAGCGGTGTAGGTGGGCAGCGGAGGGACGGCGGGCAAGCCTACCTGGTCCAGGTAAGCGGCCAACGCCGTTTCGGCGAGGAAGGGCTGGCCGTAGCGCATGCCGGTCGGGGTTTCGTACTCGCGCCAGGTGGACAGGTCCCGCACATCGGCCTGCAGCTGGGTGGCTAGGACGGTGGCGTCGGTAAACACGGCCACGTCGAAGACGCGAAACCCGACCTGGTCGGGTGGGCCGTACTGTTTGGAATTGCCCGTGACCTTGCCCCCGTAGAACTCGCCGAATAGGACCGTCAGCGGCGCCGGCTGCCCAGCCGCGGCACCGTGTGCCAGGCGGGGCAAGTGGCCCTGCTCGTTGGCGTAGTGCGGGAAAACCAGGCGGCTCAAGCCTTCCACGATGCCCACGGCGGGGTCAAACAGCAGGTCGCCGCTGACGGTAAGCAGGTTTTCGCGGGAGCCGACCACGTACGAACCATCGGCGAAGACCAGCAGACGGGCGCTGGTGCCGTCGATCTTCTCAGTAGCGGTCAGGGACTGGCTGAACAGGGCCGGGGTAGTGAAGTCGGCGGTGAGGCGGCCCCGGTCGCCCAGGGCATGGAGCGTGAGAATAGAAGGATACTTGGTAAGCGTATTCAGCTGGGCCAGGGAGCGGGCCGCCGCAGTGCGGGCGTGGCTTTCGGTGGAGTGTAGCATAGGTGTATGGATTAACGGGGTGAAGCTACTGAAAAAAGACACCGGCCAGCTGGTGCGGTAGGCGCTCAAAGAGGCAGCGGAGTTGATTGACTGCGAGCGTCAAGGCGTACTGGCGCAGGGGTATTTAAGCTTTGCGTCAGGCAATTGGATGCAGCCCGAAAAAGCCGCTTCCTACCTGGGGCCTATTTTTTGCGAGCATACTTTTATACCCTTGATAATCAGCGCAAAATAACACCTCACAACCAACTCAATCCCTAGGCTATGCGGCCATAAATGCGTAAATTATAGCATGTAGCGGCCTGGTAAAATGGTCGTATTTTCTTACCCTAAACCCTGCTTGCATGTCCCAACAGACGCCCTTATCTACCGTGTACAATTTGCTGATCCTG
This sequence comes from Hymenobacter sp. J193, assembly GCF_024700075.1. Taxonomy (NCBI): domain Bacteria; kingdom Pseudomonadati; phylum Bacteroidota; class Cytophagia; order Cytophagales; family Hymenobacteraceae; genus Hymenobacter; species Hymenobacter sp. J193. The sequence continues at coordinate 2,593,950 of NZ_JAJONE010000001.1, forward strand.
GACGAAAGCGGCTCGATGGAAGTCGTGCGCGAGGCCACCATCCGGGGCTTTAATGAACTGGTGCAGTCGGTGCAGGGGCTGGCCCGGGAGCTGCCCGACAAAAAGCAGGTGGTGAACCTGACGACGTTTAACGGGGCTGGCATCCGCGAGAAGCTGTTTCTGCAGGAGGCCAGCGCACTCCACCCGCTTACGCTGGCCGACTACCGCCCGGACTCGATGACCCCGTTACACGATGCCATTGGCCAAAGCGTAACCAAGCTGCGCAATGTCTTGACTACGACCGGGGCGACGGACTACCAGGTGTTGGTAACCGTGCTCACGGACGGGGAAGAAAATGCCTCGAAGGAGTTTACCCGGCCAGTTATCCGCCAGCTGATTGAGCAGCTTAAGGACCAGGGCTGGACGTTCACCTACATTGGGGCCAACCACGACGTGGAGCAAGCCGCCGGGGCCCTGGCTATTGACAACAAGCTCTCCTTTAACCAGAACGAGGCCGCCATGGAGGTAATGTTTGCCCGGGAGCGGGTGGCTCGCCGCAGCTACAACCTGAAGTCGAAAGATGAGCTACTAGCGGGTCGGTTTAAGGCGGACTACTTCGATGATGATGAGCCGGCCCGCCCCACGCCTGCCGCCGATGAGCCCCGGACGTAACCGGCAGCAACAGATTAAAGGAATTGCTAACCGCCCCTGTCGCATTGCCCCTAACAAAGGCGAATGCGACAGGGGCGGTTCTGTTTATCAGCCCGTCAGGCAGCAATGCCGGACAAGGGCTGGTGGCAGAGCAGCTTGCTTTGGGGACACCATTCACGGGCGGTGTATTGCTCGGCATGCGCCCGCAACAGACGGGTGTACTTTTTGCGGCCCTGCTCGATAAGGCTGGGAATGGTAGTCAGCTCCACGCGCCATACTTGGTGCGGGGGCTTCTTTTGCACGCCGATGATGAGGAAACGGGTGGCGCCCAGCGCATCGAGGTAGAAAGCGGCCTGGCGGTCGTAGTCGTACTGCTCGATAGTGGTCAGGAAGTGAGACAGGTCGCGGCAGCTGGTAGTTTTGAAGTCGATGAGCGTGAGGCGGCGGCCTGCGGGGCTGCGCACGAGCAGATCGGGGCGCACCTTCACCGGCACACTGGTGGCGGTGTGCACGGCGGTGTGGGTCAGCTCGGCCTGGCCCCGATATAGCAGGTCGCGGCAGTAGCGGTTGCGGCGCACGAGGCGGGCCAACTGCTCCAGCTGCTCCCAGGGGCACTTGTCGGCGGTGCGGGCGTAGGTGGCGGGCTCCAGGGTGGCGGCGTGGAAAGCGGTACCGTAGATCAGAGCGGCGGGGCTGGGAGTGCGCAGCTGACCGAGTACCTGGGCTTTGAGGTTGGAAAGGTCCGTGTTGCTGACGTGGGGCAACTCGCGGTGCTGGGCCTGGGTCAGGTGGGGGAAGGTTTGGACGTTGTGGAACATAGGTCTTAGGGTCTTGGGGTATCTGTTGACGGGCTGGTGCGGCGGGCTTTCAGCAGACGAGGGCCAAGCGTTGTTCTTCGCCGGCGCGGTGCAGCCAGATGTGGGCCCCGCCGCAACCGACTTTGTAGGCCGGGAGCGGGAACAGTTCGCGCACGGCTGGGGCCAGGCCGCGCAAGTCAGGCAAGGGATTGACAGCTTCGATGAGTTGGGCCAGGCGGGCGAGTTGGGCGGCTTCGGCTTCGTCGCGGGCGGGCTGGGGCACAACCAGCTGCGGAATCTCAAGGGCGGAAGCCATAGGGCAGGCAGTAAGTGGCCGGGTGGCCCCCTACCCTCATGGGCGGGGGCCGGTGGGCTCAGGCAGCTTGTTGAGTTTCTGATTCGAGAGCCTCGGCGGGCAGTTCCGGGGCGGGCACCGTGTAGCCGTGGCTGATGCGCAGGTCGGCGGTGCTGGTGCAGGTTTCCTGACGCCAGATGGCAAAGTCGCGGGCGAAGTCGCGCCGGGCGGCCACCTCGGCCGGGTCGGCGGGCTCGTAGCTGAACTGAGCAATGTAGTAGGTGGCCTTTTTGCCGTCCTTGGTCGTCTCCTTCTTCTCGGCCTGCACTTTCACTACCACGTCAGCCAGCGTGAGGTCGTCATAAAACAGGGGCTCAATCAGCCGATAGAGGTTTTCGACGCTGTAGCCGTGAAAGAGAACGGCACAAACAGCGCCTTTGTCGTCGGCAAAAAACAGTTCGGCCCAGAGCTTGCGGCCCATGTTCAGAATATCGTCCTGGAACACGCGCCAGGCCAGCGGGATGAAGCTCAGGGAGCTGCCCAGTGGGGTGATACCGCTGATGTTGAACTGCCCAGCCTTGGCATCGAAACGCACCTGACGGGGGTGACCGGGCAGGTAGCGGAAGCGCGGCACCTGGGTGACTTCGCCGGTGGCCTCGTCTACTTTATCGAGGAGGTAGGCCGGGGCGGCGGCAAGAGCCATAGCCTCGGAAACGGCAGGGGCTGCAGGCGCTTCTACAACCGGGGCTTTAGGAGTTTTGGTGGCAGTAGCCATAATAAAGGTGGGGTATGAGGTGAAAAAAAATGGGCCAGTCGGCGGCCGGGCCCTTCGCCGAATTAGAGTTGGGGTTGCCAGAAGGCAGCGTTTCGGATGGCGCTCTGCATAGCCAGAAAGCGGCTCAGGCTTTCGCCCATGTGCGGGTTGGAGCGGTGCGGTACATGCGGCACGCGGGTCTGCCAATCCCAGCGCCACCACGGGGCGGGCTGCCGGCAGACGTAGGCGCGGAAATCGGGGGCCAGCTGCTTGCTCATGGCCTAGCGAAACTGCTGGTCGTGGCACAGAATCACGCGGCCGACGATGCTGTCCTGGCCACGGGCGGCGGGCTGGTACTGATACCAGAGGTAGGTGGCCAGTAGGTTGAGGTAGCAGGGCTGGCGGAGCTTGCTCTCGCCGTCGATTATGAGGATCAGGTCATCTGAGAGGCGCACCACATCCACCGTCTGGCAGTTGAGCAGCTCGTATAGTTCGGGCAGCTTGAAGCAGTGACCGTTGCGGGGGCTGACCGGCTGCGGGTCGGCGCTGTGGGGGTCGAGCAGATGGGGCTGGTAATGGGTAGTCGTTGCGGGCATGATGCTGGAGAGTAGTGGCCCACGCCTAGGCGGCGCGGGCCGGTGAATAGCTTATTTCAGATCCCACGGATGCGGATGGTAGTCATCGGCCGGCATGGGGAGCAGGCCATAGTGGTCGGCGGGCCTAAGGCGGGGAGCATTGAAGCGGGTGGCGGCGGCTGTGGCGGCTTCCTGCGTGGCGTAGCGGCCAGGGGCGGGCTGCTGCTGGTAGAGGCCGGGGGCGCCCGGTTGGGCCACGTCGCGCACCACGGCCCAGCCGGGGCCGCTGGCATACAGGCAGGCCGCATACCAACGGCCTGCCTGCGGAGCGGATGCCATGCTCACGGCTGGGGCACCTGTACCGCCAGCTGGGCGGCCTCGGCGTGGGCCTGCCGGCTGGTGGTGTGCGCCTGGAACTCGCCGGCGGTATCAATGCCCCGGCTGGTGGGATTGAAGCGGCGCACGGTGTAGAGGCGGGGGCTGCAGTCATCAAACTGCTCCGAGGTGACGAAGTAGATACCGCCGGGGCCCTGATGGACTTTCTCGCTCACACGGGAGTGGAAAAAGCGCATGCTGTCCGGGCTGAAGAAATAGCCGCCGTGGTTGTGATTAGCGGCTTTGATTAGGGCTAGGCTGTAGATGACTGACATAGTGTAGGGGAAGGATTAGCGGTAGGTGGCACGAAGCCGCTGGAGCTGCTCACCGGCCGGACTGGCGTGGAATGCTTCGGCGGCGGCCTTGTAAGCGGCGCGGGCTTCCCGCAGGCGTACAATGGCGGCCCGGATGCGGGCGAAGCGGGCCGGCTGGCGGGGATACTCGTCGCGCATGGCGTGCAGGTCCGCGCGGGCATCAAACATGACCGACTGCGTGCGGGCCAGTTGGCGGCGCACTTCCAGCACGGACGCCGGGGCCGCCCCCGCTGCGGGGGCGGCTGGCAGAAGCACGGCCGCGCTATGCACGGCGCAGCAGCAGCTGGGTGGCACGATGACGACGGCAGCGAACGGCAAAGCCGGGCCGGCGCAGCGGAGCCCCGGCCAACTGGCTGGCGGCGGCGCTGAGCACCTGTGCGGCGTGGGCCACGGCCACGGCGGCCAGCAGGCTGGGCATGGGCCGGGAGGCCGCAAAAGCGTCCACGGCGCGGGCAATGGCCTCAAATGGACACGGCCCCTCCCCGAGGTGGCAGGCCGCCCCAACGTGGTAAGAAGCGCTGTAGCGGGTGGCGGCGTAGCCATCTGGGGCTACGTAGTGGCTGATGGTGGCAAAGTGGCAAACGGCAGGGCCTGACCAGGCGGCAGCAACAAGCTGCGAAAACTGCAAAGCGGTGAACATGGGCTGTAGATGTTAGCCGTGTGGTGCGCTGCCGTGGCCTTTGGCGGGCGCGAAACGTCCGGGCCTCTCCCGAACTACTATCTAAATATACGAATTATTTCTACAATAGTGCACATTAAGATAGTATATATTTTCACTATTGTGCATAAAAAGAGGTAAAAAATTGCGTATATTTATATATGGGAAATATGCAAAAAGTAGTAGCAGTGGTGGGCAGCCGGGGGCTGACACACCTGCCCGCACTGGTGGCCCGGCTGACTGAGCTGCGGGCCCTGGGGCAGCTGGACCAGGTGGTGAGTGGAGGCGCGGCCGGCGCGGACAGCCTAGCGGCCAAATGGTGCCGCGCCCACGGGGTGCCGCTGCTGGAGCTGCGCCCGGACTACGCCGCCCACGGCCCCGCTGCCCCCCATGTGCGCAATGCCGAAATAGTGCGCCGGGCCAGCCTAGTGCTGGTGTGCTGGGACGGCCGGAGCAAGGGCACGCTGAGTGCCGCCAGAGCTGCCGCCCGCCTGGGCCGGCGCTGCGAGTGGCTGGCCGCCCCGCCCCTGGCTACCAGCCTGGGGCTGTAGCCGGGGGCAGGCCACCCCGCTGAGGCCGCCGCCACAACACCCCTGGATGCCTCGGCCGGGGGCTTGGGGGCGGCCCGAGGGCCCCAATAGACCCGCCCGAAGGGCTCCTTGTGAGGCGGTAGCAGCCTTTTTCGGGCTGCGGTAGCCGAGGCAATGCAGAGCGGAGCGGAGCATGAGGCGGGGGTTTGGGGGCCTCCCCAACAGACAAGCGCCGCAGGCACCAAATCGTGGGGAGGCGGAGGTGGGGCGACCAGCGGGAGGCCGACCGGGGCGAGGCAGCTGGTAGCGGAAGCCGGCTGCCGGGGGAAGGATGTGGGCCAGGGGAGAGCAGCGGGCTGGAGCGTGGGGCGGTCGGCAGTTACAGCTGAATCAGCAGAAGGCGCGCGGACGGAGGCGGGCTGAACAAAGCAACTGAAGCCCGGCGGAGCATAGTGAAGGAGGAGCGCAGGCACGAAGCGACGATGGAACGGCGCGCAGCGTGGGCGCAGGGCGCGCAGTGAGGCTGGCCGGGCGGAGGCCTACGGTAGCGGAGGCTGGTTGCCAGTGGGGAGGGTTTGTGGGGTGATAATGGCAGTGAGCCGGAGCGTGGAACGAGCGGGAAGCAGGCCAGCAGGCGGCGCTTTTTCGGGGGCGCGGCCTGCTGGCCTGCTTGGGGGCGGCAGCCGGCAGCCGGGGCCCGTTTTTCAGGGCCTGGGCTGGGGGCGTGGCACGACCTGGATCAGTTGAGGCCGTTAATTCAGGAGCAGTGCGTGAAGGATGGTAAGGGTGGCGACGCAGGAGCCAGTGCGTCAGCACCGCAGCGAAGCGGAGCCCTGGACAGCCTGACCCGGAGGGGCACGCCCAGATAAGTACAATTATGAGCGAATTGATTCGGCATTCTGCACGTGGTAGTGGCTAGGAAATAGTTGCACTTTTATATAATATCGTGTGGCAATTAGATTCACTCTTTATGACGACAGTTCATTCGCGGAAAGCAGTTCGGCTGGCTCCTCAGCTCAATGCCACGCAGCAGAAAATACAAGCCGCTCGTCTGGCCCAGGCAGTACCCTGTCTGGCCGCCGCCTACAAGGAAGCGTTGGCGCGCTGGTTGGGGGACCCGGTGCTACGGCTGGCCGGGTGGCCTATTATTACGGAGTGCTACCGGAGCCCGGAGCGACAGAATCAGCTGTACGCGCAGGGGCGTAGCAAGCCAGGTGTCATCGTGACTTACAAGCGGGGTGGGCAATCGAACCACAACCTGGGGCCGCCGACACCGGCGCTGGATGTAGCCTTTCTGCTGGCAGATGCGTCGGTTTCCTGGTCGGGGCTATTGCTGAGCAAGTTTGCGCGGCTGATGAAAGCCGCTGATGCGCGGGTGGTATGGGGCGGTGACTGGGTGACATTTAAGGACCGGCCGCATTTCGAGGTGCCGACCAGGGAGCGGAAAGGAGGTGAGAAACGTGGCTAGTCCGCTGCTGGACCACTGGGGCGTGGTGACGTCGGTGGTGGGCGGCGGAGTGGCCGTGCTGCTGTACTTCGTGAAGAACTGGCGGGACGTGGAGGAGCTGAAAGAGCACCGCCGCAAGCAGGAAACGCAGACCTCGGTGCTGGCGGAGAAAGTGGACAGCTACCATACGGCAGCCGTGGCGCGGGAGGCCAGGCACCAACAGGCCTACGAGCTGAAGCTGCAGGAGCACCGCTCGGAAGTGCTGCGGGAGCTGGGCGTGGTGCGTAAGGAAGGCGCCGACGCGGTGCTGCGCCTCAACGAGAAAGTGGATGCCCTGGACAAGCTGCTGACGGTGATGGTGGAACGGCAGAACCAGCTGCTGGACGCCTCGCGGCGGCAGGAAGCCCGCAATGAGCGGGTGGACCGGGCGTTGTGGGCCCGGGGCCGCGACGGGCCGGATGAATAGCAGGAGCCAGTTGTGCAGCAGGTTGCTGCACAACTGGCGGGAGGCAGCGCCGGTCAATGCTGCAGCAGCCTGCTGCAAAATTCCAGGAGCATCAGGCAGTGGCTATTTGCAACAGGCTGTTGCACAATTGGCAGAGTGGTCAATGGTTTCAACCTTCTCAAACACAAGAATATATGGACAAGAAACTCACAGTTCTAGACCGGGTGACGTTGCCCACGCCCCGGTTCTTTCGGAAAGTACGCACCATCGGGGCCGCGCTGGCGGCGGTGGGTGGTGTACTGGCTACCGCGCCGGTGGCGCTGCCGGCGGCCATAGTGACGCTGGGCGGTTACCTGATGCTGGCTGGCTCGGTGGCGGCGGCCGTGTCGTCGGTGGCGGTGGAGCCGGACGCGCCGCCGGTGCGGGCTGATGGGCGGACGACAGCCGAGGTGCATGACCTGGCGGAGCGCCGGGACGCGGCTTCTCTGTGAGAACTATTAAGCGCAAAGCAAACAGCCCCGACGTAGATTGGTCGGGGCTGTTTTTACTTATCAGATGCTCGTCGGAGTGAATTAATTACCGTAGGGTAACATTTTCAGGACTCTTTTGTCGAGTTTCACTCCCTCCGACTTCAGCTGTTTTGCTTCCTGCGTGTTCCCATCAAGGTGTTCGATGAAGCCTTTGAAATAATAAGCCTGGGCCACTTTGAACACATACAGGAGAAACAGCTCATCCGCGTTCTTCAGTCCTTTAAGCCAGCTGTCTTGAGTTGTATGTACCAATTCATATGCCTTCCCAATATGCTGTCGTACCTCATCAAATTCTGGCAATTGCTTCATGTCGGGAAATGCGATGCGCTGTTTCCGCTGAATGATCATGGCAATGCCGTTGACTCCTAGTGTAATGTTGGGGAACAGATGGTTGGGGTTCCTGACCAGGAATGCGTGCATCAATCTGGAACTCTCTACGTAGTCTGCCAACGAGCTGCCGAGCAGCTCATTGTACTTGAATAGCTCGTTATCGGTGGCTGAACCTTGTTCAACTTTACCCTTGAGCTTCATCTTCTTGAACTTATCAGCTAATGATAGGCCACCCTGGGTCAGCAATCCATTAAGGGCTCCGACGATGAGACTGTCAAGCATATGCGTGTGGGATAAGGGTTATTGCTGGAAGTGGAAGGTGCCGGCGAGGGTTTGAAATTTAGAAGCTACATCCGTGCGCGAAGCTACCTGGAGTAAATAGGCTTTCCGGTTCTTCAGGAAGAAAATGGCTTCGGCCGGCATGGTTTCCATCATGTTGAACGAGTACCGAATTGCCTTAACGCCCCGGTAGGTGGTGTATTCAGCGCGTATGCCATTAGCCTGCAGGTTGCTATAGTACTGCTTTAGCAAACCCGCTTCAAATAGCGCCGCTGACTGGGCCGGCGACATAGACTTATAGGATTTGTAATTAGCTGAATTGTCCTGAATGGTGATGTTGGTGATAGAACCCCGCTCGTAACTATCCTTGTTGGCAGCGCACACATAGGCTGAAACGGGCACGTTGCTTCCGCTCTCTCGCACCATTTTCATGTGTACCTGATCGGGATACAGCTTACAGTCGCAAGCAACCATGAACTTGTCCTTAGGAAAAGATTGCACCGTTTGGGCAAAAGAGGGGTTGGCTGCTCCAGACAAAAGAGCTGCAAGCAATAGTAATTGTCCTTTCATGGCTAATCTGTTAAGCCGATTTGCTTTTCATTAATCGGTATCCAAAAAAATAAGCAGGGCAAACACTAACATAGCCCCCGCTGTCTCTGCCACATTTCGGCCAAGGTTAGGGTAGCGAAATATGGATATTATAGCAACTACGATCAGAAGTAAGCCAAAGAATTTCTTCATGAATCTAACGTGGTAGAATGCCTCTATGGAAGTATGGGTAGTTACAATTTAGTGCTTCTTAATGAAGATGGCTACGCATTGAGGAATAAATAAATATGAATGCCACTTGATAAAACGCTGGCGAACTCAGGCGCAGGTCACTAGCGTAACTAAGGTAGCTTCGTGAACGACAAACCCAGGTAGTCGAGGCGCAACATATTGGGTCCCCTTAAATGCACTATTAGGCGGCTGTGATTCTAATACAGGATGTGGAATTTAGCGTTTCTACCACGTCTGCTGGCTACACTGTTTTCCAAACCTCTGTATGGCCAAGTCTTACAAAGGTCAACAACAGGGGGCATTGACATTCGGCAGAGGTTGTGTACAGTAGGTGTTTTGTACTTCTGTTCGAGTGTAATGGGCAATGGTTGTGGCTATTTTGCCTTTTCATCGTGTTCAAACTTCTCTGGGGCACGCGGCTACATTGTAGCTTAATTAGCGCATATTGCTTAATATCCTACTTTCTATCTGTCTAATTGCTGTTATGGCTAAGATATTTCCTCCTATTGCTTTTCTGACGTCGGAGGCTTGCTTTCGACTGCGGCCCAACGCCGAGGAGTTGCGCGTCATGCAATTTCTGGAATCAAGTATCGGGGACGAATATGAGGTGTTTTTCAGGCCTTTCCTCAATGGGTTGCGCCCGTCGTTGGTGCTCTACCGGCCCGAAGCCGGAGTATTGATCTTCGACCTGTTTGACCGGACGGAATATTTAAAGAAAACCAATCCAAAGGTTAAGTTCACCACCCAAAAGTATGAGCTGATCAAGCTCACCGCAACTGCCAAAGATCAGCTGACACATGATCGTTCGCTGAGCAAGGCCATCAATGGGGTATGTCTGGTCGATGCTTCTACTCAGGAAGTAAGTACTCAGTATAAAGATGTCAGTTACTACAGCGTCGTAGCGTACGAAGACTTGTTTCGGGGTGAAACGCTCGGCCAACTGCTGCACTCGACCAAGATTCGCTACGATACGGCCTTTTTCATTGTGCACATCCTGCAGGAAATCAGACGGTATCTGAAACCATCACTACACCGGTTGGAAGAAGGTAAGCCATTCACGCCGAATGCCAAGCAAAAGGAATTGATGGTGAGCCAGCCAGGACCCCAGCGCGTGAAGGGTGTAGCGGGCTCAGGCAAGACCTCTACGCTGGCGCACAAGGCGGTGAATGCCAATCTGCGTCATAAGTCGGAGGTGTTGATTGTGTGCTTCAATATCACTATCCAGCACTACATCCGCAGTAAGATTGAGGGTGTCATGGCCAACTTCATCCGCAGTGACTTCCACCTCACCCACTACCACGACTTCTTCAGGCACCAGGCCCTCGAATTCATGCACACCAAACCTCAGATTGGGGCATGGGAAGATGAGACCTACTTTGATCGTATAGCTTATCGGCTGCCGAAGTACGCTACTATCATTGTAGATGAGGCCCAGGATTATCAACGCGAGTGGGTGGTTATCCTAAAGAAATATTTCCTGCAGCCGGCGGGGGAGTTGGCTGTGTTTTTCGATGTAAACCAGGATATATACGAGCGCAAGTCAGCGAATACATTTCCCTTACCCGGACGGCCGCACGAGATGAGGAAGTCCTATCGGCTGTCAACGAGTATCTCCGAACTGTGTAACAAGTTTTTGGCAGCTTACCGGGCTGACGAAGAAGAGGATGGGGGAGACATAGAAGTGCTACCTGAGCAAACCAGTTTTGAATACAATGAATACAAAGGAGGGATAACCTATTCCTATTTCCCGGCTGATGCGGCGGCGGCTGATTTATACGAGCACATCCGAAACCACATCAGCACGACCGACACCAGCCCGGATGACATTGCAGTTCTGAGCACATCCATTGAAAAGCTCCGGGTCATTGAGCATCTGTTCCGAACGCAGAAAGGGGAGAATACCACCCGAATGTTTGAATCGGAGGAGGAGCATGCTGTCATTGCCAAGCGACACCTTCCTGAAAAGCCATTCGACTACCGAATGCAACTGCGGGATCTGAGACGCGGGTACAAACTCCGGAAATTTGACCTGAAGACCGGGTTGATGAAGTTCTCGTCGGTGCACAGCTTTAAGGGCTGGGAGATGCACACGGTATACCTGCTGCTGGATAAGTCGGAGGAGCAGGGCCTGGAAGATTCCGGCGCTCCTCAGAAGGCAAAAGCGGAGCTAAGCTGGCAACTGGTTTACACGGGGCTGTCCAGGGCGCGTCATCAACTCAATATTATCAATGTAGGCGACCGTAAATACCACGACTTTTTTGAAGGCGCAGTAAACGGCCGCAAAAGTTGATTGATACCTTTCCTAGGGTATGACCTACAATTGCTTGGGAGCAGTAAGATGGCCCTGGCGGGCTGATAAAACTCAGGGATTAGCTGCCGGATACTTATCCGCGTTGCGCGCTATCTTCTCCCGCATAAGCTCCGGGATGTCCCAATTGTACTTGTCGGCCAGCTGGAAAGCGTAGAGCAACACATCGGCCAGCTCCTCGCGCACCCGGGCGGGGTCGGCGTCTTCGGGCTTCTTCCAGAGGAAAACCTCGTTGAGCTCGGCGGCCTCGATGCTCAGGGCCAGGGCCAGATCCTTGGGGTTGTGGAACTGCGCCCAGTCCCGCTCGTCGCGGAACCGGCGCAGCTGCTGGAGCAGGTCGTCGATGGGATTACTCATTGGATTTGCCCTTGTGCATGGCGCGGGCCATTTCCAGCTCGCTGGCGAAGTCAAGGCCGGTGTCGAGGCTGGGGTCCAATTCCTGGAAGCCGGTGTACATGCCAGCCAGCAGATGCAGAGCCGAGAATTTCTTGCCGGGTACGGAGGCCAAGCTGTACTTCTGAGACGAGTCTTTGGGGTCGAGGCCGGAGCGGCCGAGCATGGCAATTTCGAACGTGACATCCTGCACCTGCTGGTGAGACTTGCCATCAAACAGCTTCAGCCAGTCGAGGCAGTAGAACATGACGGCCATACCGCCGGCGGGGCTGTCGGCGAAGGACATGCGGCCCTGGTGAGCGTCGGCAGGTTCGGGACCTTCGAGGTTGAGCGGGTCGCGCTCGATGCGGGCCAGCAGGTCTTCGGGGGACTCCTGGCCGGCGGGCTCGTCGGTGGGCGCTGGGGCGGGAGCAGCCTCGGGGCGGGCGTTGGAGGGGACGGCCGCCTGCTGCTGACGCAGGGTCTGCTCGTCCTGCAGCTCGAAGTAGGGCGCCAGTCCCAGATCTTCGCCCCAGTGCTGGAGCAGCTCGTACTCCTCGCCGGGCTGGCGGTCGGTGCGGTACTCCAGGTACTCGGCCCAGAGACGCTCGGCCTCTTTCACCTGCAGCGCGGGGGCCTTGAAGTCGGGCACGGCGTTGTAGCCGAACAGGTCGCGGAACTGCAGGGCCATGACCAGGTTGAGAATGGTGCTGGCCTTGTGCACGGCCGGGGGCGAGTACTCGGCGGCCTGCTTGTTGCGGATGGCCTCGATGGATTCCTGCAACAGCTTGAGCAGGGACAGGAACTGAAATGGCCGGGCCTCGGGGTACCCCTGGTAGAGAAAGTCCTCGATGAACAGGTCGATGGGCTGGTTGTAGATCTGGCGCATCATGCCCTCGAACAGCCCGTCGATAAAGCCGGTAATGTTCTGCTCCTTGAAACCGGCCTTCTGCAGCTTTTTCAGCTGGGGCTCGGCGGCCCGGATGAATTTCTCTTTCCCCCTGCCCGAGGTGGTGAATAGCTGATTAACATTAATCTCGCGGGCCTGGAGCACGAAGTCGAGGTGGACGATTTCGTGCATGATCAGGTGCTCGACGGCCGGGTAGTCGGGCTTGAACTTCACCTGGTGGTAGGCGCGGCCGTAGTTCTCGGCTATTTCGAGCTTGGCGGCCGTGGGGATGAGCGGGTCCTCATCAACGTGGATCTCCTTGCCGGCCTGCTCCTGCACCCGTAGCTGGTACTCGTTGGCAATGGAGAAGGTGTTCGTGCTATGCAGGTACCTAGTAGCCGTTTCGGTGGCCAGGGCCAAGCTGGCCCGCAGGATGGGGTCGCCGGGACGGGCGTTGCGCAGGGCGCGGGTGGCGAATTCGAAGGCACCTTCGTAGTCGCGGCGCTGCTGGCGCACCATGGCCAGGGCGTAGAGTGTGTTGGGGTAGTCGGGCTCTATTTCGTGGGCAATTTCAAAGTACCGCTCTGCTTCCTGCGCCCGGCCCATCTGCATGAGGTTGCCGCCGATGTTATTGATGGCAATGAAGTCGCGGGGGTTGAGGGCCAGGGCCTGGTCGTAGAAGGTCTTGGCCGACTTGAGGTCTTCCTTCTGGCGGGCGTAGATGTTGCCGGCCATGATGAGGGCGTAGCCGTTGCGTGGGTCCCAGCGCAGGGCGTCGATGAGGGCGTCGAGGGCATCGTCGGGCTGACCCAGCTCGGACAGAACCTGGCCCAGGACGCGGTGGTACTCGGAAACGGTTGGGTTCTGCCCGATGAGCTGCTGCAGGCGCGGCAGAGCCTGCCTGAACTGGCCAGCCTCACAGAGGTGCAGCACCTTTTGGTATTCGGCCTGCTGGGCCTGGATAGCTTTGGTATCGATCTTCACCTCCACCACGTCGCCTTTGATGGTAACCCGGGGCCGGTAGGGGCCAAAGGTGTAGAAGTCGGTCAGGTGGTCAACGAGCTGCTCGGGGTTCTGGCCAAAGGCCTGAGCTTCCGGGAAGAGGCTGTAGAGGAAGTCGTTGAGGGGGTGGTGGATGGTCATGAATTATGGGATACTGCTTTGCGTCAAGAAAAGAATTTTGTGCGTTGGAAGAACAAAGTTACACAGGCTAGGGGCGCCGGTTAGCGGATATCAGTTCTCGCAGCTTTTCCACCGAGAGCAGCTCACCCGCTTGTCGATGCACCATGGCGTGGCAGTTGGCGCATAGCACCACCATGTCGGTGTGCGGATTCACTTCGGTCGGGCCGCCCGTTTGTGATATAGGTTTCAAGTGGTGGACGTGGATAAAACCTCGGCCCAATACCCCGTAAGTCTGCTCAAAATTGAAGCCACAGGCCCGACAAGTCAGACCATGAATTTCCACTGCCCTGCCGCGAAGCTTCCGGTTGCGTTCGTAGCGGGGGCCATACTCGAATCGGCCGGTTCCATCTTCAACGTATGTTTCCCATTCAGTAGAATCCAGCCCTGAAAGCTTTGGATGTTCCGCCCAGATAGTACTACGCCCCGGCAAGGGCAACTGGTAACTACTAGGCGCGGACAAGGATAACGGCATCGAAATGTCTTCCGCTAGGATATCTGACAATCTGCGCAGCTCACTTAGCAGCTCAGGGTGTTGGCCTAGGTACCACTCCGTCAATTTACCCCACAGCGAAAACGAGCGAAACGGCCATTGAAAGCATTGGGGCATGACAGATAAAGACAGTTGCTCCAACACCACCCACTCGATCTTGAACCGTAGGAAAGACTCAGTAGAGTTATGAATCTCGTGGGGATTATCAGCCACGATACCTACCCCCATCACGGTATTGCTGTGAAAGGGGATGATGACGTTGCCTGGTAACAGAAAACGCTGCGCCAGCCGATCTACAGCGTTGGGCTGGTCGCACCCGCTGATGGCTTTAAAGTCGAGGTATCCCCGTGCTCCGAATTCGGCCCAGCGACTGTATAGGTCCTCCCCTAGTTCAGCGATGTATGCGCTGCTGAAGTTTGCGGACTTATCAGCGACTTGAGAGAAGTCATTCATCCAAACTACCAGTCTAGGTGGTGTAACAACTTATTTGTCAGCAAGCTTATTTGCATCAACTCAAAGCCCATTGGGCTTGCGACCAAGTTCGCTTAGGTCTGTTTGTGTTTTTTGACCTGTAAAAATTCAAACTGCTTGTTCGGCAGGCTGGCAGGCAGCTCTAAACCATCTTTCGAAATTCAAGGTAGAAAAAAGGTCATCGTAGAGGCGGTTGGCTCTCTGCTCTACGGCCTGCATCCACGCTTGCCGGCGGGCGAGTGGCCAGTGACTGGGCCGGCCTCCAGCATTCAACCACAGGTTCGCATCAACCGGTGGAATAGCAGACGCCAACAAGAAGTCCGTGGAGGAAGTCAGTTTCAGCTCCTGCGACATCTCACAGGTCAAGGGTTCCGGCGTATTATAGCGTAGTTTCTGCGTATGACATTTGTTGCTATCGGCACGGTTTGCCCAGGCGGGCCAAGCGCGGTAATTGCCTAAGGAGTTCAGATACAGGTATCGTTGTGGAGTAAACCGCTTAGCACCTTCGCCCGATTCTTCCAACTCCAAGGTTCGACGCCCGGAGCACACTGCATGGGAGTAGGGCACGATGTGGTCGTAGTCGTAAGGCGTATCATTAGCGTCTTGGCGCATGGGATTATACCCCTGGAACCATCGGTCAAGGTAGGCGCGCTGAAACCAGAGTAGAAGGTAGCGGCGATGCCAAAATTTCGACCGGAAATAGTGGTAGGGGTCGGCGGCCTGACCATCCCGTTCTTCGGATAGTCCGAACAATTCATCGTGGTAATTCAACCAGCCATTGGCCAAGTGAGCGGGCAGCTGGTTGGTCAGTTGAGAGCGGTCAGGTAAGGCGCAGGCGTCCGCTTTTTTCAACCAAGCGCAATAGATGGCTTGATCAGGGAAATCGGACTGCGCCGGCTGCTCGGACAGCACCTTGACCGCAAGACGAGCATATTTCTGCGCATCGGGCCGAACGATAAGCAGATACATCAGATACCGAAGTATGGGCAGCCGATTGTCTTCAAGTCGAGTGGGAGTCTCCAGATTATCGTGTATCCAACTCAGGACGGGATGCAACAACACTGGATTGAGTTCCAACAAGAGCTTGCGCGGAATGCCGACATCGACAGGTACTGCTTCGGGATTGAACAGCGACAGTTGACAAAATTCCTCCAGAATTTGGGTAAAGATTCCCTGTTGCTGCCCATGAGCTGGCTTCAGCAGCCTTATCATTTCACTCAGAAACTCACTGTCGGCTCCGGCTCCGGCTGCGGCGGAGCGGCCCAGCCAGCGGCGGAACTGAGACACCGATGGAGTTAGGTCGGATGAGTGGCCCTGCTGCCGACGCGCCAGGCGGGTAGCCGCCATGACGACGCCGGTGGCGGGAAATAGGTAACCGACCTTATCGTGGTTGATAACCTCCGAAACCAAGTCGTAGGCCTGATCCCAACTGGACTTGAGTAGGGAGTAAGTCATTTCATCGCCTTCCAGTACCGTTCCACCAGCATTCACGCGACGAAACAGCACTTCCATGGGGTCGGGAGCAAGCTCGTTCTCGGCCGCAGTTGATGCAGTCTCAGTAATGGTTTCGGGGTGGAGCAGCAAAGGCACACTCCGCTGAGGCCGGCCGGATTTGGGTTGGGGGGCAAGCAGATTTTCGAGTGCGCTGAGTAGGTCGACCAGATGAGCAGGAGCGGCTTCAGGCGCCGAGAACCACCCGGGGATGAGCGAGCGAAGCTGCTCCCAGGTAGGATAAGTAAACGGCCCTTGCCAGCCGCCACAGCGTTTTATCAATTCATCGAGCGGTACAGGGGCTCTAGCATCCAACGGCCAAGAAGTGGCCATGGTCTTGCCGGGCTGCTCAACCGGAAAAATCAGGTAATCATAACGGCGTGTATCCCCAAGTTGCTTGCGGGCCTCATGCTTCTCTTGTTCGTGAAACCCTTCGTTGGGATTTTGCCGGCGAGTGCCCCAAGGCTGATGCCCTGTGAGCAAACGGAGCAGGAACTTCCGGTCGTTGTGGTCGGCGTTGTCGAAGCGAAGTGCAGGATCGAGGTCGACCCAGAGGCGACTGGTGGCGCTGGGCTGAAAGCCTAGTAGCAGGGTGCGGGTACGTTGCTGGCCGTCGAGTAGAAAGTAGCCAGCATCGGAGCCAGTGGATTGCTGGTCGGAGGTTAGGGGACGGGCAGCCTGCTCGGCGGCGCGGGGGGCCAAGAGCAGGCTGCCGATGGGGAAACCCCGCAGCAGCGAATCCCAGAGCCGCTCAACCTGCGCGATGTTCCAGACAGAGTTGCGCTGGATGGGTGGCAGCTGTACCTGGCTGTAGTGCAGACTGGCGGGGTCGAGAAACCAGGAGACGTACTCAGTGAGCGGGACGGTGGCAACATCCTGCTGGGTAAACAGATCGGTCACAAAAATGAATTGGTTGAGATAAGAGAATGGAGCAGGGCTTACCCTACTCCATTCGGCTTTGGAAGAAGCTACGGGTCTCCTCATCAGTGAAGTAGACGTAGCAGCCCTGGATGCCGCGGGTCATGAGGACTTTGTAGGTGTTGCGCAGGTACTCGAGGGCCTCGGCCGGGGAGATGCGGCGGTTGTTGATGGCGGTATCGGAAGAACCGCTTTGATTGGCTACCCAGCCACCCTGGGCCTGACGGTAGCGCAGGTCGGGGCCGACGATGACGCCCACGTAGTCGAATTCGAAGCCCTGGGCCGTGTAGATGCAGCCGACCTGGTTGACGCCGCCGGGGGCGGTGGCCCAGAGGGAAGTCTTGGGGACGCCGGGAGCCAGGCGTCCGGCGTTGTCTTTAGCATTCCAGGGACGGTGGTAGCTGAACTGGTCGGTTTCGATGATGATGTTGTCGACTAGTTGACCGTCGGGCAGCGGATCGGACCAGGGCCAGCAGAAGCCGGCTACGGTGCGGGCCGTGTGACCTTGCTGACGCTGCTGCTCCAGCATTTCTTCCAGCACTATCGGGGAGTCAACAATCTGGAAGTCGTAGCCCTGCTGGGCGTTCCAGAGGACGTTGGCGGTGCGCTGGATACCGAGCGTGTTGTCGAGCCAGTTGATGAAGCCAGCGGAGCCGCTGCAGCGAAATTGGGCTTCGAGTCTGAACTCGGCAATGGTGACGCCGAGGCGTTGGGCCGCCTGTTTGAGAGTGTCGTAGGAACCAATTTCGCCGGGGCGGACGCGCTGATGATCGTCGATAAAGAAGACTGAGACCTTGGCGACCTGGAGCAGTTCTTCGGCCTGGGGCAGATTGCTCTGGTGCTCGGTCTTGGTGAAGCGCGTGTTGCTGGAGCTGCGGATGCGGTGGGCCTCGTCGCAGATGACTACGTCGAGGGAGTTGGGAGTGGCGCGGCCGTAGGCGTTGAAGTAGGTGAAGAAGCTGTTGCTGCGGTAGCCAAACTGGTCGCGCAGGTTCTCGGTGAAGGCCTTGGAACCAGTGGCGTAGTGGGCCTTTACCTCGCGGCGGAGCAAGTCGTGGAGCAGGTGGAGCGCAATGACTGACTTGCCAGTGCCGGGGCCACCTTTGACCAATACGGCCGTTTTGGTGTGGTGCTGCTGGGCCACTAAGACGGCCGTGAGCACCCGGTCGTAGACCAGGAGCTGGTCGTCGAGCAGGGTGTAGCGGCTTTTGCGGCGCATGATGTCGCCAACGTGCTCGAGCAGCTTTTTGCTGGGCTGGTAGCGGCCGGCGTCGATGCGCTGCAGCACGGGCTGGCCGTTGCCCCCGGAAAGGCGTTGCTGCAGGTAGGCGCCCAGCTCAGCGGCCTGCTGCTGGCCGTAGATGGGACTTTCCTGGACCAGCTCGGTGAACTTGGGCTCGAGCAGGGCGTCGGTAGCGGTGAAAGTGTAGTTGTGCAGGTAGGCGCAGGCGTGCAGCTGGATGGCCTCGACCTCCTCGGTGGCGTTGAAGGCCGTGTGGACGTCGGCGAGGTATTGGCGGTACTGGCCGACCTGGGCCGAGGGGTGCAGCACGTCGGAGAGCTGGCCGCCAAGCCAGGTAATTACCTCGTGGGGGCCGGCGGAAGGCTGGGCCTCGGACCACTGCTTTAGCTCGATGATTACAGCCTGCTTTTGCTGCTCGGCATCGTGGCCACAGATGAGGCAGTCGAGACGCTTGGAGGTTAGCGGGAGCTGGTACTCGAGCAGGACGCCATGGTCGAGCAGGCCAGCCTGTTGGAATACCTGGCTGACGCTACGCAGGGAGTTGTGCCAGGAAGTGACTTCGTTGGGCTGGGGCTCGGTGCGGTAGTAGTCGAAGAAAGCCGACTGGAGCTGGCCGACAATGGCATTGTGGGCGGTGGCCGTGATGAAGTCGGTGGAGGAGCCGGCGTAGAGACGCATGAGGAGCCGGGAGGTTAAGCGGGGTTGCTGATGCGGTGGCGCAGGTAGGCGGCGGTTTCAGGGTCGGTGCAGTAGACGTAGCAGCCCTTCATGGCGCGGGTCATGAGGGTGCGGTAGGTGTTCTTGATGATGAGGTCGAGCTGGGCCTTTCCTGCCTCCGATTTTAGCAGCTCCTTCTTTTTCTGGACGGTTTTGTCGGCGCTGGCGCGGGCCAGGGCGTTGGTGACGACTTTGCCGTCGCGCACGAGCAGGTCGGGGCCGACGATGACGCCGATGTAGTCCAGCTCGAGGCCCTGGCTGGTGTGGATGCAGCCGATTTCGGTGACGGAGTCGGGCTTCATCATCCAGAGGCCGCCGTCGTCGGCCAGGTTCCACTTGTGCTTGAAGGTGGGACTCAGGTTGAAGTCGAAGGCCTTGGCGTCCTTCTTGCTGGCCCAGTCCCAGCAGTAGCCGGCCACCATGCGGGCACGGTTGCGCTCCTGGTTCTTTTCGTAGATGAGCTGCTGCAGCTCATCGGGGGTGTCGACGACCTGGAAGTCGTAGTCGGTGGCGTCGAGGGTGGGGTTGGCGGTTTCACGGATGTCGAGCACGTTGTCGAGCCAGGCCATGTAGGCGTCGGAGCCGTTGCAGCGAAACTGGGAGACGAGGTTGAGGACGTGGACTTCGGCGCCTTCCTGGTCGGCCCACTTGCGGATTTCGTCCTCGCTGCCCACGTCCTGGACAGCGATGCGCTGGTCCTCGTCGAGGAAGAACACGCTGAAGCGGCTGGAGCGGATGACTTCCAGGGGCTGGCTGAGGCCGAGGTTGCTGAACAGACCGGACTTCTCGTTGAGGCGGTGGGCTTCGTCGACGATGAGGGCGTCGAAAGTGTTTTCGGGCGTCTGGGTGAACACGCCGGAGCCGACGAACAGGGAGTCGAACACGGTGCGGCGCATGGAGCCGGTGAGCCGGCTTTTATACACGGCGCGGGGGGCCGAATTCTTGCTCACGTACTTGGCCACGAGGCCCTGCTTGGTGAGGTTGACCAACAGGTTAATGGCCACCACGGTTTTGCCGGTACCGGGGCCGCCGTGGACGATGAGCACGTGCTTTTTCTCGTCGCGGGACTTGGAGGCCAGCTTGCGGGCCGTTTCGTAGACCACCTTCTGCTCGTCGAGGAGGATGAACTCCTGGTTGCCCTTCATCATGGAGGCGAGGGAATCGGCGAGCTGCTTGGAGGGACGGATGCGGCCGCCGTCGATGCGGTACATGATACCCGACTTATCGCCGTGCCGGACGTGCTGGCGGATGAACTCGCGCAGCTTCAGGGCGTCACTCTTGAGGAAGAGCGGGGCTTTGGCAACGTAGTCGGCGTAGTGGCCGGTGGTGAGCACGCCGTTGTCGGGGTGGTTGTGGAGGTAGGCGCAGGGCAGCAGCTTGATGCCGTCGGTGTAAACCGTCTCGTTGAAGCCGTCGAGGTAGGCGGCGTAGGACCAGGCCTGGTAGGACGGGTGGTTGACTTCCTGCAGCCCTTTGCCCAAGTGGGTGGAGACGACGCCGTCCTTGTCGGTGGCGGTGGACTCGGACCACTGCTTGAGCTCGATGATGATGGCCTTGTCGGTGCCGTGCTCGTCCTGGCCGGTGAGTACGAAGTCGATACGCATGCCGGCGTGGGGCAGCTGGTACTCAATGCTTACGCCGCTGTCGTCGGGAATCTGGGCGTCGCTGAGCACTTTGTCCATGTACATCATGGAGTTGCGCCAGGAGTTGATTTCGGGTTGGCCGGTTTTGCGGCCCAGCTTCTTCAGGACCAAGTCCTGGATGACCTCTTCAACGTTGTTATTGAGTACATCTTCCAGAAATTTAGATTTGGTTTTTTGGTAGACAATCATACGATGAAATTGATCTGGTTCATGTTAGCACTAAACAAACTATCACACTTTCAAGAAATGTGATTGCCAGATGTTATCAACTCTGCTCTACGTTGAGCCGAGTTTGATAGAGTTGAATTGATTTTTTTGGCTTTGTATAAAGAACCCCTAAGCAAAGATTGTACACTGCCAGCGAGTTCAAACATCGATATGGTATTGACTGCTTTGATTGATTGTGCTTTTGTTATTGAGTCTATCTTTGGCTTTATCACAACTTTAGTATTAGTGAATAGAAAATCAATATGGTCATCAATGTTATCGAAATACGGATGAATAATATTGAATTCACATTTGCTATAATCATAATCATGTTTATTTATTGTATTAATAACGCCTTTCTTATCAAATCCATTGCAATAACTGCAGGCAAGCGCTATATTATACCTTTCAAATACAAACTCAGGATAATTAGCCTTATCTGCAATATGCTCTCGCTGTGATGTTCCTACTATTTTAAAATGCAAGCCACAATATATACAGTTATTGCCTTGTATTGTTTTAAGTCTCTTTTTTATGGCGCTTTTGATATTGTCACGTATTCCAACTGCGCCTCTTTTTAATGTTCCATTTTTTTTCAAATCAGCAAGGCTTCCATCCCAAGCGTCATTATAATTTTTAGGAATGAGGGCAATAAAGTCTTCCTCACTTTTGGTGAACCGAATGGCCCTTTTTAATTGACGAAATCTGATAATTTTCATCTACTGCAAACTTGAAATGTATTCCTTGGCTTCTTCAATAAGCACAAAAAGGGGGTCAGTCGATGTCAGCTTGAAACTCTCAAACTTCTCAATCAGCAAATGGATTTGTGCCCTATCTGTGCTTTCATTTTCAAGCAGTGATAACAGTTGCTTTACGTCCATTTCAAAGTAGTAGTTTCTCGTTGTAGCAACACCGAATATGTTATAAAGAATATTTTCAGCAGACCAGCCGTAGACAGACGGAAGTATTTTGGGTCTTACTCTTTCATTGTCGCCCATTGATAGCGAAAGAATTGCAGATGAATTAGGAGTCAAACCTGAAGCAAGAAAGTGAGAATGAGTTGCAATTATAAAATGACAATCTCCTGATTTTTTAAATATTTTATTTATCAAATCCATGTATTTAATTTGCCAATTTGGATGCAAACTCAGTTCTGGCTCATCAATAAGGACTAAGGAATTTTCCTTAACAGCAGAAGCTAATGATAATAGTGAAGTTAAAATATGAATCTCTCCAGAGCTCAAAGATTTTAATTCTAACTTCTTGCTAAATAGGGTATTCCTGTCAATCTTATAAATAAATGTCGTTTCATAATTTATAAGATTATATTTCCTGAGAAGTGAAATGTGTTTATATGCACCCACAATTTCACTGTTATCATACTCCTCTGTAAATGCAATGTTTATGGAAAACTTCCTGTCATTTTTATATGATTTACTAATTGCATTGATTGCGTCAGCAATTCTTTGTAAGATACTTTCATCGTTTATAATGCTTATATTTTTTACCGCATTATACGAAAAGCTAGATCGGGACATTGTTATTCTTTCCGTGTTTCTCAAGCTTTCTACAGTTTGAAATTCGCTAAACAATTGCTTGTGTTTTCTTACATCGTATGTTATTGTAATGGCAGGGTTGAATTTCAAAAATTTAAACACATTTTCTATATCCTTATTAAAGCCCTCTACTGAAATAGCCTCAGTAATTAGGTCCAATGCTTTGTTAATATTTGCCGATGAAAACGCATAATTGTTTTGGGTCTTAATACCTAAATAATTATAAAAATCAGGTTTGTATTTTTCGCTATATCTATTCATTCTACTAGGGCCATCGTTATTCATTATAAATTTTTCGTGCAAAGTATATGCAGCAGCAATGCAGCTATCAGGCAATTCTATTTTACTAATATCATAAAATTCATCATTCATCAATACTTCGTGTTTATATGTATCAAAGTTTATCAAATATTTATTATTTCCAATGTGATATTGAACTTCATACGCAAATGTTGCAATTAGCTTTGTGTGTAAGTTCGAGTTATACTTTATATTATTTAAATCGTTAAATATATCTACTATTGATCTCAATAAACGACTTTTTCCAGTCCCGTTCGAGCCAATGATTATTGTTGTGTAAGCTTGTTTTGAGTGAATATTCTCTTCAAGAGAAAAATTATAAAATTGCCGTTCAAACTCTTCTGAGTCTTTGAACAGAATGTATTCCAACCTAAATGCCTTTGTCATTATTCTAACCTTTCTTTTTTAGACCTTCACCACTTGCGTGGATTCTTCGCCGAACTGGCTGATGACGCGGACGGCGATTTGCTGGCCTTTACGGGTGAGTTTGATAGGGCGGGACTGGAAGCCGTAGAGCTCGTCGAAGGCTTCTTCGTTCAGCTCGATGCGGAGGGTGTGCTCGGCCCTCTTTTTGGTGCTGAGCTTGGCCAGGTCGGAGAGGCCGCGTTTCCATTTGCTGAACTCGTCCTGGTCGCCGCCGCAGAAGAAGACCTGCTGGACGACGAAGTTAGAGCCGTCATAGTCGTCGTCGACCATCCAGTAGGCAATGTCGTTGATGTTGCGGGCTTTTACTTCGTCGCGGATGGGGTCGTAGAGGTCCATGCCGCGGACTTCGACGCGGACTTCCTGGCCGGGCTGGGGCTTGGCGACTTTATGGCCGGTGGCGTCGATGAGGGCAATGTCGGGCTCACCGATGGTGACGAAGGAGGCAGCTTTTTTATCGTTTTTAATGAGGCCTGCCTGCATGAGGTCGTCGTGCATGCGGACGATGTCGACGCGGAAGGCGCCCATGCTGGTGGACTGCTGGCCACCCTGGACATCGGTATCGAACTGGAAGCCGAGGATGACGAGCCAGTCGGCATCACCGCGCTGGCGGCACTCCTTGATGGCGCCGTTGAGGGCCTGGCGGCTGACGGCACCGAACTTGGGACCGATGTGGAGGTAGGCCTTCTTCTCGCCGCCTTCGGCCTCGTAGAAGCCCTCAGCGTGGAGGTAGCCACTGGAGGCAATGGCCTCGACGCGGCGGAAGACGGCCCGCTCGGTGGCGTCGCCGTTCTTGATGCCGGCGGAGCGGAGGTGGTCGTAGATGCGCTCCTCGAACCGGTCCTCGGAATCCGTAGCGGCGGCGGCCGTGTTAGCCGCGGCTGGCGCTATTGGATCAAGACCTTGGAGGGTTTCAACAGTGAAGGGACCAGCTACGCGGACTTTCGACTTATCTATTTCGGGCTGGTCGTAAAGAGTAATCGAGTCAGAAGGTTCATTATTTGCTATGCTACCAAGCGTAACATGAGGTACTGACTTATAAATAAACCCATGCCTAATATCAGATTCACTGGCTCGACGATAAGCTGGGAGCACAGCAGTCATTAATCTAGCCTTTGTAATATTTATAGCAATGCGTGAAGTGTCTATTGTGACCCAACGACGCCCCCATTGTTCAGCTACATACGCAGTTGTTCCCGAACCACATGTTGGATCTATTACCAAATCTCCTGGCTCGGTAGTCATTATTATACACCTTTGTATAGCTTTTTCAGTCGTTTGGACTACATACCTTTTATCTGATGCTCCCTGTGTGTCTGTCCAAACGTTTGATAATTCTTGAACTGGATAATCGTCATGAAAGAATATATATGCTGGAACTTTTCCAGAAGCGTGTATTCTATTTTTCTTGATTAAAACTTCTATGCCTTTAGGATTTGTTTTCCAGCTTTTTCCACTAGATGGAAAGAACTTTTTCCCATTGAATTCAAATTCAAAGACACAGCTCTCTGTTCGACCTGCCGAAACCAAATCTGTTAGTCTGTAAGCTCTTGCTCCTTTAGGTATTTTTTTAGCGTCAAGTTTTTCCTCTACTGTCATTTTCCTTCGTGACCCGTCCGCTAGTTCTAGATTTTGAAATTGACTATCATCGCCAGACTGCCTATCAACATATATTTTGTTAAATTTCATCACATCTATCTTCTTAGCATACCACACTATGTAATCATGAGTGTTGGCAAGGTATTTTACACCTAGAGGAATTTTAGTCCTGAAAGTAATTACACTTACAAAATTCTCACTACCAAATACCTCATCCATCAGATTGCGCACGAGGTGCACGTTCTCGTCCGAAATCTGCACAAAGCATGACCCGCTCTCAGTCATTAGCTCCTTGGCCAATAGCAGCCGCTCACGGAGATAGGTAAGGTAGCTGTGGATACCTAGCTCCCATGTATCGCGGAAGGCTTTGATCTGCTCAGGTTCCCCACTAAGGGACTCGTCTCGACCATCCTTCACATCCCGGTTGTTGAGCCGCATCTGCCAGTTGGAACCGTACTTGATACCGTAAGGCGGATCGAAGTAGACGCACTGCACGGTACCGGCCATGCCTTCCCGCTCCAGCAGGGAAGCCATGACCAGCTCGGAGTCGCCCTGGATGAGGCGGTTGGTCCACCCATCGGGCGGATGCTGGTAGTACTCGCTGGTTTTGTTGAGCTCGTCGCGTTCCAGGGCGTTGCCGAAGAGGTCGTTGAGGCTGAGCTGGCCCGAGGCGGGCGCGGCGGTGCGGTAGAGCCCTTTGATGAGGTTCTCGGGCACGATGTGCTCGTGGCGGTAGAGGGAGCGGATATCGATAGAGAGGCGCTCCTGGCGGCCGTCCTTGCCATATTTGTTGAGCCAGAACAGCTCGGGGTCCTGGCCCCGGGTGGTGACGGGGTTGAGGGGCAGGTCGGTCTGCTGGTTGGGCTGGACCTTGGCATTGCCCTTCTCGTAGCCGGCTTCTTCCTGGGAGGGAATGTGGGCGCGGGTATCGGAGTGGGTGGTGGAGCGGATGAATAGATTGTCGGACATGGTAGGTTGCCTCACCCCCCCGGCCCCCTCTCCGGGGGGTGAGGGGGAGCCTGACGACTCGCGGCTGGGAGCCGCGACGTAGGCTGGGACGGGGGGATGGTGATAGTGAACTGGGAGGAATGGATTAGCTGACGGGTTGGGCGACGACGGGGACCGGGTTGGCCGCGTACTGGACTTCCAGGTCCTGGAGGAAGGCCTGGAGCTGGGGGCGGATGTTGCGGATGTCGTTGGCGATTTCGAGGAAGTGCCAGGGGTCGAGGCCGAGCTGGGGGGCGACGTTGTTGACGGCCGGGAGCCAGCGCTCGGTGACGTACCAGCGCTTGTCGGTTTTGGCTTCGGCCATGCCGCTGATTTCGAGGACGACGTTGACCCGCTGGCCGGTGGAGAGGCGGCAGCGCACGATGAAGTCGGGGAAGTAGCGGCGTTCCTTGGCCTGGCTGACGTAGGGGATGCTGAAGCCCAGGAAGTCGTTTTTGACGTAGGCTTCCACCTCGGTCATCTCCTCCAGTCGTTCGAGCTCCTTGGCGGCAATGCCTTCCCACTCGCTGTCCATGACCACGTAGTTGACGTGGCTTTTGGTGGTGGGGTACACTTCGCGGCTGGTGGCGCCGCGCACCCGGGAGGTGGTGCCCACCTTGTCGTTATAGTGGGAGAAGACGGGGCGGATCTGGTCGGTGGAGCGGGGCTCGGTCCAGATGCCGCGGCCGATGTGCTCGACGACGGCCTTGTCGTCGTAGAAGAAGATCATGCCGGGGAAGGCGCCGCCGAGGTAGCTGACGCGGGTGCGGAGCCACTCGCCGACGGCCTGGCGCACGGGGCCGAACCAGTAGGTACGGGGCTTGCTGTTGGAATCGGCGAGCTTGTCGGAGAGGAGCAGCTTGGCATAGTAGTACTCGAGCTGCTGGAGGCGCACCTGGCGGACGTTGTCGAGGTTGAGCTCCTGCTCGTGCTCGGAGAAGGCCGAACTCATGCGGGTGCGGGTGGGCAGCTTGTGGCCCTCGATGATGAAGGGCTCGACGGCCGAAAAGTCAACGCGCAGCACGTCGCCGCCGGTTTCGAGGCGGTAGCCCTCCACCATGGGGAAGAGAATCTCCAGCTCGGCCCGGCGGTCGGGCAGCGCGTGCACCTGGGTGAGGGGCTTGGGCGGCTCGGGGGGCGTGATGGCGCCTTTGCGGAACAGCTTGAACGGCACGCCGATGATGTGGGCGTACTCGGGCGGGAACTTGTATTCGACGATGCGGCGCTTGTCTTTGGTGGGCTGGCCCTCCTTGTCGTAGCCGACGAGGTTGTAGGACTGGCGGCGCAGGGCGCGGCCGGCTACCTGCTCGCAGAGCAGCTGGGAGCCGAAAGCACGCAGGCCCATGATGTGGGTGACGGTGTTGGCGTCCCAGCCCTCGGTGAGCATGCTCACGCTGACTACGCACCGGACGTGGGAGCCCAGGGAACCGGTTTTGCCGACGGTGTTGACTACTTCGCGCAGCAGGTCGCCGTCGGTGAGGTTTTCGACGGAGCGGCCGGGGTGCATGATGCGGTAGTCCTGCTTGAAGCGCTCAATCTCGGGGCCGAACACGCGCTTAAACTGCTCGTCGACCTGGTCGGAGTTGTCGAGGGCGCTGGAGTCGATGATGAGGGTGGGCGGCTTCTGGCGGGGCAGGCGGGTGTGGCGGTCGAAGTTGGTGAGCAGCTCGAACTGGCCCGGCATGATGAGCGGCTCGCCGTCGGCCGTGGCGGTTTCGTAGCCGGCAATGTACTTGAACACCTCGGAGGAGACGTTGGTGTTGTTGCAGACCAGGATGAGCACCGGGGGCGTGGAGAAGAGGCCGCCGAGACGGTGGAATTCCTTTTCGTAGTGCTCGTAGAACTGGTGGAGGGCCGTTTTGACCAGGGTGGGCAGCTCGGGCTTGCCTTCCAGCTTCTGGGTGCGGGAGCCGCGCTTGGGCAGCTCGTGCTTGACGTGGGCGTAGATGTCGCGCAGCTTGGCTTCCTGCAGGTCCTGGGTGTCGTCGCCTTCGGGCAGGTAGGGAATCTTGACGAGGCCGCTCTCGATGGCCTCAATGAGGCCGAAGTCGGAGCAGACCCAGCTGAAGAGGCTGTAGGGTGTGTAGCCCGAGCCGCTGAGGTAATAGGGCGTGGCGGACAGGTCGTAGACCTGCTGAAGCTTGAAGCGGCGGCCGATTTCGACGAGGCCGCGGTACCAGACGGCAGCCCGCTCGTTTTCCTCTTTGATGTCGGTGCCGTCTTCCGCCTTGGCGGCTTTCTTGGCCTTGGGCAGGTAGCAGTGGTGGGCTTCGTCGTTGAGCACGAGCAGGCGGCTGCCGGCGCGGAAGGAGCCGAGCAGGCGGCGGATGACCTGGCCGAAGTCTTCCTTGGCTTCGACCTTGAGGCCGGTGACGGGGTCTTTTTTGCCGTCGAAGGGGCTGCGCTTGTTGCCCTGGAGCTGCTTGGGCTCAAAGGCGTGGTAGTTGGTGAGGACGAGGCGGGCGTTGAGGCCGGCGAGGCGCTGGTGCAGGTGGGGCGGCACGAGGCCGCGCTGGCGGTAGTAGTCCTTGGCGTCGGTGGCGGTGTGGGCCTGGGTGTCAACGTAGAGCACCCCGAGCCGGTCGCGGATGGTGACGCCGGGGGTGACGAAAAGGAAGTAGTCGGCGAAGCGGGTGTCCTGGCGGTACTCCTGGCGGTTGAAGTAGTGGTAGAGCGTGAGCATGGCCATGACGACCGTCTTGCCGGTGCCGGTGGCCATCTTGAAGGCCAGGCGGGGCAGGTTGAAGTCGGCATCGTCGCTGACCTGCCAGGCGGCAGCCAGCTCGGCCAGGATGCTGGTGCCGCGGTTCTCGGCGCGGGCGGGGGCTACCTCGTTGAGCCAGACGGCCGTTTCGAGGGCCTCACGCTGGGCGAAGAACAGGCGCTGGGTAACAAGGCGCTCCTTGTTCTCGAACCAGAACAAAAGCAGCTCGCGGGTGACGCGAGTGGTGTTGGGGTAGCCGTCGGCACGCCACTGGCCGACTTCCTTGCGGAGACGGTTGATGAGGTGGTCCTGGACGGCGGGCAGGTCGGCGACGTCGTAGAGCTCCTTCTGCTTGCCGACCTTTTTGGGCAGCACCTGGGCGTCGGGGGAGTAGGGGCGGCGGCCAGACTTGATGACGCTGTAGTCGAGGCTGCCGTCGGGCGCCATCTGGTAGGCTTTGCGGGGCTCGTCGTAGGGGTTGTTGAGGATGGGGTTATCGGCGGGTGGGGTAGCGGAGGATTCGACGGACATAGGGAAGCATAGCGAAAAAGGGGTAGTAAGGTAGCAGATCGGGCCCTACAGGGCAAGCCAGTACAGGCACAAACTGTACAATTTTCATATAGCCTGCATTATATGCTTTCTAATTTCGTGGGGATTAAGTCTGTTTCATGAATGTAGTGCGACGATTGGAAATTTGTACTATGTTGTGCGAACTAGTAGATTGGCTATTGCATAGCTAATAGGTAATTTAACATTCGTTCTTACCGCGTAAGCGCAAGCATACTTTCTTTTTAGAGTCTTACTTTATGCTTACTGGGATTATTATTAGCTATACTGATGAACGTTGGCAGGTCCGAACGAATACAGGTCTGCAATATTCATTCACTGACAAACAGGTCAAATCACCCGGGAGCTGGCGGCCTAAAGTAAAAGAGGCTGTCATCGTAAAGCTACAGGACGGTCAGTCCTCGGCGGTACGCTCAGTAAGGCAACTACCGCCAGGGTATTTGAAAGCGCATCATCCACCTCGAATGGTCCCGGCCCGCTACGTGGGCTGGGGAGTGGCCGTTAGCCGCTTTGCAGCCGGTATTGAGCTGAGCCCACTGCTGCGAGCCCAACATAACGTGGTGCCGGGAAGCATACTATTAGTGCGCTATGAGGCTGTGGGCAACATAATGGCCACGGCTAAAGATGTCACCATCATACAAAAAGGCAGCGAACAGCAGCAGGCATTGGCTGCAGCACTTTTTGCCGATGAAAAGAAGGTGGCAATGGAAAAAGCAGCGTTGCTGAAGCTGTTAGAAGAGTTAGGGGAAGTTAGGACGGATGAGGACTATAAGCACTTGAAAGATCTGTTGCTGCACTGGGATGCTTTGGCTGCTGAGCCTGTGCCCTTTCGGGTAACTATGCAGGCGGATGCAGGGCAAAGACTGGCAGCGGATGGGTATGCTCACTGCTTGAACGAAGCAACATTGCTGGGGATGCTAGACCAAGCAACTGATCTGGCGCCATTACTAAGTGCGCTGCGCCAGCTGCCGGCAGCAACGCTTAAGCATATCGTGATGGAACGTCTGGCCCTACTTTCGGCCGAGACACTGCTACAGGATTACCGGCTGATAAGCCAATTGCTGAAGGCAGCGCCTGATCTAGTGCAAGCAGAACCTATGCTGCAGCCTCCAGCACTAGGCCTACTACCATTACCGGAAACAGTGCGAGTCCACTGGTGGGAGCAAGGGCTGGTACCGATGCCGGCGCAGAGCGTGCTGACTGCCGAAATGAGCCGTCGGCTGGATTTGGCGCTGACGGACTCCAAGGCTCAGGAGCCTTTGCGCCGTTTGGTGGATGCCTGCCGTCGGGATAAATGCCTGAAGCAGGTTGGTCAGGAAATGCTCCTTGCCATACCGGGGACTGCCCGACTCACGGCGCTACGCGGCCTCCTGCCGATGGTAGACGAAGCAACCGGGGAAAAGTGGGTACGGGAGTGCCTTATTGGCCATGTGAACGATGATGACTTATACACGGCCTGGGAACAAAACAAGTTGTTTTGGCTACCAACAGAGCTCATCACTACGCAGCTATTTAATCAGGTATCCGCGGCGGTACCGGCCGTGTTGCAACGTCTGGCCAGGCTGCCAGATGCTATTGCGGCCCTCGCGCAGGCCGGTGGGCAAGGGCCGTGGGAAGGCGAGCGGGGTAATGCCATAAAGGAGGTGCTGCAGGTTTTGCACAAGGCTGCATCTGCGCCGGCGCCACACTACTCCTGGGAGCTACAGAAGCCAACCAGCGGGCTACCCGCTGCCTGGGCAAAAGAGGCATTGCAGGCACTGCAGCAGAAGGTGACCGATCTGTCGGGGGCGACGCAGCTGGAATGGTGGCTAGCGGATTTGTTGCCTGAGCCGGCAGATGACATACTGCTCCCGTATTTTCTGGGCAGCGCAGACCCTGCTCCGGTGGCTGGATGGGTGAAGTTGAGCGCGGCTGGAGCGGCAGCACTGGAAGGGCCCTTGCTGAAATGGGTGGAGCAGACGCAGCCCATAGCCTGGATATATCAGGCCCAAAAGGCCTGGATGGTGCAGCCGCACCTGCTAGCGTTGCGGCAGCGGGTGCTAGCCCTGATTGAAACGAGTTGGCCAGCGGCAGCACAGGTGGAACTGTGGGTGCTGGGAGGCAGCGCACAGCCCAGCAGCGCCATATTGCAATCCGTACTTGCTGAGGCATCAGTAGATCAAGCGCGGGAAATGTTCACGCGCGCCACGACCAGCACCTTACCAGAATTGTTCGATCAATACCTGGCAGGTCGTCCAACCGGTACGTCGTCGGCAATGGAACTGGCCCTGGAAATAGCCAAGCAGCATGCCCCCACAGAACCTGGCATGAGGTACCGGTACAACAGGCTGGTCAATCTGTTGGTAAACGAACTAGAGCCGGTTCAGTATTACGACTACTGGCAGCGGCAATTGTTGCCGCCGCCGCCCGTTGAGCGGCTCTGTACTATTGTACGGGACGTACCCGAAACCGACTGGCCCCTGCTTTTTCAGAGGTGTCCGGTGGAGCTGTTACAGCAGTACTTGACGACGGAACTAGCTACTGCTGATCGGAAAGATGAGCAGGCTAAAGCTATGTTGAAGGCACTGGGCAGCCGAACCAGTTACGATACTAGCGCTGTGAATGTGCGCGATAAGTTACTGGCTGGGCTTTCGGATGAGCAGCAATTGGGGTGGTGGCTGGAAGGCCTGAAGGAGGCTTCCCCAAGTTGGGAGGTTGTTGCTCAGGCCTTGGCGGCGAAAGAACAACCGGCATGGCTGGCAATAGTGGAGAAAGTAGCCCGTGAACGACTGAACGAGCTATTGGCTTACCTGCCAGCGGCAAGCAGGATGCTGTTGGGTGTGGTAGCAGGTCTGCTTTGTGAGCAAAGAATTCTTAGGGGGCAGTATGCCAGCTTACGGGTGCCTTCTCTGGTTAAGTTTGCTGAAGTAGTAACGGAAAAATTGGCGCATGAGCCCGCATTGATCCTGCCTTGGCTACAAAGCATCTTGCAGCAGTGTCAGCCGCCAAACGTTGGATGGGCAAACTCACGGTATTCCGCAGTTGAAGATCTGGGGCGCGCTCGTATCCGATTGTTGATATCCGAGCGGGTCTTTACTCATCTGGATGAGATGGAGCAACTGCGATGGTGGGGCGCAGGGCTGGTGGCAAACCACCCAGCAGTTGAGCAGGCGGTTCTGGTGGAATTTGTGGGGCGGAACATGCCGGAATCCTTTGCCGGCCGCGTTGCCACAGCATACGCTATTCCGGAGGCCGTGGTGCGGGGGTGGCAAGGCTTGGGCAACCTGCGGGCCGCCCATTTTGAGCAGCAGTTTCCGGCAATGAAGGTCTGGCTTCCGGCGGCAGCCCATCACGCTGATCTTTTGCAAGCGGTGGGGCCTTACCTGGACGCGAAACTGACCCATCTCCAAAAGGCGACCCTCTGGCTCTATGGCTACCCAATCGAGCCACCGGGTGAAGGTGGGAGGTGGACAATAGTGGAACGGATGCAAGGGGTTATCAGACTCCGCTCGCTGGGCAAAAACGTAGAATCTACATCATGGTTGATGCCTACCGCAGAAGAGGTTGAGGAATGGCTGTCAGAGCAATACTGGCAGGAGGAAGACCAGCAACTGGCTGGCCAGATGTTGACCCTGCTGCGCGACTACCACGCGCTGGAAGTGGTGGCGCTGCCGGCCTGGGAAGAGCTGGAACGCGAGTTCCTGAGCCGCTGCGCAGGCGTGGTGAAGGTGCGCTTATGGCTGACGCTGCCCCCGGAGAGCCAGCAGCGCACCTTCAACTACTACACGTTCCGGCGGGGCTATAGCCGGCTGCGCGTGGCGGAGCAGCGGGAATTTCTGCGTATGGGGCTACCGTACCTGAAACAGGCCGGAAAAACCGAGCAGGACATGAAGGGTGCTTTACACCTGCGCCGGCGGCGGCTGGTGAGACAACAGGATGGGGTGAGCGTGTACCGAGTGTGTCTGGCACACTGCTACTGTCCCGGCGAGGGCCTGTTGGAGGTGGAGCTAGCCGACAAAGCCCACACCCGTCCCTGCGCCTATCCGGGCGCGGAGGACAACTGGAACGATAAGTTTCTGCGGGAGCCGTATGCCGGCTGTCCGGTGCTAGCCCATGTGGATGACCAGACGCTGGAACTGCTCCGGATTCAGGGCCTTGAAGCCGCCCTGAATCAGTATCCCACTGATCAGCAGCCCAGAGACCAGTATGTATTTCAGCGAAAGCGCAAAGAGCAAGGCACCATTGACAACCCGGCAAGCTACTGGGAGGATGAGGGGCTACATGATGAATTCAGTAGTTATCTACTGGAATTAACCGCTGGCACTGGATTAAATCCTGTAATTCTAACGGAAAAGAAAGCCCCGCGACAAAGATCATCAGTTGCAGCAACCATCAGTACTGAGGATGAACCAGCTGCTTTGATAAAGCAAACAGCCAATAGTTGGGCTGAGGAGGAGTTGGCCATGGGACTAGCTTACCAGCCCCAACAAATGGAGCTCCATGCTAAAGCCGAAGAGCATGATATGGTGTTCATCTGGGCTGCGCGGTTTGCCCATTCTAATCGCGCCGTTTACATATTTCGGGCACCTCTCCTACATCAGGAGCAGGCCCTGGAGCGGCTGACTGACTTGCTGCAGAATGTGGGCGGCATCCGGTCGGCACTGCTGGCACCCGGGCTGGTGTCGCATCGGCTCCGCTGTCATCTCGGCTACGTGCGCAACATTCGGGGGCAGCGCGGCCATACCCAGGCATTTGAGGGGTGGCAGAAGCGGTTTGATGCCGCTGTTGCAGCGGGCCCTTCCCGGCAGCACCCTTACAACCCGGATAGTGATTTTGCGCCATGGGAATTAGAGGTTGATGCAGATGCTGCGCCTGTGCCTCCCGCCTACACATCAACTTCAGTCAACCCCACGCCAGATGACCGGCAGGCCACCGCACAACGGATGCTCCGGCAACTGCAACACCTCAACAGCCTGTTTCTGGCGGGCTACCCTTCTTAACAGTCATTCGCATACTATGTCACAGGAACAACCTTTAACCGACTCCTCTTTTACTGAAACTGTATTTGAAGAGCTGGGACAGGAATTGCGGCGGCTTAAGTCGGCCGTGAGCCATCTGACCCTGTCGGAGTCGGCCGCCACGCAGGCCATTACCGCCGCGGAGCAGGTGGTGGAACGGCAGGCTCAGCTGAGCCGGCAGCTGTCGGACTACGTGAGCAGACTGCCGCAACCACGGACTTCCGAAACGGCCACGCAGGTAGTGGATCGGCTGGTAGCAAGCCATGCGGAGTCGCATAATAGCCAGGGAAACGAGGAGCACTACCAACGTGTACTGGCCAGGTTGGAAGAGCACCAAGGGCAACTGGCGCAGATGCTGACGAAGGTTGAGCAGCAGCTCATGCAGGGCGTGGCGCACCATCTGTCGCAGGAGCTGGAGGGCCTGCGACAGCAAACGGTTCAGGACGTTGGCGCGGCGCAGCAATACGGTCAGGTGCTGGGGCAGCTACAGCAGCATACGCACGCCATTCGGGAGCAGCAGCACAAGGTCTCTTTGCAGCTGGAGACCTTGTCGGCCGGCTGGCCCGGGCAGAGCCGGCAATTGGAGGAGTTGCGGAAGGCAGTGCAGACAGTGGGCCAACAGTTCTCGGAGCAGGTCGCGCAGCAGCACAGAATGCCGGCTGAGTGGCAAAACCAGTTGCAGCAAGCTTTGGCACCGCTGATGAAGCCGAAAGCGCAGCTTACTCTCGCCCCGGACCACGAACTTCGCCGGAAGGTGGATGAGTTGCAGCAGACCGTAGCGGTGCAGCAGGGCCTGCTGAAACGGCAGCAGGTAATAGGGCTGGTTACGCTGCTGGCAGCGCTGGCCGGATTGGTTATAGCTTTCCTAGGCGAATAAGGAGCTGGCTTGATAGTATTTCATTATAGCAATGACTGCAGAAATTGCCCTCCTGGTACTGGAAAATCCATGGGATGAGCCCAGAAAAGGCACCCGTCGGCTGTCAGTGCAGCCCTTCTTTGAGGGGCTGGAGCGTATTCATGATCATCTGGCTGTGTATCACTCCACTTTTCACGACCTGGACGGCTTGCGAAGTGCGCTGGACTATGACCTGCGTCTGGCCAGGGAACCGCGTCAGGTGCTGTATGTAGGGTCGCATGGTAGCGGCCGGATGCTTAACAACGTTCGACTTGCAGACCTGCGCAAGACCATTCAGGGGCGTACGGACCGATTGGAGGGTGTCATCATCAGCTCGTGTGACGTGTGCAAAGACCCACAGGATCTGGTGAGGCTGGTGAAAGACACCAGCATCCGCTGGGCTATCGGCTACAAATGCCCGGTTGGCTGGTTTGACAGTATGGTAATTGAGCTGGCACTGCTGAATGCCGTGGCGGAAGCTAAGTTAGAGTACAAGAAGAACATGGCTTCTCTGGAGCAGTTCTTCCATGGGGCCTTGCAGATTCTCAACCGGGACCATGTGCTGTGGCCGGGATACGGCCGGTTGGCGGATAACGTGAGCATTGTCATCAACTCGCGGGCCAACGCCCAGCCGCGGGTACTGAGTTGGCCGGAGAACGAGGCAACTCTTACTTAACGACCATTCTCCACAGCTGATCGTTTTTTCTAAATGACCTAATTAGTGGGGCCATTATCTACCTGAGTTTCCAGTACCTGCTGCACGGCTGAAGGAACGGCGGAAAGCAGGTCGAGGCCGGTGGCGGCTTCGATGGCATCAACACTGACGCGGTACTGGCCCCAATTTGTACTGATAGTGTTTTCGTTGGGCGTGTCGATGGCGATGACGCGGGTGCTGGTGCTAACGCGGGTGGCGTCGTCGGTGCCGGTGGGC
This sequence comes from Hymenobacter sp. J193, assembly GCF_024700075.1. NCBI lineage: Bacteria > Pseudomonadati > Bacteroidota > Cytophagia > Cytophagales > Hymenobacteraceae > Hymenobacter > Hymenobacter sp. J193. The sequence continues at coordinate 2,629,579 of NZ_JAJONE010000001.1, forward strand.
AGGATGACTACGACCTTCCAGAGACGGTTGGGAACGGTTACGCGGCCGTTATCGAGGGTTTGGGTGACGCCGCCATTGGAGCCGGTGCCGCCGCGGCCGTAAGAGCCGCAGATGATGTAGACCTCATTGTTGGTGGCCAGGAACGAGCGGGTGTAGTCTTCCAGGTTGGCCCAGGTTTGCTGGTTGTTGCGCGGAGCCTGCGGGACCATATTGGTCATCAGGAACGTGGCCGAGTTGTCGGCTACGGTGTTGGTGCGGTCGGCGCTAGGGCACATGTGGCCGCGGTCGAAGCCAGAGCCGGAGTAGCTGGTGGCCTGCACCTGGTACCAGCCGGCGGGCAGGGTGTTGTCGGCCCGGAAATCGTCCTGGCGGGCGGCAGAGCCGCGCCAGGTGGCGTCGAGGTGCCAGCTCACCCAGTTGGGGATGCCCCGGTCCCGGTGGTAGCTCAGGGCGTACTGCGACTTGCTGAGCAGGTAGTTGGTGGGCTGGTTGATGTCGACGGTAGCCCCGCTGGGGTTGCCCAGTGTCAGGTGCTCGGGAAGCGGCTGCGTGGGCGTGGTAGGCGTGGTCGGCTGGGTGGGTGTGGTAGGAGTGGGCGGTGAGGTCGGCTGGGTGGGCGTGGTAGGGGCAGGGTCCTGGGTAGTTGAGCAGGCAGCTACAAGATTGAGGATAAGCAGGGCAGCAGGCAGGCGAAGGACTTTCATATTTGAAAGATAGTATCTGCTCAGGTAGTAATGTCAACTACTGGAGCTAATCAACCAGCATTAAATCCTCCAGTCGGGTAGTGAAAGCCTGGCTTTTATGCTGCGCTTTACCCTGCCAGGGGGCGGACTGGCCAGCCGCTACTACGGTAGCGGCTGGCCGCACGGTACCGCGGCCGAAGCGGCGGTTGAGCGTGTCGAGGGTGTGCATGAGCTGCTGGGTGCGGCCAGTGTCGGGAGCGGTCACCAGCGCTTCGGCAGCCGGGGTAAACAAACTCAACTGCTGGCCACGGCCGGGGGGCTCCAGCCCATCGAGCACCACGCCGGCTTTTGCGTAGAGGCAGCCGGGCTCGTAAAGCCTTTCCAGTAAGCGGCGGGCATAAGCCAGCAGCTGGAGGGTGTTGCTGGTGGGGCCGCCGGGCAGCGTGAGCGTAGCAGAGCGGGTATAGGGCGGCTGTACGCGGGAATCGTAGCGGTCCTGGCTGATGTAGATGGTGAGGATGTGGGCCTGGTCGCCCTGGGCGCGCAGCTTCTCGGCGGCGCGGCTGAGGTAGGTGGTAACGGCGCCCCACAGGTCGTCGAAGGTGGCCAGGCGCTGGCCGAAGGAGCGGGAGCAGCTAATGCTTTGTCGGGCGAGGGTACCATCTTCGGAGGGCAGCAGGCCGTGGCAGGGCTGGCCCAGCAGCTCCTGCACCAGCCGCCAGCCGACCACCCCACCGAGGTGCTTGCGGGCCCAGGCCTCGGATACCTGGCTCAGCTCCCAGGCCGTGCGGATGCCGTGGGTGGCGAGCTTGCCGGCATACTGGTAGCCGATGCCCCAGACGTCGGCAACGGGCAGGGCGCGCAGCGCCCGCTCGCGCCGGCTGGGCGTATCGAGGCGCAGGATGCCGCCGAGCTCGGGGTGTTTCTTGGCCAGGCGGTTGGCGACCTTGGCCAGCGTTTTGGTGGGCGCTACGCCCACGCAGGTGGGAATGCCGGTGCAGGCCAGCACGTCGCGACGGATAGAGTGGACGCGGGCGTCGAGCGTGCCGCAGTAGGTGGTGAGGCCGTGCAAGTCGAGGAAGGCCTCGTCGATGCTGTACACTTCCACTGCGGGCACATGGTCAGCCAGGCGAGCCATGACGCGGCGGCTCATGTCGCCATAGAGGACGTAGTTGGAGCTGAGGGCATGGCCCTGGTGTTGACGCAACAACTCGCGCACTTTGAAGAAGGGTGCGCCCATGGGAATGCCGAGCTGCTTGGCCTCGGCCGACCGGCTCACTACTGCCCCGTCATTGTTGCTGAGCACCACCACGGGGCGGCCTTCGAGCCGGGGCTGAAAAACCCGCTCGCAGCTGACGTAGAAATTATTGCCGTCGACTAACCCGTACATGGCTCCTGCCTTAGTCGCGGCTGCGTAGCAGCGCCGTGAGTTTACCAGGTATCAGCTCATGGACTACATGGGTGACGACGCCCCATATGCGCAGATTATCCGGCTCGGTGATTTCGTAGTCCTGGTAGTCAGGGTTTTCGGCCTGCAGCCACCAACTGGTGCCGCGACGAACCAGGCGCTTCACGGTGCAACCTCCATCTACCACGGCCACCACAATATGGTTGTGGTCGGCTTCAAGGTGCTTGTCGACAGCCAACAGGTCGCCGGCGTGGATTTCTGCATTCTTCATGCTCTCGCCGGCTACCCGGATGAGGTAGGTGGCTTCGGGGTGACGAAACAGGATGCGGTTGAGGTCGAACAGCTCCTCCAGCTCATCGGAGGCAGGCGACGGGAAGCCAGCGGGCACCAGGGTGGCAAACAAGGGTAGCCACAGCGTGGTGGTGGGGGCGCCAACTTCGATAAGTTCGATGGACGTCATAGGGGCAAGGGTAACGGATTGGGTGCGACAAGTATACTAAAATAGTTAGTAGATTGTTCGCATAATGATGTGCGCAAGTGAGTGTGTATGACGCAAAATAGACAATATAATAAGTATTAAAAACGTGTTATTGTGCGAATAATGCACATAAGGAGGGTAGTTTAACGTTCAAAATAGATGCTCAAGAAATTATGCTAAAGTAAATAGCAAAAGCTGTATGACGTATTTCTTTCCAGCTTTAGGAATCGTTAGAGGCATTATTATGCCCTTATATGAACGAAGACCTGCGGATGAAACCGGCTATTCCTTGGGGTATGTTTTGAAAGCACTGTTTGCCGTGAGAAGCAATATGTTACCGTTCTTGGCACTCATGCCGGAGGGGATACAGCCGCCGGATGATGCTCAAGCCTAGCTATAGCGTGTGCGGGATGCGATGCCGAGGAGACCTGGAAGGCTCCGGCAGATTTAGCAGTCTATGCTGTGGGAGTTGGAAACAGCAGTTGGCGGGCGGCGTTTGAAGGGGTATGTGTAGTTTGGCGGTATGATCTTGCAATTCGTGGCCCAGTATTCAACCGGCCGCATCCGCTACACGCAGACTTCTTTTCTGGAGCTGGAAACGGCGACGGAGGTGCACCGGATAGATCTGGTGGGCAAGTACAGCTGGGGACTCAAACGTGGAACGGGCGGGCAGCTGGCCTACCATACCGAACACCCACTGCTTTGGGGGTTCAACGCCCCGCATACCAGCCTCTACATGAACGCCCGGCCGATGCAGGCAGACGTGGGGGCATTGCTGGTCGAGCTGAAGCAGGAACTGAATGGCCTAGCCGGGGAATGGCAGGACCGGGTGCGGGGCTCCTGGCATCCGTGGTGGCGGCGCATTGTGGCCCACAATCTGGCGGGTGGGCAGGGGCTGTTGCTGGACACGGTGCCCGTATTTGCGGCTGACGCTGCAGCCCGTGTGTGCGCCCGGCACGGTGTGGCAACCTATCTGTTCCCACAAGTCAGTGGCCGCCTGGCACCCCGGCCCGAGCCGTACGTCTTGCTACTGGTGGGGACGAACTACGTGGTTGCCCAGGATTTTGTGGTCAGCACGCTGTGCGGAGCCTGGGCGAAATAACGGAGCGGTAATGCGGTAACGGCATTGCGGCCGACGTCCTTACTTTTAAGGCAAACCAACTTGTCTACCCGTGACTGATCTGACGCGCTATACGGATAAGCTGACCCGGCTAAAGCTGGCTTCCTCCAACATCGGGGGGATAAAGCTGGAGGCGCCCTACAAGCCTGCGCTGCTGCTGGCTGTGCTGGAAGGCATAGAAGAAGGTAGCATCAGTGACAATCAAATCCGGATTACGCCTGAGCTAATTGCTGCCTTCAAGGCTTTCTGCCACCTGTTGAGCCCAGGGCCGGAGTACTCGGCCTGCCCGTTTCACATGCCCTTTTTCCACTTGCAAAGCAGTGGCTTCTGGCACCTGCAGAGCCGGCCGGGGCAGGAGTTGGTGTTGACCTCGGCGCGTTCACCACGCAGCTTCGGACACTTGCGGGATGTCACGGCGTATGCCTACCTGGATGCACCATTGTGGGAGCTGGTGCTGCAGCCGCTGGCACGGGAAGAAATACGGCAGGCGCTGCTGGTACGCTATTTTCCCCTGACGCGGCAGTACTTCCGGCCCCAGGCCGGGCAGGAAAAGCTGGACGAACTGGGACGGCAGATGCTGGAAGAGCCGGCTGCTGAATACCGGCGGGAGGTGGACATGACCGACGAGACAGAAGTTCTGGTGCGTAGTGCGGTGTTTGGGCGGGAGGTGCTGCGGGCGTACAGTTCAACCTGTGCCGTGTCGGGTCTGCAGCTGCTGAGTACGACCGGATCGGCGCCCCTGCTTGATGCCTGCCACATCGTGCCCTGGTCGGTGAGCCACGACGACACCATCGGCAACGGCTTGGCGCTGTGCCCAAACCTGCACCGCGCGTTTGACCGGCATCTGTTCTGGATTGACGCCGACTACCGGGTGCGCATTGCGGAGGGCTTCGGGGAGCTGGGCGGGCATGCGTACGGCGTGCAGCAGTTTCATGGCAAGCAGCTGCAGTTGCCGAAAGTACGGAAGTGGTGGCCGCAGGTGGAGAATCTGGTGGCACAGCGGGAAGCCTCCACTTGGTAGGATGGGCAATGACCCTGGCCAGCAGATTACTGTGGGAGCTGCAACGTCAGGAACTCGTCCGGGCTGTGGTCGTGGCAGTCGGCGACGATGAAACCAGTTTGGGTGGCTTCGTTGATGTCGGAGTGGATGTGCGGTTGGGGCGTGTGGCCCACTACCTGGATCAGGCCGGGCAGCAGGCCCCGGCTCAGGTGTACCGGGCGCACCCACAGGGGACCGTCTACCCGGTTGCGCCCACCATTGTAGCCGGACACCTGCCAGAGCAGCTGCCGGCCCTGCTCTGACGCCAGCAGGTGGTTAAGCGTGTCGGCCAGGTTGTCGGGACGGGCATGGTGGCCCAGCAACAGACGAATGGCCAGCCGGTTGGCCACCATCCACATATCGGAGACGCCGGCGTGGGTGAATAAGTAAGGCCCAATTTGCCAGGCCACCTGGAACAGGGCCTGGTGCGTTTTGAATAAGATGTGCAGAGCCGGGGCCAACTGGGGGCGGAAACCGGAGCACTGGAAAGTGGGGTAAAACAGGTAAGGGAAGCAATGGTTGCCCAGCAGCAGAACAACCCGCTCGGGCTCCCGCTCGCGGAGCAGCAGCACGTCGATGAAGTTGTCGAGCATGGGCTGGTCAGCGACGGTGAAGCTGTCGAGGTAGTCGCCGAGGAATACCACCCGGTCAGCCGGGGTAGCGGCCGTCAGGAAGTCGGTTACCGACTGGTGCCAGTTGGCGCGGCCGTGCAAGTCGGGGACGATAAGGATGCGCATGAGTTGAAGTAAGACGCGGTGCAAGCTTCCTGGCTATTTCTGCTGCATAAATGCGTTAACTTACTATGGTTAGGATCACAAGCAATTATTTTAATAAGCTAATTAGAATGCACTTATAACTATAGCGGTTTTGCTTTTGGTGCACTCTTTTGGCCTTAAATACATCTGATTATCAACTTGTTGACTGCATGAAAATGGGTGCAATGTTCACGAAACCGCTATCGGTTGACGTCTATGCTCATAACCTATCTTGGTTCGCAAAGGAGCACTCGGCTATATTGCTTTCATAAATAATCATACAACGCTGTAACAAAAATAATATGCTTGAAAACGAATACGCTACTAACAAATCAGTATTCTCATTTTTTAAAGTCTATTTCTGGGTTCTGTTTCTTGTAAGCTTACTCGCTGCTGCGGCGTTTGGTGTATTTAAGGATGGTAAAGGAAGCGGGCTTCAAATTTTTGGATTACTGACCCTTTTTGGAGTCGGAGCTTATGTGTACGTGTTGCTAAAATTAGGAGTATCACTGAAAGCACTTCAGGTTTATCTGAATAATCTGGCTTCAGGCGATGCTGTGCAAGCGCTCGAAGCTGGCCGTCGCTACTACTCAATTAAAAGGAAGGGACTGACAGGAGCTGATGGAAGCGGCCTTACTATCTACGATGAGCAAGCTATTCAGAATGACCTCACCTCATTTATGCACGGTGGAACAAGTTCCATCGACTATAATGCTGCTGAGAATCCGTTCACTCCGACTAAAATGGTAATAGCTACGTGCTGTTCAGTTGTTCTGATCGGCATCACTTACTTTTTGTCACCCAAATCACATGCTGAATCTTTGGGTTCAGACTCCACATCTGCTGACGGCTACTACGCATCGCAGGATCAGCCAGTAGCACAAACCGACACATTTCGAATAGACGCTTATCAGCAGGATCAAAGACAATTAGTTTCAACACAGAAACAACCTGCTCTCGCTTCCGATAGTGTTGAACAGAACCTAATAACTAGCTCAACAACTGAGCAAGCAGTTATTGCTTCCGAAGAAGCACCTATTTCGAATGAGCAAAATGCGGATATCGTAGGTACATGGATCGGTACACTGGGGGATAAACCTTTCGTGCTACACGTCGATGAAACAATCGGAGGAAAACTGACTGGCTGGAACAAGACAGGTAATAACAAACGTCCTGTGACAGGGTCTGTCAAAGAATTTACAGAGCAAGGCAGCAATGTAAAATACGAGTTGATACTTAATGAGCCCGGGTCTGATAAATGGGACGGCTCATTCACCCTTACGTTGACCGCGCCGATGGCCAATGCTGCGCCGACAGAACTTATGGGTGAATGGAAGTCTTTCAACGGCAAGCTCACGAAGGATGTGGAGGCAAGCAAAGCAGTGGAATAGCTGAGTATCGAATATGATTAGTTAGACACCCCCATGCGGACTCGTAGTCTGCTTGGGGTGGCACTTATTTATATTGAAGTCAATCAGCATAACAACTTTCTATAGCTTATTACTCTCGACAAATCGTTGGTAAGTCTGCTGATGGCGGCGGCTAATGGCTGTTCTAGCAACCTCAGAAGGCTGCCAATCGGGTCGTGGGTTTCGGTGGGTAGCGGCAGTGGTTTCGGCGCGCAGCTGTTCGGCCTGTTCTGGAGTCAGGAGGCCACGCTTTTCCTTCTGGCTGATGATGGTGAGGCGCTGGCGAATGTGCCCGGCGTTGGGGTGGTCGACGGGGATGCGGCGGGCCAGGCCCTGGGTGAGCTGGGGAGCGGCCTGCTGCAGTTGGGCCAGCTCCTGCTGCTGGTTGCTGGCCTGTTGGGCCTTCTGGTCGAGGTGCAGCTGTTCGAGGCGTTCGGCCTTGCGGTTGAAATACTCCTGCAGCAGCGCATAGATGCGGGACGGGTCAAGGGATTGATAGAACTTGCTCCCACGGGTGCGGGCTTCCTTCAGGGCCAGGATGATGTCTTTGAGGCTGTCGTGGGTGTAGGTATAGGCGAGTGTATCGGCCAGCTCCAGGATGTCAGCCGCCTCGGGCTTGTCGGGGACACGCAGCGAGTCCAGGAATGCCCGCAGGATGATGACCAGCAGCTTGATCAGCACGGCCTCCCCTAACTGGCGGCGAAGCTGAAACAGCTTGGGGGCCTGCGCAGCCTGGAGGGGCGTGAGGCCTACCGACAGCTCGGCCAGCAGGGCGCGGGCCTCGGGGTTGGGCGTGCCGGCCAGCTCACGAATCGTACTTGGAGCGGTAGCCAGTGCGAGCAAAGAGTGTTCCGGCGTCGGTGGACGCAGCGCCGGGCTGGTAGGCACTGACGCCGGGGGCCAGTTTGAGGCGGTTATCGTGAGCATCGTTGAGGAAGAATTGAATGGCGGTGGCATGCCAGTCGCGGCGGCGGGGCGGGTGGCCCTTTTGCCGCCAGGCACTGATGCGGGCGTGGTAGTAGCGTAAGTCAGCCAGCGCGTAGTCGGTGCCGGCAAAAGCGTTGGCGAAATCGTCGTAGCTGGCTAACTCAGATTCCGCGAATGGCACCTCGGGACGGCGTGGGTGACTGGAGCCTACCCCCTTCTTTTTTGCGCAGCACCCCGCTTTATTCGCGGCGTCTTGGGGGCTTCGCCTGTGCCGTTAGCATGGCTTGTTGGAGTTGATGAATCGTCATCACTTGAAAGCTCTTCGTCCGGCCAAATCTGCTCCTCTTTTTTTTCGGTCCGCCGCTGCTGTTTTGATGTAGATGTTTACTACTACAATCTGTTTTATTCCCTATAAGGAGTACCGGGGGCACTTCTGCACCTGATGAGCCTTTTACCGGGGCCACTTTTGCCCCTGATAACAGGGTGGTATCGGAGGCATTTTCGCCTGTGGTAGTGCGGGTTTTACCGGGGGCAGGTTCGCCTCTGGCAGGACTGTTTACTTCGGGCACTTCTGCCCCCGATGCGTCCGTCAGGAAACAGCGGCTGGGCTGGTGCCGGGAGGTACTGGGCTGGTAGGTGAGCAGGCCCCAGGTTTCCAGGTCGCGCAGCGCAGCGCGGTAGGTACGCTCGTTACCAATGTGGGCTGCCTGCATGATGGTCTGGTGGAGGAGGTCGATGCCGGGGGAGAAATGGCTGGCGTTCCACTGGTAGAACAGAGCCCAGTAGAGACTGATATGGTGGGGAGTAGCGGCGGGCTGACGGCTTAGTTGCTCATGGATGGCACGGGTGTGGCGGATGTAATTCACAGGCCGGCGGCGTTAGGCGCCGACTCCCGACTGCGGCGCGGCGGTGGGCGAATCGAACAGATTAAGCTGCCGGTACTCGGTGCACTTGCCCCGGAGAGCCGCCTCCACTTCAGTTAAGGCGTCAAGGACGGCCGTGTCGAGCAGACCCGCATAGTTGTATGCCTGGCTGGTTTCATCGTCGTAGGCGACGTAGGGGCTGGTGAGGTTGAGAATCTTGCCGCCACTGAGCATGCGTTGGCCAATGAGCGTCACCCCGCCGCCGCCCTGACCTACACTCAGGCCGGTGACGGTGAATTGGTCGAAGTGAGAGGGCAAAGCTTCGGCCGGGTCTTCGGGCCAGTAGGTGGGTGTTTCCGTCAGCTGCTCAGTCAGCAGACATAGATGTGGCACTAGGCGGCTGAAGGCGTGCAGCAGGTCGGGGTGAACCAGCTCGTGCGCGGTGAGCGTGAAGGCCCGGGGCGGGGCCTCGTCGGTGCGCTGCTCCGTGAATTCGCAGACGAGCTGCTGGTTTTTGACTTTGGCTTTCTGGATACGGATGACGGACGGCGTGGCCGGCGCGTCGGGGCCGACGATGGGGGCAAGCTGGGTGGTCATAGGCTAGGGTTAGTCGGGTAAGGGGCCGTCCAGCGGGCGGCGGTTGTAGCGGGTGAGGTAGCAGGTAAGCTCCGAGAGGCGGAACCCCCACTCCTTTTCGTTAAGGCGCAGGCCCTGCAGGCGGCCCTGGCGGCGGGCATTGCGGACACCCTCAGGCTTGAGCCGGAGGTACTGGGCCGCCTCGCGCACGTTGAGGATGCGGTCGGGCGGGGTGGGCGGGGCGGCCGGGGGGCTCAGTTTTTTCACCTCCTTGCGGAGACGGGCAACTTCGTTGAGGAGGCCGTTCCACTCAGCCTCGGAAACCAGGATAACAGCTTGCATGACAGTAGGGTAAAGGGTGAAACAATACCCCATTAACAGGCAGACCGGCCGTTGGTAGGCAGTGTCAGGGCGCGGCGGAGAGGCCGTCTTCGTAGTCGGCAATGAACTGAAAGAACCGGGTAGGAATCTGAGGTACCAGCGCATTCCCGGCGGCTTTTATGGCGTGGCGGGCCCAGCCTTTCGGCTCCGGCGCATCTGCTGGCGCACCTGCTGCATCTGTGCCTCCGTCAGGTCGCACCAGTTGGGAGGAAACCCCATCAGCTCGAGCACGAAGCGGGGGTTGAGTGAGAGGCCAGGAACCGGTACCGGCTGCTCCCGCATCAGGGCCACGGCCAGGCCCCGGTAGGCGCTTGGTCGTAAGCGGTTCAGGCGGCTGGGGTAGGCCTGGGGATTCTGGGCATCGTTGGCTATGGGCGTGGGCAGCATCTTCACCAGCAGCGCCAGTGTAGGACGTTCCGCCGCCCCCGGTGACGGGCTGCGGTTGATGCGGCCGGTCCCGGCGTCCACGGTCGTGGGTGTGGGCCAGAATCCAGACTCGCTCCCGCTGGTGCGGGGCACCGACACCGCAAGCCGGAATAAGCAGCGGCCAGACTTCATAACCTGCAGCTTCCAGGTCAGTGAGCACAGCGGCGAGGCCCAGGCGGACGTGGTGAGCAACATTTTCACCAAGGACCCAGCCGGGCCGCAATGCGTCAACAAGGCGGAGCATCTGCGGCCAGAGCGCACGGTCATCCGTCGCGCCGCGGCGCTTCCCGGCGGCGCTGTAGGGCTGGCAGGGGTAGCCACCGGAAATAATGTCAACTGGCGTGGGGGCGTAGACATCGTGAATGTCGAGGTACTGATGGGCGTGAGGAAAATGCCGGCGGCTGACGGCGTTGCAGAACGGGTCTTTTTCGACTGTCCAGGTGGTAAGAATACCCGCCTGACTGGCCGCCAGCGGAAAACCGCCGATGCCGTTGAACAATGCCCCGTGGGTGAGCTGCCGGCTCATGCGGCCGGGCGGTGGTAGCGGCGCGGGTAGGCATCAAGGGCAGAGCGACGAAAGCCCCAGTCCTTGTCGTTGAGGCGCACACCGGGAATGCGGCCCAGACGGCGCGCCCGCCGCAGAGCCTCGGCGCAGAGGCCGATGTAGGCAGCGGCCTGCTCAGTTGGCAGCACCTCATCCGGGGGAGCTTCTGCTGCGCTGGCGCGGTGCTGCTCGGCCGTTTCCAGTTTCTCCAGACGCCCCAGAATCTGCTTCCACTCAGGCTCAGGAATGAGTACGACGGTCTGCATGGCTACTGCTCGGTTAGCTGGGCAATGCGCTGCTGGATGATGCGCTGCGCGGCTTTCTCCTGCTCGATAGTCTCCAGTAGTGCATTAATAATTACCGGAGTACCATAACCACGCCGAATGACGCTATGCAGCGTGCTACGGGTGAAGCTATGTCCCTGCTGCGTAAGCTTTTCCAGCGTATTCTGCACAATAGTGGTCCGGGCCCCTAACTGCCGGACCAGTTCATGGAGGGTGGAGGCTTTGCCGTTATTACGCGGTTGTTTCATGTTATTATGCGAAAAGAATGTATATTTGTTTTGTACCTGCTACAAAACAGTACACATATTACTATGCTTTTCGCATAAAAGAAAACCAAAACACGCCTAATAATGCAACAAGTTGAGCCACAGGGCAATAATTCTTTGCCCAACACCCTGGATGCTGAAGTAGGTAGTCGTATCAAGGAGCTGTTTAAGCAGCACAACCTGACCACGTATGAGGCCAGCGTGAAGCTGGGCTATGGGAAGTCAAGCAAGCTCTACAAGACGCTCAGCGGCGAAGTGAAGCCTTCTTTCGAAACGCTGTTTGACATCTTTGCCTGCTTTCCGAACGTCTCAGCGGATTGGCTGATGCTGGGTCGGGGCCCGATGGAAGTAGGCGGTAGCGCCCCTGTCGTGAAAGCTACGGCGCCGCATCAGAGCAGCAGTCTGCAGGTGCTGACGGTAACGGTAGACAAGGATGGAGAAGAAACCACAGTTCTGGTGCCGGTGCATGCCCAAGCTGGCTACTCCTTGCAGCACAACGAGGCCGTGTACCTGCGCGACCTGCGCCACTACAAAATACCGGGCTTTGAACACGGGTCGTACCGCGCCTTCGAGGTGGCGGGGGACAGCATGATTCCCATCTTTAATCACCACGACGTGGTGGTAACGTCCCTCGTGGATGACCGGCGGCTGCTGGAGCCGGGGGAGGTCTATGTAGTGGTAACCAGCGAGAGTGTCATGCTCAAGCGCATCCGCCAGCAGATTACCTCGCCCGATATGGAGGTGCTGTTGTACTCGGACAACCCGCACCGCAAGCCCTACCCACTGGAAGCCCGCGACATTCAACAGCTGTGGCGGGTGCGGGGCTGCGTGTCAAGCTTTATTCCCAGCGCCCCCGACGTAACGACGGAACGGTTGTGGGAAGTAATTGAGCTGCTGGGGCACGATAAGAGCGAGGTGAAGCGGTTTATGATGGAAGACGCCCCCTCTGACGCCCCCCATTGAAAACGAACAGTTGCTGCGTGTCACGCAAGCGACTGATGAATAAATAGTTACTGAGTCTTCTGAGTTGTAGGTTCTGTCACCGTCTCTGGTACAAAAAAAGCCCTGTATTGCTGCAATACAGGGCTTTTTTTGTTGGTGGGGCTACCCGAGGTAGAAGTCGTAGTGAAAAGAAAGCGGTTGACCTGAAAACATTCGTGTAGCTACACGGGTTACTGGCAACTGACTTTCCAACCAACAAGCTGGCACGCTCCGGCTTGCTACACGCTACTTTTCTCATGACCCAGACAACCCAATTATTTACGCCCTTCCAGCTCGGTGCCATTGAGCTGCCCAACCGCCTCGTAATGGCCCCGATGACGCGCAGCCGGGCGACCAACCCCGAAAACGTGCCTACCGACTCGACGGTGCAGTACTACGTGCAGCGCGCTACTGCGGGCCTCATCATCACGGAAGGGGCCCAGGTATCTGCCCAGGGTGTGGGCTACATCAACACGCCCGGTATTCATACCGAAGCCCAGGTAGCGGCCTGGAAAAAAGTAACCGACGCCGTACATGCGGCGGGTGGGCGCATTTTTATTCAGCTCTGGCACGTGGGCCGCGTTTCGCACCCTGCTTTCCACGGTGGCGAGCTGCCGGTGGCTCCTTCGGCCATCAAGCCCGAAGGCGCAAAAGCATTTACTGGCCAGGGGTTCGAGGAAGTGCCCACGCCCCGGGCGCTGGATCTAAATGAAATTGCGGGCGTAGTGGACCAGTTTCGCCAGGCGGCCCGCAATGCCAAGCGCGCCGGCTTCGATGGAGCGGAAATCCACGGCGCCAACGGCTATCTGCTCGACCAGTTTCTGCAGGACGGTGCCAACCAGCGCACCGACGAGTATGGCGGCAGCGTAGCAAACCGCGCCCGTTTCGTGCTGGAAGTGGTGCAGGCCGTGGTAGATGAGCTTGGGGCCGACCGCGTAGGCATCCGCTTCGCGCCTCAGGGCAGCAGCAGCATCAAGGACTCCGACCCGGTAGCTACTTTCAGCTACGTGACTGAGCAGCTCAACCGCTTCAAGCTGGCGTATCTGCACGTGGTGGAAGCCCGCCCCGGTCACCCAATGGCCGCCGCGCCGGGCGTACCTGCCGTGGCGGCGCACCTGCGCAAAATCTTTCAGGGCACCTTTATCCTGAATGGTGGCTACACCCAGGAAACAGCCGAAGAAGCCCTGGCCGGCAACGAGGCCGACCTGATTGCCTTCGGGGTGCCCTTCATTGCCAACCCCGATCTGGTGGAGCGCTTCCAGCAGGGAGCTGCCCTGAACACACCCGATTACAGCACCTTCTACGTGCCCGGCGACAAAGGCTACATCGACTATCCTTCGTTGGCAGAGGCGAAAGTCTCGCAGGCCAATGATGTGTACAGCAACTAGCTGTTGCACTGGTCAAGCAACGGCAAAAGGCCCTTTCTGCTCCGGCAGGAGGGGCCTTTTTCTGATATAACTGGCTGCCAGCCACTGAGGAGTACGGGGGTACTATGCGCCCGCAGTTCTCTTTACGCACCCGGCCAAGCCTATGTCGTTTCGCCGTAGGCTTGACTGGGGTTCAGAAGCGCAGGGGTAGGAGCGCCCCGCGTTTGTCTTTGGGCCGAGGCCTATGCGCTCCTGAAAAAATGCGGGCTTTCTGCCTTTCCCCACCCGACTGCCCGCCCGGTTTCTGCGTATGGTTGAGCTACACATTCTGACTGCGCTCCAATGGCTGCCAACAAACCCGCAAAAAAGACTTCGGCCGCGTCGTCCACTCCGGCCAAATCGGCCGCTACACCCGCCGCTAAAAAAGCCGCCAAGGCTTCGGCGGAAGCTCCCAAGCCGGTGACGCGCCCGACGGCCAAGGACATGAAGCAGCATGCTCAGAAGCTGCCTTACCCGGCCAAACAAGCCGATATGAAGCTGCAGCCGGGCATGAACTTCAGCACTTACCGCGCGGCCGGCAAGCTGCAGGACAAAATCGCCCTTATCACGGGTGCCGACTCTGGGATTGGCCGGGCCGTGGCGGTGGCTTTTGCTATGGAAGGTGCCCACGTGGCCGTGCTCTTCAACGAAAACCTGGCGGATGCCGAGGAAACCAAGCGCCTGGTAGAAGCCCAGCAGCGCCGCTGCCTGCTGCTGCAGCTGGACGTGCGCGACCCGGAGCAGTGCCGGCAGGCCGTGCGCCGCACCCGCGCCGAGCTGGGCGGGCTGAATATTCTCGTCAACAACGCCGCCTTTCAGATGGCGCAGGAAAAGTTCGAGGACATTCCCGAAGAGCAGATTCGCCGCACCTTCGATACCAATATCCTAGGCTACATCTGGATGGCGCAGGCCGCCGTGCCGCACTTCACCAAGGATGACTGCATCATCAACACCGGCAGCATTGTGGGCCTGACTGGCAACCCGCTGCTCATCGACTACACCGCCACCAAGTCGGCCATTCACGCCTTCACCAAAAGCCTGGCTACGCACCTGGGTGAGCGGGGCATCCGGGTGAACTGCGTGGTGCCCGGCCCGGTCTGGACGCCCAACATCCCCGGCACCATGCCCCAGGAGGAAATCGAGAAGTTTGGCTACGAGGTGGCCCTGGCCCGCCCCGGTCAGCCCGAGGAGCTGGCCCCGGCCTACGTGCTGCTGGCTTCCCAGGATGGCTCGTTCATGACCGGCTCCCTCGTGCACGTGACGGGCGGCAAGCTGAGCAGCGACCAGTAGTTGAGCTACTGCCTCGCCCCAAAAGAAGTGCTTCTCCACTCGGAGAAGCACTTCTTTTGTTTGAATAATAACTTTTGAACCAGCGTAGTGGTACTGTAGAAGCTCGTCATTAACGCTGACTCTTCTCTTATGCCGCAGTACCCCGCAGGCACCGTTCGCGCTTTACTCTCCACCGACCTCGTAACGCCGGCAACCCGTGCGGCCTTGGAAGCCCGGCTGGTTTCGGCCGCTGGCTACGAGCCCCAGTTTTTTGACCCTGCCACCTATGCCTTGTTGGAAGCTGTGGCGGCCCGCATTTTCCCGCAGCCTGATCGTGAAACACCCATTGCCCTGACCCCTGCCATCGACCAGCGCCTGTTGGCTGGCACCGCCGACGGCTGGCGCTACGATGCTATGCCCCCCGACCGGGAAGCCTTCCGGCTGGGGCTGGGCGGTATCAATCAGGCGGCGCAGGCGCAATTTCAGCAGGTGTTTACTGCCTTGGATGAAGCCCGGCAAGATGCGGTGCTGGAGCAGCTGGCGGCTGGTAATGCCGCTGGTGAGAATTGGCAGCAGCTTCCGCAAAGCCGCTTTTTTGAGGACCTGCTGGCTGAGCTGACCGAAATCTACTACGCTCATCCCCTGGCTCAGGAGGAAATCGGCTACGTGGGCATGGCCGATGTGCCCGGCTGGCAGCGCCTAGGCCTCAACGAAACCGAAGACCGGGAGCCTACGGAGGTGAAGTTGTGAAGTGGTGAGTTTGATGTTCGACTTACGCCATTTGCGCATTGCCGCTTAGCACATTTCACCACCTCACTGTTTCACCATCTCACCTTATGCCCGAGGAAGAAGTACTGGAAGAAAGTGTGCTGAACCCGGTGAAACCGGAAATCCAGGATCCGCTGCTGCAAGCCCTTTTGGCCGAAAGTGCCGCCCTTGACGCTGCCCCGACCGAGCAGGAACTACCGGATCTTCTGCCCAACCCCGTGGAGGAGGTTGACTGCGTGGTGATTGGAACCGGTGCGGGCGGGGCACCGTTGCTGGCGCGCTTGGCTATGGCCGGTCTGAAAGTAGTGGCCCTGGAAGCCGGTCCCCGCCGCAACCCGGCCCGCGACTACGCAACCGACGAAAAAGCCCAGAGCTTCCTGTTCTGGAACGACGAGCGGCTGTCGGCAGGCCAGAGCCCGGTGGCGTTCGGCAAAAACAACTCGGGCACCGGCGTGGGCGGCTCCACTTTGCACTACACCGCCTACACCCCCCGCGCCCACGCCAACGACCTCACCCTGCACCGCGACTTCGGCCAGGGCGTCGACTGGCCGTTTGGTATCGAAGAGTTGGAGCCGTACTACGAGGAGCTGGAGCACTTTCTGGGGGTCAGCGGGCCTACGCCTTACCCCTGGAACCCGAGCCGCCGCAAAGGCTACCCGCTGGCCCCGCTGCCCCTGAACGGCGCAGCCCAGCTCATGCAGCGCGCCTGTGCTCAACTGGGGATTCAAACCTCACCGGCGGCCAACGCGGCGCTGTCGGCGCGCTACTACCAAGAGGGCATTGGGTGGCGCGAGGCCTGCACCAACCGGGGCTTCTGCCAGGCCGGCTGTAACCGCGGGGCCAAAGCCAGCATGGACGTCACCTTCCTGCCCTTGGCCGAAAGCTACGGGGCCGAAATCAGGGCCGATGCCTTTGTGACGGAAATTGAGCGCGACGAGCAAGGCCGGGTGACGGGTGTGGTGTACGAGCAGTATGGACAGACAGTGCGCCAGCGTTGCCGCCACCTGTTTTTGTGCGCCGGAGCGGTGGAAACGCCCCGCTTGCTCATGCTCAACGAGCTGGCCCTCAGCAGCGGCCACGTGGGCAAGAACTTCATGGCTCACCCGGGCATGCAGGTGTGGGGTACATTTCCGGAGGACATCCGGCCCTACAAAGGCATTCCGGGCGGGCTGATTTCCGAGGACACGCACCGGCCCAAGAATGCCGATTTCGCGGGGGGCTACCTGTTGCAGAGCATTGGGGTGATGCCCGTGACCTTTGCCACCCAGATGGTGCGCCAGCGCAAGCTCTGGGGCCAGGCCCTGCGCGACTACATGCGCAGCTACAACCACATGGCCGGCATCAACATTCTGGGTGACTGCCTGCCGCACGCGGCGAACTTCCTGGAGCTGGCCGAAGAGAAAGATGCGCGGGGGCTGCCCAAGCCCCGCCTGCACTTCACGGCCCAGGAAAACGAGCAGCGCATGAACCGCCACGCCGAAAAGCTGATGCGCCAGATCTGGGAAGCCGCCGGTGCCCGCGACATCTGGGCTTTCGAGCGGTACGCCCACGTGATAGGCACGGCGCGCATGGGCCTAAGCGGCGACGACGCGGTAGTAAACCCCGAGGGCCGGGCCTTCGACGTGCCCAACCTCTACATCTGCGACAACTCCGTGTTTCCCAGCGCCCTCAGCGTCAACCCCGCCCTTACCATCATGGCCCTCAGCCTGCGCACCGCCGATAAGTTTCTGGCCAGCCTGCGGTAGCTAACAGCTCACGTATGAAATCCTTTCTCACGCATATCAAGAAACACTTCGGCGACGGCAGCTACCAGGGCGACCAGTACGGCGGGGCTGCCGGCCACGACGGATCCGGCCTGCCCACCAACCTGCCCGGTAACTTCATGTTTGCCACCGGCATTGAGTGTTCGTATCCCACCATTGCCAACGGCACCATCCGGCGCGACCTGCTGGCCGAAACCGACCACTACAACCGCTACCAGGAAGACCTGGCGCTGGTGCGGGAGCTGGGCCTGAAGGTGTTGCGCTACAACCTGCCGTACTACCTCATCCACAAAGCCCCCGGCCAGTTCGACTGGGAGTTTGCCGACAAGGCCATGGCCGAAATCAAGCGCCTGGGCATCACACCCATTCTGGATTTGATGCACTTTGGCGTGCCTGACTGGGTGGGCAACTTCCAGAACCCCGAGCTGCCCGTGCACTTTGCGGAATACTGCGGGGCCGTGGCCCGGCGCTACCCCTGGGTACGGTTCTACACGCCCGTCAACGAAATCTACGTGACGGCCCGGGCCTCCGCCAAGGACGGCATCTGGAATGAGCAGCTGAAGGACGACCGCGCCTTTATCACGGCCATGAAGCACATTACGGCGGCCAGCATCATGGGCAACCAGCAGATAGCCAAGTACCGGCCCGACTGCGTGATTGTGCAAAGTGAGTCGGCAGAGTACATCCACGAGATGCGCGCCGTGCAAAGCCCCGAAATCCGGCTGCAGAACAAGCTCCGGTTTCTCTCCCTCGACCTGCTCTACGCCCACACTATCGACTCGGAAGTGCTGCTCTACTGCCTGGATAACGGCCTCACGCGCGACGAGCTGGAGTGGTTTATGGCTGGCGAGCCGCCCGGCTACCAGATCATGGGCAACGACTACTACGGCCGCAACGAGCGAATCATCAAGCCCGATGGCAACTGGTGCGCGGCCGAGGACGTGCTGGGCTGGTACACTATGACGCGCCAGTACTACGAGCGGTACCGCAAGCCTGTGATGCACACCGAAACCAACACCTTCAACGCCAAAGATGCCGAGTGCTGGCTCTGGAAGCAGTGGGTGAACGTGCAGCGCATCCGCCAGGACGGTGTGCCGGTGGTAGGCTTCACGTGGTATAGCCTGCTGGACCAGCTCGACTGGGACATCAGCCTGGCCGAGAAGCGCCTTTCCGTGAATGCCTGCGGCCTTTACGACCTCGACCGCAAAATCCGGCCGGTAGGAGAGAGCTATAAAATGATGATCCGGGAGTTTGGGCAGATAACCATGGTGCCCCACGGCGAAATGTTCGAGCTGACTTCCCGGCCCGCGACGCTTAAAGTGGAGAAGTAGGCCTTAAAACCGCACTTCGTAGGTGCGCTCCTCGTTTCGACCCAGCAACAGCGAGTCGCGCGTGACGGTGAGTGGCGTGTCGGAGTTGCGGTACCGAAGCACCTTGATTCGCAGCAGCTGCTCGGCGGGCACGTCAAAGGAAGTGGTGGTGCTACTACCGGTTATAGCCGGACTGGCAAAGCCCGCAACAGTGCCGCCGTAGCCATTCCGTCCCGGCCCTGGCTTGAAGGTAATATCGAGACTGATTCGGTCATTGGTCTGCATATCGGCGGGGTTGAGGAGCTTGCACACCAGACTGGCGGGCCGGGGCAGCCAGTACGTGGGCGCTACCAGTAGCGTGTCGCGCTGCTGCACGGTGGGCACGTGCGCGCCTTGTATACCGTAGTAAGCAGGCTGGTTGACGATTTCGATGTCCGCGTCCAGGTAGCCCGTTGTCAGCTCTTCCTCCGTCAGGGCGTAGCGCAGCGTGTAGTTGCCATCCGCGTCGGTGGTAGTGGTGGCCTTGGTGCGCAAGCCCGTCCGGCCAAAAAAGCCATAATCCCTGAACCAGACCACTTTGATAGGTAGCCCGCGTAGTGGCTCGGTCCCGTTACCGGTCATGAAGCGGCCCTGCACCGTGGTGCAGCCGGTCTGGCATCGACTGGCTACATCCTCCTTTTTGCACCCACTGAGCAAGATGATGCCCAGGGGCAACGCTGCTAGGCAATGGTATAGTAAATTCATAAGAACAGTGGCTAACAATACGTCAAGGTAGTATTTCGCCTTCGCAACGCCAACGGCTCGGGCTGCTTTATGAGGCGTATAGTACCGGTTGACGCATTTGGTACTGCCGCCTGCTGCCTATTGCTGTTGATTCAAGGAAGATTGCGTAGGTTGAAGGCTCATTTCAGTTCTCTTCATCCTAACCTCTCTTCTATGAAAACACGCATATCCGACCGTGGGTCGGTATGGAGCACGGCAGCCTTACTGGCGGTGCTCGGCGGGTGCAGCCCCAAGGCCGCATCCGTTGTGAACACCCCCGCTCCAACGCCGGTAGCAGCCGCTGCTCCAGCGGCCCCGGCGGCATCTTCGTTCCAGATTCCGGTGGAGTACTACACCCTGCCCAACGGCCTGAAGGTAGTCCTCTCGCCCGACCACACCGCGCCCACGGCTACCGTGGCGGCCTACTATAACGTAGGCTTCCGCAACGAGCCCCGCGACCGGACCGGCTACGCGCACTTGTTTGAGCACCTCATGTTCCAGGGTTCCCAGAACCTGGGCAAGATGGAGTTCATCCAGCTGGTGCAGAAGAACGGCGGCACGCTCAACGGCTCTACCCGCTTCGACTTCACCAACTACTTCGAGATAGTGCCCGCGCATAAGCTCGAAACCATGCTCTGGGCCGAAGCCGACCGGATGCGCGGCCTTGCCATCAACCAGGCCAGCCTGACCAACCAGCAGGGCGTAGTGAAAAACGAGGTGCGGGTGAACGTGCTCAACCAGCCCTACGGCGGCTTTCCGTGGCTGGATATGCCCCAGTACGCCAACAAAAACTGGAACAACGCCCACAACTTCTACGGCGACCTGAAGGACCTGGACGCGGCTACCCTGCCCGACGCGCAGGCCTTCTTCAAAACCTACTACGCGCCCAACAACGCGGCCCTGGCCATTACGGGCGACTTTGAGCCCACCGAAGCCAAAGCCTGGATAGAGAAGTACTTCGCCAACATTCCGGCCGCTACCCAACCACCCAAGCCCGACATCACGGAGCCCCGCCAGGAAAAAGAGCAGCGCTTTACCAAGGACGACAAGCTGGCCACCAAGCCGGCCCTGGCCTTTGCCTACCACATGCCCGACCGCAACACGCCGGAGTACTACGCCCTCATCCTGCTCGACCAGATTATGCTACAGGGCAAGGACTCGCGCCTCTACCAGGCCATGGTGCAGAAGCGCGGCCTCACCGACAACGTGAGCGGGGGCATCAACTACCTCGGCAACGCCTTCAACTACTCCGGTCCTATGCTTTGGATGGGTGACCTGGTGTACGACAACACCGTGAAATCCGACTCCGTGGTAAGCGTGCTCGACCAGGAAATTGACCGCCTGGCCAAGGGCGGCATCGACCAGAATACCTTGGACCTGGCCGTAGTGAAGCTGCGCTCCAACCTATATGACCAGCTTGCCGGCTTTGGCCGGGCCGATATGCTGGCCTCGTTTGCCTTGTTCGACAACAACCCCGCCCGCATCAACGAGCTGGAAGCGGAGTTCCGCAAAGTAACGCCCGCCATCATGCAGCGCACCGTGCAGGAGTACCTGCGGCCTACCAACCGCACCCTGCTCATCGTCAACCCGCTGGCCAAAAGCTAACCTAACCACGCCATGAAAATCCTAGTAAACGGGCTGCTCTGCGTGGCCCTGGCTTCGGCCGCCGCTCCGGCCGCCCTGGCCCAGACGAAAGTCAAGGTGAAAACCAAAACCACGGGCGCGGCTCCCGCCAAACCGGCCGCTGCCGCAACTCCCGCGGCTGCGGCAGTACCCACCACGCCCCGCGAAACTCCGCCCGCCGGTGGCACCCCGCGCGACTTCACGCTGCCGGCCAAGGAAGAATTCACGCTTTCCAATGGGCTGAAGGCGAAGCTGGTGCCTTACGGCCAGGTGCCCAAAGTGACGATGATGGTGGCCATTCAGGCCGGCAACGTGCACGAGGAGGCCGGGCAGGTAGGCGTGGCTGATCTGCTGGGCAAGCTGCTCAGCGAAGGCACCGCCACGCTTTCGGCCCAGCAACTGGCCGACAAGGTAGCCCGCATGGGTGGCGACCTAAGCGTGTCGGTGGGCATGGACCAGACCCAGATTTATGCTTCCTGCCTGAGTGAGTTTGCCCCCGAGCTGTCGGCGGTGCTGGCCGATGTGGTGCTGCACCCCACGCTGCCGGAAAGCGAGTTTGCCCGCGTGAAAGCCGACTTTAAGCGTCAGATGTCCCTGGCCCGTGCCCAGCCCGGCACCCAGGCCCGCCAAAAGTTCACGGCTGCCCTCTACGGCACCCACCCCTACGGCCGGCCCATTCCTTCCGACGCCGAAATTGACGCCCTCACGCTGGCGCAGGTGAAAACCTTCTACCAGACGCAGTACGGCGCCCAGCGCACGGCCGTGTTCGTGGCCGGCAAGTTCGACAACGCCGCCGTGCGCGAGGCCATTACCAAGGCCTGGGTGAGCATGCCCAAAGGCCCGGCCCCGCACATCGAAATTGCCAAGTCCCAGACCCGTCCCGACATCACCACCCTAGACCGGCCCAACGCCCCGCAGTCGACCATCGTCATCGGTCTGCCCGTGGTTGACCCCTCGCATCCCGACTATACCAAGGTGCGGGTGATGAACTCCCTGCTGGGCGGCTCCTTTGGCTCGCGCATCACGCGCAACATCCGGGAAGACAAGGGCTACACCTACTCGCCCTACAGCTACCTCGAAACCCACTACCGCACCGGCAACTGGAGCCAGAACGCCGACGTGACCACCCAGGAAACCGGCAACTCGCTCAAGGAAATCGTGTATGAGATTGAGCGCCTGCAGAAAACTCCACCCACAACCGAGGAGCTGAAAGGCATCCAGAACTACGAGTCGGGCATGTTTGTGCTGCGCAACTCCACGCCCGGCGGCATCATCGGCCAGCTCAACACCCTGGAGCTGCACGGCCTGCCCGATTCTTACCTCACCGAGCAGGTGAAGAACATCAACGCCGTGACGCCCCAGCAAGTGAGCGAAACCGCCCGCAAGTACGTGCGTCCCGAGGCCATGACCATTGTGGTGGTAGGTGATAAGAAAATCATCGACCCGCAGATCAAGAAGTTCCAGGCTTCCCGCAAGAAGGCGCTGTAACCGGTTAGTTGATGTCAATAGAAAAGCCCGCACTGAGCTATCAGTGCGGGCTTGTTTTTTAGCCCGAAGTGCCCCAGCCCAGGTGGCAGACTTAGCCAGCAAAATTGGCGCGTCTGCCCGCCGACGGGTAGAAGTCAGTCTCCCGGGTGACGGCCGCGCCAGCGGCCATGCACTCTGCCCCGTCAACAGCCCCGCTTCCCCACGCGAGAAGCAGAGCATGTCTTTGTCAGCAGAATGTCTGGTAAAGACATGCGCCATGTCTGCCAACGACATTCGCCATGTCTGCCAACGTCATTCGAAATGTCTGGCAAGGATAATAGGCATGTCTGCCAACGACATTTCGACGGCAAAGCAATGATATATCTGCCTGGGAGGGGGCGTCCGGCTTGCGTACCCGAAGCTTACTCCCGAGCGTACAAGCTTCCTATGCCTGATTCTCTTACGTTTGTTGGCCTGCATTACTGGGCCGGTTCTGGCCGCGCCTTCCAACCCGTAGCCGATTTGCTGGCTCCTGACTACGCATTTCTGGCGCCCGACCTCGGTGGCTTTGGGGAAGCACCCATGTCGGCCGGTGGCTTTTCCGTGGATGCCTACGCCGATGAGGTAGCGGCCTTCATCCAGAAGCACGGCCTTTCGCGCTACGTGTTAGTAGGCCACAGCATGGGCGGCAAGATTGCGCTGGCACTGGCGGCCCGGCAGCCTCCCGGGCTGGCCGGCGTGGCGTTGCTTAGCCCTTCGCCACCCACCCCCGAGCCCATGACGGATGAAGACCGCGCCGCCAGCCTGCGGGCCTGGGGCAAGCTGGCGGAGGCCGAAAGCACTCTGCGCCGCATCACCGTCCGGGCGCTGCCCCGGCACTGGCATCAGCAGATTGTGGCCGACAACCTGCGCAGCAGCCGGGCTGCCTGGGACGCGTGGCTGCTGCACGGCAGCCGGGAAAACCTAACTGACCGGGTGTGTGCTATAGCGGTGGCCTGCACCATCCTGGCCGGCGACCAGGACGCCGTAATGTCGCCCTCCGTGCACGGCCTCGAAACCCTGCCGCTGCTGCCCGAAGGCACGCCGCTGGAAATTATCGGCGGGGCGGGTCACCTGCTGCCTTATGAGGCCCCGCAGGAAATAGCCCAGCTGCTGCGCAGCTTTGCTCTTCGGCTGTGAATATATAGCCCTGCAGCGCGGCCAAGGAAGTTCATCGGCCCGCGCAGGCAGCGTTGTTTAAAGGCACAAGCCACGTAAGTGTCCGTTAATTCGAGGTGCATGAAAGACCAGCTATATAGGTGAAATAGCAGCGGGAAAAGTCGAACTTCGTAGCCTATTTCCTTTCCCATGAAGCTTCCACTTTTCTGCGCGGCCCTGCTCACGCTTGGGTCGCTCAGCACCTGCCGCACCGCCCTGCCCACCGATACCTACGCCGCTCTGCCCACTTACGACGGCCCCGACCTGGGTTTGACCTTCGTACGCGGGCAGGCCCGCCTGCGGGTGTGGGCACCCACCGCCGAAAAGCTCCAGCTCAAGCTCTACGCCGAGGGCACCGGTGGCGCGCCGGTGGCTGAGTACCCCATGCAGAAAGCGGCCGGCGGCACCTGGACGTACACGCTGCCCGCGCAGCCGCCCGGTCGTTTCTACGTGGTACAGGCCACCATTCAGGGTCGTCAGCTGGCCGAGGTGCCCGACCCCTACGTGCACGCCGTGGGCCTGAACGGGCAGCGCGGCGCCCTGCTCGACCCTGCCACCGTGAGCCCCGCCGAGTGGGAAGACGACCTGCGTCCCAAGCTGCGCCAGCCTACCGACGTGGTGATTGGGGAAATGCACGTGCGCGACGTATCCATGCACCCGGAGTCGGGCCTGCGCAACAAGGGCAAATACTTGGCGCTGGCGGAGCTGGGCACCACCGGGCCCGGAGGGGTGAAAACCGGCCTCGACCACCTTTCGGAGCTGGGTATCACCCACCTGCACCTGCTGCCCACCAACGACTTTGCTTCCATCGACGAAAGCCAGCTGGCGGCCAACCGCTTTAACTGGGGCTACGACCCGCTGCACTACACCGTGCCCGAAGGCTCGTACTCCTCCGACCCCGCCGACCCCGTTGCCCGCATTCTGGAGCTGAAGCAAGTGGTGCAGAAGCTGCACCGCCGCGGCCTGCGCCTGGTGCTGGACGTGGTGTATAACCACACCGCCGATGCCGCCCGCTCATCCTTCGAGCAGCTGGTGCCCGGCTACTACTACCGCCACCGCGCCGATGGCTCTTTGTCCGACGCAGCGGCCTGCGGCAACGAGTGGCCTCCGAGCGGCCCATGGTGCGCAAGCTCATCGTGGAGTCGGTGGCGTACTGGGCGCGGCACTACCACGTGGATGGGTTTCGGTTTGACCTGATGGGCGTGCTGGATTTGCGCACCATGCGGTCCGTACGGGTGGCCCTGGATGAAATCGACCACTCCATCTTTGTGTACGGAGAAGGATGGACGGCCGGCAGCTCGCCCGTGCCCGACGCCGAGCGGGCTCTGAAAGCCAACGTGGGCAAGCTGGACCGCATAGCTGCCTTCTCCGATGAGCTGCGCGACGGTGTGAAAGGTCACTTTGCCCGCCAGACCGAGCCGGGCTTTGCCAGCGGCCAGCCGGGCCTGGAGGAAAGCGTGAAGTTCGGCATTGTGGCCGCCACTCAGCACCCCCAGCTCGACTATACCAAGGTGAACTACTCCAAAGCGCCCTGGGCCAACTCCCCGGCTCAGACCATCAACTACGTGGCCTGCCACGACGATATGGTGCTCTGGGACAAGCTGGCCGCCGCCAACCCCGGCGTGCCGGAGGCAGAGCGCGTGAAGATGGATTTGCTTAGCAACGTCATCGTGTTTACGTCGCAGGGCGTGCCGTTCTTGCCCATCGGCGACGAGTTTCTGCGCACCAAGGGCGGCTCGCATAACTCCTATAATCAGCCCGACGCCGTGAATCAACTGGATTGGGGCCGCAAAGCTCAATACGCGCGGGTGTTCGAGTTCTACCGCCAGCTGATTGCCCTGCGCCGTGCCCACCCAGCCTTTCGTCTGCCTTCGCAGGCTGCCATTCAAGAGCACCTGGAGTTTTTGCCCAACGTGCCGGCCAATACCATCGGCTACCGCCTGAAAGACCACGCCGGCGGCGACGAGTGGAACACGATTACGGTGCTTTTCAATGGCAACCGCCAGCCCGCTTCGCTGACCGTGCCCGGTGGCAAGTACTCTGTGGTGCTGGCCGGCAAAGAAATCAACCCCAAAGGTATCCGGCCGCTGGAAGTTGCCGGGGTGAGTGCAACGGTGGAAGTGCCCGCTTCCTCAGCCCTGATTCTGGTGCAGCCGTAGCGGCTCTCGGGCCGGGTAGGTAGCTCAACCGTAGCAACCGGCCATCCGGCGGCGCGTTGTAGAAGGCAGCTTTCCCGAATCAGGTGTTTATGCCATTTGCTGCCCATCTGCGCGTTGCTTTTCGTCGTCACTGGCCCTATTACCTGGCTGAGGCAGCCGGATTGGCCTTCTTCGTGCTATGCGCGGGTTTGCTGACGGTGCTGCTGGAGCATCCCGCGTCGCCGCTGGCGCCGTGGCTGCCCATGCAGCCGGTGGCACGCCGCGCCCTGATGGGCCTGGGCATGGCGCTGGTGATTGTGAGCATCGTGTATAGTCCCTGGGGCAAGCGGTCCGGGGCCCATATCAACCCCGCCGTGACGCTGGCGTTCTGGCAGCTGGGCAAGCTGCGCACCCCCGATGCCGTATGGTACGTGCTGGCCCAGCTGGCCGGAGCTGTGGGAGCCGCACAGCTGCTACGCGGGAGTCTGGGCCGCTGGTATGCCCACCCCGCCGTAAACTTCACCGTTACTGAGCCGGGGCCACAGGGGCCTTTGGTAGCGTTTTGGGCGGAGTTTGGTATTTCCTTTCTGCTGATGATAGTGCTGCTTGTGGCCCTGCATTCGGGCCGGCTGAAGCGCTGGACGGGCGTGGTACTGGGGCTGCTGCTGGCCGTGTACATTGTGTTCGAAACGCCCTATTCTGGCATGAGCCTGAACCCGGCCCGCTCCCTGGGCACGGCGCTGGCCGCCGGTAGCTACCAAGGGCTGTGGCTGTATTGGGTGGCGCCGCCGCTGGCCACGTGGCTGGCTACGGTGCTGTTTCGTTACCTGCACCACGGTGAAGACCTGGAATGCGCCGTGCTGGCCGGCTGCGGCCCTGGTCCCGCCTCGCCCCACACAGCGGGGGAGGAACCACCGCACTATCCTACGCAGCAGCCGGAGTAGTTGAGTAGCCCATAGTTCGTTGTTTGTTTGCAGTTGTTCGTTTTCAGATGGCAATGACGGCCAGCTTCATACTGAATAAGGTAACAGCAAACAACGAACAACCAACCCGAAACAACCTAATCCAGAGACCGGTCGCGGAATAGCACGTAGCCGATGTGGGCAAACACGCCGAAGCGGTGCTCCCGCTCATCGTAGGTGATGAACTGCAGCGACGCCGGCCCTACGGGCGTCTGGTAGGTAAGCCCCGTCATGGCCGTGAGGTAGGGCCGAGAAACGGTATTCTCGCGTTTGGCGAGCAAAGTGTTGTTGGGGTCGCGGCCCCAGGGACGCACCAGCACGTGCGCGTATACGGAAGTACGCCACTCCACGGGCCCAAACAGCGCCTGCACGTAGTGCAGCCCGCCGGCAGCATAGGCTGTGCCCCGGTAGCGGTCCAGGAACAGGGTGCGGGAGTCGGGCAGGGGCAGGAAAGCGGGGGAGGCGGTGAGCGAGGAACGGTAGGTGGCAAACCTTCCCTGCGTAGTAGCCACTAAGTCGGTGGTGAAGCCCCAGGATTTCGTGCGCACTCCTACACTGTCAACCTTATTCAGCGAGAAAAACTGCTCGATAAACGCGCTGGCCCGGAGCCACTGGTGGTTTTTCTTGCGGCCCTCCAGCTCAAGGGCCGTGCTGCCGGGGTCGTAGTTCTCTACCCCCGACACGGCCCGGAAGCCAAACTCCACGCGGCGGCCCAGGGTAGCATACTGGCGCCGGTTCTGGGAGTTGCGCTCGAAACGCAGCGCTGCCGTGAAACCGCTGAGGCTACTTTGGTCGAGGTTGTCCTGGCTGTTCAGCGAATCGGTATTGGCAAATCGGTCACGGTTGGTAAAGGCCCCGGCCGTGAGGATGTAGCGGCTGCGGTAGTTGGGGCTGATGCCAATCTGCACGTTGGTTATCAGGTCGCGCTGCTGAATCTGGGTGGTTTCGGTGTTGGTCCCCAGCAGGCCCCCGGTGTCCTGATAGTTGAAGTTGTTGAACGTAAGCTGGGGCTGGATGTAAAGCGGAAACCGGCCCGGCACACTGACGCGGAATGCCGCATGCACCCCATTGTAGAAACGGCCCACGGTGGCGTTGGCCTGCACGGTGTAGAGGTAGCGGTTGAGGTAGCGGAAGGAGCCGCCCAGGTAAAAGTTGCTCATGGAGCGCGTAGACAGCAGCACGCCCAGGTCGGCGGTGAGGTTGTTGGCCTGGCGGGCATCCACGCTCAGTACGTATCCCTGCTTCTGCTTATCATACATCACCCGCGGGTACACGTTGGAGAAGAAGTCGTTGTCTACCAGCGTGAAATAGCCTTCCTCGATATCAGAGGGCGTGTAGCTGGTGCCGGTGCGCCGGAAAAAGCGCCGCACAAAGGCCTGCTGCTCTGTGGGCAGGCCCTGCACGTTCACCTGCTTGAAATCGGGGCGGGGCGCGCGCTCCTGGAAAGCCCGGCGGCGCTGCTGCAAAGCCAGCGTATCCTCGCGGCGCGGAATGCGGCGCAGCATCAACGCCAGCTTGGCCTCGGCAGCAGTTTCGCCCAGGTTCACCAGCTTCTTGGCGCGGTTGAAGTCGCCGGCGCCGTAGCCTTCCAAGTCAGGCTGAATGAAGATACCGTTGGGCCCTACCGACAGCGTATCGGCCACGTTGGAGCCCAGGAAAACGAGCGTGCCGGTCAGCAGCTGGTCATCCTTATCCTTGGGGTACTGCTTGTAGGCCACGTCGCCCACGTTCACCCCAATCATAATATCGGGCTTGAACTCTTCCTTCATCACGCCCGTGGGAAAGTTATCTACCACGGCCCCGTCGAAAAGGTAGCGGCCATCGGCCTGCCGGATGGGGCGGAACGCCAGTGGAAAAGCCATGGAGTTGCGCACGGCATCGGCCAGGGACCCGCTGCGTTGCACCACGCGCTTGCGCGTGAATACCTCGGAAGCCACGGCCCGGTAGGGCACCAGCAGCCGGTCGAAGTCGTAGTCGGAGATGGCGCCGGCGGGAGCCAGCATGGTGGCCAGCTGGTAGTTGAGGGTGGCGTCGTTGATCAGGCGCGGCGTGATGCGCGTCTTGAACTTGCTGTCGATGGCCAGACCCAGGTGCAGGGCGGCGGGGTTGTCGTCGGTTTCAAAGTAGTTGTACACCTTGCCGTTGAGGGGGCGGTTGGCCACCCAGTCCTGAAACGCCTGGCTGAGCACGATCTTCTCAATTTCGTCGGGGGAGTAGCCGGCAGCGTACATAGCGCCTACAATAGCGCCCATGCTGGTGCCCACAATGTAGTCGATGGGGATGCGGTTTTTCTCCAGCACCTTCAGCACGCCCACGTGGGCCAGCCCTTTGGCCCCGCCGCCGCTGAGCACCAGGCCCACTTTCTGCGCGTGGGTGGTAGAAATGCTGAGCAGCACGAGCAAGCCGCTCAGCCAGGAGTAGAGTTTTTGTGGCATAGGAAAGGGAATCCGCCCGGGGTGGGCAGCGCGTTTCCTACGCAAGCGCCTGCAAGAGGTTGAAGAGGTCAGCCGTATCAGCCGCAACCAGCACGTCCGGATGAGACTCAGAAGGAGGCAGGGCGAACTTAAAGACGAGCTTACCCGTCCCTGTCTGTAAGCTCAAAATGTTGGTTTCGCGTTGGCTGCGCGTCTTTATGCCCTTGTGCAGGCGCTAAGGCGCCAGCCAAACTCCCAGTGTGGTGGGCGTGTTTCGCAGGGCCGTAAATAGCAGGGTGCTGCCAACTACCGTCCAGCCCAGCCAGGGTTGGTAAAGCCAGGAAAGACGCCGGTTTTGCGGCCGCAGAAAGGCCCCGACTTCGAGCAGGCCACCCAGCAGCAGCAGCGGCACGCACGCTACGGCCAGCAGGTTGAGGCCGGCGGCCCGCGCCAGCTGCCCGCGCAGCAAAGCGTGCAAGGCCCGCTGCGTGCCGCAGCCCGGGCAGTGCCAGCCGGTCAGCCAGTTGATCGGGCAGCGGGGAAAAGGGTAGTGGGCCGGGTCGAGGCGGAAATACAACAGGGCCAGCGTAAGCCCGGCGAGTATGCCGAGGCCCAGTACGCTGGCCCTGCTGACGGAAACTAATGGCACGCTGAAAAGCGGATTATTGGGAGGCGGCGTTCATCATAGCCAGGCCACCGAACACGAACATGAAAAGGATGTACAGTACAATGCCTCCCAGGCCAACGAAAAACCCGATTTTCGTCCATTTGCCGGCTTTCTGGGAAGCGTCCAGTGCCCCGGCGTAGTCACCCCGGGCTATGCTGGAGTTTACATTGGCGGCGTTGATGATGCCTACAATCCCGAAGGGAAGGCAGCAGAAGATGGTGACCAGGATAGATTCTACCAGCCAGTTTTTGGGTGGCGGGCCGCCCGCGGGCGGAGTATTCATGGTGGAATTGTAGGTCTGCTCCATGCAAAGAGAATAGAAAAAAGAGGGAGAAGGTTGATTGACGGGGTTAAACATAGAAATTATCTATGCAAAACCAGTATTTTTCCGCCGTAAGGTCAGATAATAGTTGAGTTGGTTCTCACCACTTCCGGAATATCACATACACTGCGGCCACCAGCAGCCCAAAGCCCAGCAGGTGGTTCCAGCCTAGCTTTTCGGTTTTGAAGACGTACACCGCGCACAGCGTAAACACCGTCAGGGACACCACTTCCTGAATGACTTTGAGCTGAAACAGGCTGAAGGGGCCGCCATTTTCCTCGAAGCCGATGCGGTTGGCCGGCACCTGAAACACGTACTCGAAGAAGGCTAAGCCCCAGCTTACCAGTACAATGCCCACCAGCCCCAGCTTGCTGAACCACGGCAGCTTTTTAAACTGCAGGTGCCCATACCAGGCAAACGTCATAAACAGGTTGGAAACCGAGAGCAGCACCAGCGTAAGCAAGCCTTTCATAAGGTGAATGGTGAGGAGTGAAATCGTGAGTTTGGATGTTGTACTGGCGCTAAACCCGCCTGTTGAAGCAAATTGCGCAGTTAGAACGTCAACTCACCATTTCACCAGCTTACTATTTCACCGCTTTAGTCCGCGTGGCCGGGGGCGTTGGTAACCGGAGCCTGCTGGAGCTGCTCGGTTTCGCGGGCCAGGCGCTGCTGCTCCTCGGCCGAGACGGTGCGGGGCATGTTGCGCAGGTCGGGCTGGCCGGCATCCACCCAGGCGGTGTACCAGAACGCGCCCACCAGCCGCACGGCCAGGCGCATCTGCCGCTCTACCTGCCCGCTGAGGCGCTGGTGGTACTCGCGGCTGAACTCGCGGGAGTAGGTGCGCACGGTGGCATTGCCTCGCTGCTCAAAGGTGTATTTCTTGTCGTCCGGGAATTTGGTCGTCAGCTCCTTCTCAAAGCGCAGCACAGAGTCGACGGCGTTGCTGGAGCGCGTGACGGTGGCCCAGATAGCAGCCGTGGGCCGTTCGATATAGGGGGCCGGACCCGTGAAAAAGTCGTAGCCCGAGGCCAGCAGCTCCGGCAGGCGGCTTTCCCAAAGCCCATGAATGCCGCGCTGCCCCGTGAGCTGCCCGTTGTAGTTATGGGTGGTGTGCAGGGGCACGCAGGCATCGGCCACGTAGTGCCCCAGGTCGGCCGACACGCTCAGAATCCGGTCGGCGTTGCGGCTGCGGAAGGCTTCGGTCAGGCGATTTTTCATCACCACCACGTGCCAGGGCACAATGCCGTGGCGCTGGAGCGTATCGAGGCTGTAGCGGGCCACGGCGTCGGCGTAGTTGCGTGGCAGCTTGTAAGCGGCGCTGTCGCCATACACGTCCAGGTCGATGTAGTGGCGCGGGGCCTCCTCGGGTACTACGGAGCGGCGCGAGTCGGGGCGGGTGGCGTTTT
This sequence comes from Hymenobacter sp. J193, assembly GCF_024700075.1. NCBI lineage: Bacteria > Pseudomonadati > Bacteroidota > Cytophagia > Cytophagales > Hymenobacteraceae > Hymenobacter > Hymenobacter sp. J193. Next base: position 2,661,193 of record NZ_JAJONE010000001.1, read on the forward strand.
CGGTGAGGTAGTCGATGTTGCTCTTATAGAAGCCCAGCAGCTCGGGCGGCAGCGTGTACACGGCCAGCCGGTTGATGGTGCGGTGCCCGAAAAAACCCCAGGCCTGCGGCCGCTGGGGCCAGAGCGTCAAGACAACGACGAGAAAAGCAGCCGCTACACGGGTCATAAAGGAATAGTCAGATACGAGCAGGAGAAAGATACTCAGGCTTTTCGGTAAGACCAAACGCCTGATTCTAAGCGCTACTCCCGCACCAGGCGGTAAAGGCTTTCCCGGTACGTTTCGCCGATGGGCAGCTCCTGCTGCCCGATATACAAAATGTTGCCATCAATCATACTGATCTTATCCACGGCCACCAGGTACGACTTATGAATGCGCAGAAAAGCGGGCTGGGGCAGCTGGTCGGCCAGCTCCTTCAGGGTTTGATAGGTAACCAGTCGCTGGTTGGCCGTGTGCAGGGCCAGGTAGTTGCCCAGCGCCTCGGCATACAGAATATCGGCGTGGCTGACGCGCATGAACTTGTTTTTGCTGTCGCCTTTCACAAACAGGTAGCCGCCTGCCGGGGCGGGAGCCGCGGGGGAAGCGACCGGCGGCGCTGGCGTGGCCGGCGCCAGCAGAGCCTGGGCTTTCTGCACGGCCCGCAAAAACCGGTCGAAGGAAACGGGCTTCAGCAGGTAGTCCACCACATCGTGCTCGTAGCCTTCCAGCGCGTACTCGGGGTAGGCCGTGGTGAGAATGACCTTGCAGCGGTGCCCGCAGATTTTTAGAAACTGCAGGCCCGTCAGCTCCGGCATCTGAATATCAAGAAACACCAGATCGGCCCGGCCTTCCTGCACCCACTGCAGCGCTTCGATGGGGTTGGTAGTCAGCCCGGCCAAGGTCAGAAACGGAATTTTCTCGATGTAGGCGGCCAGCAGGCGGCCCGCGTAGGCTTCATCATCAACGGCAATACAACGAATCATCGGGGGCGAAGCTGATATAATGCCGGGAGGCCGGCGGCTGAGGTTTGCTTTTCGGGTGGGTTCAGGCCAGGGTAAGCTGCAGCTCGGTGGCGTACGTGGTGCCGTCGGTATGCACGTGCAGCTGGTGACGGCCGGGATAAAGCAGCTCCAGCCGCCGGCGCACGTTGGTCAGCCCGATGCCGGTGGTACTGTCTTTCTGGTGGTGGCTGATGCGGTTGCGCACCGAAAAGCGCAGCTGGGTGGGCGAAGGCAAGCTCAGCTCGATTTCGACGGGGCACTCGGCTAGGTGCACGATGCCGTGCTTGAGGGCATTTTCGACGAAGGGAACCAGCAGCAGCGAAGGCACCCGCTGCCCGTTGATGAGGCCCTGCTGCCGGAAGTCAACATAAAACTTCTTTTCGAACCGGAGACGGTGCAGCGCCAGGTAGTTTTCCAGGTAGTCCACTTCCCGGCGCAGCTCCGCATGGCCGTCGGGGCTGTCGTGCAGCATGTAGCGCATCAGGTCGGAAAGGCGCAGCACTGCCTCGGCCAGCGGCTCCGAGACGAGGTAGGCTTCGGCGTAGAGGTAGTTGAGGGTGTTGTAAAGAAAGTGGGGGTTGATCTGCGTTTTCAGGAAGGCCAGCTCTGCCTGGGTTTTTTCCTGCAGCAGGAGTTGGGTTTCACGCTGCTTTTCGCGCTCAAAGGCGTCCTTCACGCCCCAGGCGGCCGCGGCCACCATCACCATGGGCAGGCCCTGGGTCAGGTTGTCGCGCAGATAAGCCAGCAGGCGTACCTCGCCGGTATAGTTGCTGAACCCAAACAGCAGCGGCATCAGCACCTGCTCCAGCGCATAGCGCGTGGTCGTGAAAACGACGGGCGCCAGCAGAATGCCCAGCAGCAGCTGCGGAATCCGGTTTTTGCGCACAAAGCGCGGGTATATCAGCAGAAAGCAGTAGTAAAACACGCTCATCATGCTGAGCCGGAACGTAAACTGCAGCAACAGCAGCGGCCCCAGGTTGGCGGGGTGTCCGCTCACGATGCCCACGGCATCATAGGCGATAAGCAGCCCCCAGCCCAGCAGATGAAAAAGCAGTGTTTGGCGGTTCATGGCTTAAAGCTAGGCCACGGAGGCCGCATCTGCTCAGGTTTTATGCCAGCGCCCCCGTAGCCGATGCCAACCCCCGCGTTGGGCGGATAACCTGGCCGGTAGCCCGGCCCACGGGTTTACATCAGGTTTGAGTTGGTTGCTATAATAAAGTTTCGGGCGCCGGCCCGGGCCCGCACCTTTGGCTTATTCTTTTCGCAACCCTTACTCTCCGGCTGTATGAAACGCTTTACCTTCTGGCTGCTCGCTTTGCTGCTTTTGCTGGGTCCGCACTCCCAGACTGCCTCCGCTCAAACCGTGAACATCGACGCGGCCCTGCGCTACTGGGAAATGACGGACGCCCTGCGGCAGGATCAGCCTCTCACCGATGCCATGTGGGAGTCGTTTCTGGCGGTGCCCGCCAACAACCGCTACGTGAAAAGCGTGTTTGGCAGCAACCTTGCTGACCTGAACAGCTACCGTCGGGCCATCGAGGTGGTGTACCGACCCAGCCTCGACTCCCTGCGCCAGGCCAAGCTGGCGGCCAAGAAATGGTACTACGTGCTGGTGAACGACTACAAGCAGCGGGAACCGGAATACCGCCAGTATCTGACGGAAACTGCCCGCCAACCGGCTTACCTCGACCTGATGTACCGCTACGCCTACGAATACCTGCCTCAGCGCGCCCATACTACAGTGCAGAACCTGCAGCTGGCTTACGTGGCTATCGGCAACGACGCTATTTCCGAGCAGGCCGGGCTGGTGTTCAGCCTGAAGTCGGCCGTCGACTGGAACAAGCCCAAGAACGGTATTCTCGAAGCCCACGAAATGCACCACCAGCTGCGCCCCGGCCTCGACTTCAGCTTTGCGCCGGAGTCCGATCAGGCCTTGCTCTGGGCCCTGAACGTGGTCCTGAACGAAGGTGTAGCCGATCTGATTGACAAGAAAGCGCAGCTGGCTTCCCCGGCCGACTCCGCTGAAATCCATCGATGGCTGCTCGCCGGCGCCCCGGGCGTCATTCACAAGCTGGACTCGGTTCTGCAGGTTGGTGCCCGGGCAACTGGCCCGCTGCCGGCCATCAGCTACTACCGCCGCCTCTATAAAGGCAGCACCGGCCACCTGCCGGGCTTCTATATGTCCCGCATCATTGAGCGCAACGGCTACGTCCGCCCCATGCTGGCCAACGTCGACAACCCTATGGCTTTTTTTCAGCTCTACCAGAAAGCCGCCCAAAAAGACAAAACGCATCCTCCGCAGTTCTCCGCCGCGGCCGTTCGCTACCTGAAGCAGCTGGAGAAGCGTTACGTGGCTGCGGCCCGTGCGTCAGCTAAAAATGCGTCCGAGGCTGCTCATTAATGAAGCCCCGCAAACAAGCCACGCCGGCCATCAGGTAGTGCCTGGCGGCCGGCGTGGCTTGTTTGCGGGGATATATAAGTAGCTACCGCCCGCCCTGGCCGGCAAACTTCATCCGGTAGTCGGCCTTCACGTCGCCTTTGCTGATGCGGGCGAGCTTGCCCTTCAGCAGCTGCTTTTTCAGCCCCGATACGTAGTCGGTGAACAGCACGCCTTCGAGGTGGTCGTACTCGTGCTGAATCACGCGGGCCGTCATGCCCGTGAAGGTTTCCTCGTGCACCTGGCGGCTTTCATCCTCGTAGCGCAGCACAATGGTGGGGTGGCGGTACACCATTTCGCGCACGCCCGGAATGCTCAGGCAGCCTTCCTCAAAGCCCCATTCCTCGCCGGTTTCGTTTACCATCTTCGGGTTGAGGAAGGCGCGCTTGATGCCGGCTTCGGCCCCTGGCCGTGGCTCGCCGGTTTCCTCGTCCTCGTCATCCACCATGGGGGCCGAGTCGATAACGAACAGGCGCACGCTCCGGCCAATCTGGGGGGCGGCCAGGCCTACGCCGTGGGCGTAGTACATGGTGTCGTACATGTCGCCAATGAGCTTTTTCAGCTCTTCAGCTGAAAAGTCAGCGGGAATATCCTTGGCGCGGGCTTTCAGTACCGGGTCGCCAAAGGCTACAATAGGGTAAATCATCGGGAATTCAGAAAAGATTGCAAAATGAGCGTGGCCGACACCCTATCAACGGTGGCTTTGTCGCGCCGGTCTTTCTTGGAGAGGCCACCTGCCAGCATGGCCGCGTGGGCCATCCGGGACGTAAACCGCTCGTCGATTTCGTGCACGGGCACTTCCGGCAATTCGCGGCGGAGCGTGCGCACCAGGCCCACGGCCGCGCTGGTGGCATCCGTGGCCTCGTTGCTGAGCGTGCGGGGCATACCCACTACCAGCGCCGCCAGCGGCTCGCGCTGGTGGTAGGCCTTTACGTAGGCCAGCAAATCCTGACTATGCACCGTTTCCAGGGGCGTGGCTATGATCTGCAGCGGGTCCGTTACGGCCAACCCTACGCGTTTGTGGCCATAGTCAATAGCAAGAATGCGGCCCATGGGCAAAACGGCGGAAGGAAAGGAGAAGCGGCAGCATTACCACCGGAAATTCAGCTCAAAGATACGATACACCCCCGAACTGCGCCCAATGCCCCTGAGCCCGCGCCAGACCAGCAGGCTGGCGGATTTTATATGTTGAATGATAGGAATAGTCATATTGGTTGCAATTTACTGAGTAGTAATTTTGACTTGGAAATAAGGCTAAGCAGCTGAAGGTAACAGTTATGTGTAAGGATGTTTGCGCGAAAAGGATATGGAATAGTATTAATTGAATGACAAATACAGAAAGGCGTATATAAGTGTCAAATCCCGGAAAAGTTTCAGTAGCTTTGAGTCTTATCCGTTTCCCACACCCGGCTTACATGGCAGGACTTTTTACTCGTTTAACTCACGTAGTTTTTCCTGGGCCTGCAAAACCGGCATCGGCTGCTTTCGGGCGGTGGCGGCAGCCGCTGCTGCTGGGTGCCACGCTGGTGTGTGGGGTGCTGCTGGGGGCCGGGCGGTTTCAGGCTTCCCGCCAGAACCCTGAGGGCACGCTCCGGGGCTACCTGCGCTTCAAGGAGGTGCTCAGCCACGTAGACGAGGAGTACGTGGACTCCGTGGACGTAGAGGCGCTGTCGGACTACGCCATTGCGCGCATGCTGGAGCGCCTCGATCCGCACTCCACCTTTATTCCGGCCCGGGAGCGGGAGCAGTCTGCCGCCTTTCTGCAGAGCGACTACGACGGTATCGGGGTAGAGTTCAACCTGTTTCGCGACACCGTGACGGTAATAGCGCCCCTGGGTGGCGGCCCCGCCGAGCAGGCCGGCCTGCAGCCCGGCGACCGTATCCTGGCCGTCAACAACCAGCCGGTTTCGGGGCGCCACATTACCATGACGCAGATGTTTGGCAAGCTGCGCGGCCCAGCCGGCAGCCGGGTGCAGCTGCAGGTGCTGCGACGGCCGGGCAGCAAGCCGCTGCTGCTGAGTGTGCCCCGCCAGCGCATTCCCAACACCTCGGTGGAAGCGGCGTACCTGCTGAGCGAAACCACCGGCTACATCAAAATCAGCCGCTTTGCCAGCGGCACCTACGACGAGTTCAAGCAAGCCCTCGGCGACCTGAACCGCCAGGGCATGACCAAGCTGGTGCTGGACCTGCGCGGCAACCCCGGCGGCTACCTTGACCGGGCCACCAAGCTCGCCGACGAGTTTATAGCTGGTACCCGCAAGCTGGTGTACACCGAGGGCAAGGACGACCAGTTTGATACCCAGACGTTTTCGCGGGTGAACGGCGAGTTTGAGGAAGGCCAGCTGGTGGTGCTCATTGATGAAGGCAGCGCCTCGGCGGCCGAAGTGGTTGCCGGTGCCCTACAGGACCACGACCGGGCTCTGTTGGTGGGCCGCCGCACCTTTGGCAAAGGCCTGGTGCAGCAGCCCGTGGTGCTCAACGACGGCTCGGAACTGCGGCTGACCATTGCGCGCTACTACACGCCCTCGGGCCGCTGCATACAGAAGTCGTACGCCGAGGGCGCGGCGGCCTACTCCCAGGAGCTGCGCAACCGCCAGCGCCAGGGCGAGCTGCAGCACGCCGACAGCATCCACGTGGATGACGCCCTGCGCTACCGCACTGCCCACGGCCGCGTGGTGTACGGCGGCGGCGGCATTTCCCCCGACGTATTTGTGGCCCGTGACCAGGCCACGCTGTCCCCGTACTACGCCCGGCTGCAAAGCCAGAATCTGGTGCGCGAGTACGCCCTGCAGTTCTTTCAAAGCCACAAGGCCGAGCTGGAGGCCCTCCGCTTCGAGCAATTTCAGGAGTCGTTTCAGATCAGCCCGGCGCAGCTGGCCGAGCTTGCCGACCGGGCCGAGCAGGATGGTATTGCGCTGGACGAAACAGCCCTGCGACAGTGCGCCCCGCTACTGAGCAACCAGCTGAAAGCCCACATTGCCCGCAGCGCCTACGGCAAAACTGCCTACTACCAGGTGCTCAATAGCCGCGACGCCGAGCTGCAGGCGGCCCTGAAAGCCGTAGCCGATGGCCGCGCCCTCCTGGCCCAGGATCTGTCGGGAAACTAGCGGCGGCTTTTTGTTTGCTTCAGAAGCCTCATCCTGCGTTCGGCGGATGAGGCTTTTTGCTGAGGTATTCAGCGTCGACCTGGAGGAGCAAGCGGTGAGGGCCGCCGGGATGCGGGCAGGCCCGTATATTTAGGCACTGATTTTTGCACCCATCCCACCCGCCCGCTATGCCTTACTATCACCGCCTTGGCCAGATTCCGCGCAAGCGCCACACCCAGTTCCGCCAGCCCGATGGAACCCTCTACCACGAGCAACTGGTCGGTACCCTGGGCTTTTCGGGTGTTTCGTCGCTTCTCTACCATCAGCACGCGCCCACCGAAATCCGGCGCGTAGGCGAGCCGCAACCCTACGCCCCCAAGCTGCTGAAAGACCGGGCCCTGCAGCCCAGCCACCTGCGTACCCTGGCCCAGACCAGCACCGGCGGCGACTACCTGCAGGCCCGCCAGACCATGCTCGGCAATGCCGATGTGATGCTGAGCATCTGCAGCCCCACGGAGCGGCGCATGGACTACTACTACAAAAACGCGCTGGCCGATGAGGTGATTTTCGTGCACGAGGGCCGGGGCGAGCTGTGGAGCCAGCTGGGCATCGTGGCCTTTGAGCCCGGTGACTACGTGGTGATTCCGCGCACCATCATTCACCAGTTTCATTTTGAGGAAGGCCCGGTGCGCCTGCTCGTTATCGAGTCGTTCAGCCCCATCGAAACGTGCCGCCGCTACCGCAACCACTTCGGGCAGCTGCTGGAACACTCGCCCTACTGCGAGCGGGACATCCGGCCGCCCCACGCGCTGGTGCAGGACACGGCGCGCGAGTCGGGCGAGTACGTGGTGAAGGTGAAGAAGGAAGGCTTCCTGCACGAGCTGGTGTACGCCCACTCGCCCTTCGACGTGGTAGGCTGGGACGGGTACTTCTTTCCTTACGCTACCAGCATCCACGACTTCGAGCCGATTACGGGCCGCATCCACCAGCCTCCACCCGTGCATCAGCATTTCGAAGCGCACAACTTCGTCATCTGCTCCTTTGTGCCGCGCTTGTTCGACTACCACCCGCTCAGCATTCCGGCGCCCTACAACCACTCCAATGTAGACTCCGACGAGGTGCTGTACTACGTGGCCGGCAATTTCATGTCGCGCAAGGGCGTGGACCTGGCCTCGTTTACGGTGCACCCCAGCGGCCTGCCCCACGGCCCGCACCCCGGCACCGTGGAAGCCAGCATCGGCAAAAAGGAAACCCACGAGCTGGCCGTGATGGTGGACACCTTCCGCCCGCTCTACCTCACCGAAACGGCTTTGCCTTACCTCGACGAAAAGTACCCCATGAGCTGGAACCCCGGCTTCGTGCACGAGGCGCCCCGCGCGGCCGATATGATGGATTAAGAGATTTTACCGAGCTGTCTGCACCAAATCCGTGGCAGTCACGTTTACTGGCTTCTCCTTACCTGCCTTTCCTCATGAAGAAATCCTTCCTTTCGGCCGCCTTGCTGATGGTGCTGGCCCTCGTCACATTCAGCTGTGACAAAATCAACGACCTGCTTACGTTCGAAATTTCCGACACGCAGGACTTCAAGATTCCGGCTACGCCGCTGGCCGGCGGTCTGCCCGTGACGCTGACGTTGCCCGTACCTGTAACCAACAAAGCCTCAGAAACCTTCAGCAACAACAACACGAAAGCCGACCTGGTGAAGGACGTAACGCTGAGCAAGCTCACGCTCACCATCACCGACCCGGACACCGAGAACTTCGACTTTCTGAAAAGCATCAAAATCTCCATCGGGACCGACCAGAACGACAAAGTGGTGATGGCACAGCTGGACGACGTACCGCGCGGCGTCACGACCATCGAGCTGAAGTCGACCAACGCCAAGCTGGATAAGTACATCAAGGCCCCGAACTATACGCTCTACACCGAAGCCTCCGTGCGCCAGGCTACCACCCGCGAAATCACGGTAAAGGAGGAAAGCCGCTTCAAGGTAACCGCTGACCCGCTGTAGCCTAACAGGTACAGGAAACGCAAAAGCCCCGCTTCATACTGAGTGAAGCGGGGCTTTTGCGTTTAGCCGACTTAGCGGTTCCGGCCGTACTGTTCGTGGCTGCTCACCCAATCGGAGGAGCTGATGGCGGAGCCCAAGCTGAGCTCCCCGGCCAGCACCACGCCGGCCACTATTTCGGCGAACTTGTTGACGGTGCCCCGGCCCACGCAGCCCAGCATGCGCAGGCACTCGTTTTGGGTAGCCAGGCCCGTGCCCCCGCCGTGGGTAGCCACAATGAGCGAAGGAATGGTGATGCTGATGTACAGGTCGCCCTCGGGCGTGATTTCGGAGTACAGAATGCCCGCCGACGACTCTGACACGTTAGCCACGTCCTGGCCGGTAGCAATGAACATGGCCGTGATGCCATTGGCGGAGTGGGCGCCGTTGTTGTTTGCACCCGAAATAAATGCACCCACGTTGCTTACCTGCCCGTGGTAGGCTAGCTGCTCGGGCGTCACGCGCATGCGCTGCTGCAGCACGTCGCGCTTCACTATAGCCTCAGCTACCACACGCTTGCCCCGGGTGCGCATTACGTTGATCTGCGAGGCTTTTTTGTCGGTGGCGAAGTTTGATTCGAGGTAGAAGTGGCGGATGGGCGCGCCCTTGTAGTTTTCCAGAATCCAGGAGCAGGCGGCAAACGTGGCGCGGCCTACCATGTTCTGGCCGGCGGCGTCGCCCGTAGAGAAGTTGAAGCGCAGGTAGGCGAACTTGTTGCTCAGATAGGTGTCGATGTACTGGAGCTTGGCTATGCGGGAGGTGCTTTCGGCCTCGGGCCGGATCTTGTCGATTTCTTCCTCCACCCACTTACCAAAGTCCCGGGCGCCGCGGGCATCATCGAACACGAACACCGGGGCGCGCTGCATGGCGTCGCCGACCACAGTGCACTTGACGCCGCCGCAGAGGTTGAGCACCTGCATGCCACGGTTGTAGCTGGCTACCAGGGTACCCTCGGTGGTAGCCATGGGGATGAGGAAGTCGCCCTGGGCGTGCTCCCCGTTTACGCGCAGCGGGCCGGCCAGTCCTACCGGAATCTGGGCCACGCCCGTGAAATGCTCGCAGTTGCCCTGCAAATCGTGAGCGTCGAAGGAGTAATGCTTGAGGTGCTTGAACTCCTGGCCCGAAAACTCCTCGGCGAAGCGCTGCCGGGCCTGAATGGCCGCCTCCGAGTAGTCGTCTTGGTCCTGGCGCGGAATGCGGGTTTTGTTTTCGTGCTGCTGGGCAATGGCGTCTTCGACCTCCACGTTCAGGTCGCCGAATGGGTCGGCGGAAAACTGCACCCGCACCGTGTGAATGCCTTCCTTGAGGTGCTCGGTAGCCAGATGGAACGTGGCAGCCTGGCCCACCGGCAGCGTGTAGCCGGTGCTGTCGGCGTTGAAGGTGGTGGCGGGCCGCACGTCGCCCTCGCCAAGGTCCAGCGCAATCTGCTCTACTCCAATCTTTACGCCGTCAATCTGCACATGGTCGATGCGGGTGATGCGCACCGTATCGAGGCGGTTCTTGATGCTGAAGGCCACACCTTCGGGGGTGTTGTGGAGGCTGCCGCGGGTATAGAGCAGCTTGAGCAGCATGGGGCTGGGCGTGAAAGTCATGGGCGGGCGCGGAGGTTAGATGACTGATAGGGCGGGTAAAATAGAAAGGTTTTGGGTAGAAGGCTACCGTCGGGCGCGTTTAGCTGATTTCTTTCCGGGGAGTGCAGGGTTTTCTGGCGTGGGTTCGAAAGTGATGCGCACAGTAAACTGCACCGGAACCGGCCGGCCGTTCTGGCTGCCCGCCGACCATTCTCCATCCAGCAGCTGCACCAGCCGCAACGCTTCAGCGTCTAATTTAGGATGCAGGCCCTTGGTTATTGTCGGCTTAACGACGCGGCCTTGTTCGTTGATGGAGAACGTAATGAACACCTTGCCTTTTACCTGATCAATACCATCCGGCCACTGGTTGTTCTGGCGGATAATTGCTAGCAGCCGTTCCTGTCCTCCTCTAAAGACAGGCATTTGCTCTACATACCCCAGAAACGCCTGCTCGGCTGGCTTATTCGCTGCCTGACTTAGCTCATCCGCTTGGACTAACGGAGCTAGCCATACCTCGTCCATTGTAGCATTCATAGCCGCATTATCCCGCAGCACCGGCTTCACCTGCGCTACCGCTTCCCGCGCCGAGAGTCCCATCCCGCACACTAATACCAGCGCCACTAGAAACCGCCGCAGTCGGGGCTGTAGCTTCAGTGGTGCGGCCAACTGCCCGGCCCGGAACCGGCCGCACAGGCGGCCATGGGGTGCGGCGACACGGGCGGCATCTAAGTCAGCTTGGGTAGCATTGGTGAAGTCGATAACCGTGCGCTGGCACACGGAGCAGTGGCGGCCCTGTTCCGTGGGTGTCATCTGCTGCCAGTCTGCGTGACAAGCGCGTAGATGAACATTCAGAATAGGTAGGTCCAGCATAGATGTTAACGCTTTTCGGGAGCTTGTTGAGTTGAGGCGAAGGTGATGGGCAGCGTGTACCTTACCTCTATCGGAGTAGGCCGTGGCGGCTGCACCCAGCGGGGCATTTTCCGCACCACACGCAGCGCTTCACCGTCCAGAGCAGGGCTGACTCCTTTCAACACCTTGGCCTGCGTGAGGTTTCCGGTTTTTGTGATAACGAAGCCAATGAATACTGTGCCTTCGGCTGTATTAGAAGCGGAGTAATGCAGATTCCTTCTCAGATAAGCCACCAAAGAATCTTGCCCGCCTGGAAACGATGGCATGGGCTCAAGAATGCAGCTAACCAACAGTTTCGCCTGCCTCTGCGAAGCGGATGGTGCAATTTTTAAACTCAGCGCAGCCGCTGAAACATCATTAATAGTCCTAATTCCGGTTATGGCCGGTTCTGCGCGGGGCAGGAACTGCCCCACCGCTTCTCGCGCCGACAGCCCTGACGCGCACACCAGCACCAACGCAACTACAAACTGTCGCAATCGGAGGCGCAATTTCGGCGGTGCGGCCAGTTGCTCTGCCCGGAGCCGGCCACACACGCGGCCATCGGGGGAGACGGTATGGGCCATTAGTAGGTCGACTTGGGTGCTACTCGTAACGTTGACCACCTCGCGGTTGTAGCCTACGCAGTGTCGGCCCTGGGCGGTAGGCGTTATCTGTTGCCAGTCTTCGGAGCAGGCGCGTAGCTGTACATTCAAAATAGGTAACTCCAGCATAGTTGAATAACTAAAAAGCCCGGTTGCCGGAGGGTAACGCGTACCGGCAACCGGGCAGTATATAAGTAGCAGGAAAGCCGGAGCTTACTCGAAAAACTCCTTGCCGCTGCTGTCGATGTAGCCCATGCGGCCGTCGGGGGTTTCCACGCGGGCTACGTCGCCGATGAAGGGCTCGGCCAGGCGGTATTTGGGCGCCACCAGCCAGCGGCCCTCGGCGTTGAGGTAGCCGTAGCGGCCCTGCTGCCGGGCAATGGGAAAGCGGAAGTCGTTTTGTGGAGAAGCCACGATGGTGTCCAGCTCCAGGGGGAGGGTGATTTTGCCCTTGCGGTTGAGCACGCCCCACTTGTTGCCCTGCCGCACAAACAGCAGCTGGCGGTAGTCTTCCCGGATTTCGTCGTACTCGGCCGGCACCACCGCCGAGCCCACCGTAAAGCGGAAACCCAGCTTGCCCTGACGCCGCACCACGTCGCCCAGGGAAAGGTAGTCTTCCTCCGGCGCGGCCTCGGGCGGGGAAGTCAGGCGGCTGCCGGTAGCATCTATATCGAAGGTTTCGCCCCGGAGCGTGACGGTAGCGCGGCCTTTGTAAAACGTGGCGGCTTTGGAGAAGTGCACGGGCGTGATGGGGTTGCCGCCGCCGTCGATGTAGCCATACAGCCCGTTCTGGCGCACCCAGGCCACTTCTTCCACAAACGGCCCGGCCTCCTCATACTGCAGCGGCAGCACCACGCGGCGGCTGTGGTCGGCATAGCCCCACTTGTCGCCCCGCCGAAAGGGCACCAGCCGGCCGCTCACCAGGTCCTGCGCGGCGGTAAGCGCCAGCGCGAGTATGCCCATTCCTAGAAACTGCCACTGCCTTTTCATGCGCGAATTACCCGTCAGCCGTATCGTGTGCCTCTAAATATACTAGTTATGAACAAACGGCGCGCAAACCCGGAAGAGTTCAGGCCTGAAAGCGGGAAATGAGGGCCGGGCTGGTTTGGCCGAAGGGGTGTTGCCTTGTACCTTCCTGCCTCACTCTCTCCCGAAAAGGCTATGCAAACCCGAGTCGGACTACTGATGCTGAGTTTATTGCTGGGCAGTGCGCCCGGCGTAGTAGCCCAAAAGGCTACGGCCCTGGATGCCCGCATTGCCCGGCTAGCCGCCCAACAGGAGCAGCAGGTAATAGCCTGGCGCCGCGACCTGCACGAGCACCCCGAGCTGGGCAACCAGGAAACGCGCACCGCCGCGCTGGTGGCCGCCGAGCTGCGCCGCCTGGGCCTGGAAGTACAAACCGGGGTGGCCCGCACCGGCGTGGTGGCGCTGCTGCGCGGCGGCCGGCCCGGCCCCGTGGTGGCTTTGCGCGCCGATATGGATGCCCTGCCCGTGACGGAAAACACCAGCCTGCCCTTCGCTTCCAAGGCCACTGCCACCTACAACGGCCAGGCAGTGGGCGTGATGCACGCCTGCGGGCACGACACCCACGTGGCCATGCTGCTGGGCGCCGCCCGTGTGCTCACCGACCTGCGCAAAGACCTGCGCGGCACCGTGAAGTTTATCTTCCAGCCGGCCGAGGAAGGCTCCCTGCCGGGAGAGGAAGGCGGGGCCCGCCTCATGGTGAAGGAAGGCGTGCTCGAAAATCCGAAAGTAGACGCCATCTTCGGGGTGCACATCAACGCCCAGACGGAAGTGGGCACGCTCAAGTACCGTCCCGAGGGCGAAATGGCTGCTTCCGACGTGTTTAAGATTGTGGTGAAGGGCAAGTCGGCGCATGGGGCCTACCCCTGGCTGAGCGTAGACCCGGTCGTAGCGGCCGCGCAGATTGTGATGGGCCTGCAAACCATCATCAGCCGCCAGACCCAGCTCACCGAGGATGCAGCCGTGCTGACGGTAGGGATGATTCATGGCGGGGTGCGCAACAACATCATTCCCGAGCAGGTGGAGCTGACGGGCACCATCCGCACCTTCAGCAAGGAAATGCAGCAGAAAATCTGGGAAGCCGTGCGCCGTACCGCCACCAGCATTGCTGCCAGCAGCGGGGCCACCGCTGAAGTGAGCATCGAGAACTACGCGCCCGTAACCTACAACGACCCGCGCCTGACGGCACAGATGATGCCCAGCCTGCGCCGGGCAGCCGGCGTGGGCCCGGTGGTGCTGCAAAAAGCCGTGACCGGGGCCGAAGACTTTGCTTTCTTCCAGGAAAAAGTGCCCGGCCTGTTCGTGTTCGTGGGAGGCATGCCCAAGGGTAAAAACGCCGCCGACACGGCTCCGCACCACACGGCCGGCTTTTTCATTGATGAAAGCGGCCTCACCCTAGGTGTGCGTACCCTCACTACCTTAGCCGTCGATTACCTGTCGGCCAAACACTAGCGCCGCTTACCTTTCTTCTCTGTGAATATTGCCCTGGTTTCCTACGAAGGCCGCTTAAGCTCCCAATACGCGGCCGATACGGTAGCGGATGAAGACACGCTGCTGGCAAACTATTTAACTAGCCGCGGCCATCAGGTGACCATCGAAATCTGGTCGGATGTGGCTGTGCGCTGGGCGCAGTACGAAGCAGTAGTCCTTAAGTCGCCCTGGGACTATTTCGACCGCATAGCCGAGTTTTACGCCTGGCTCACGCGCTTGGAGAGTTGGGGCGTACAGCTGCTGAATCCTATTTCCGTGGTGCGCTGGAACGCCGACAAGCGTTACCTGCTGGAAATGGCCGAAGCCGGTGTGCCCGTAGTGCCTTCGCAATGGCTGGCGCGGGGCAGTAAGCTGCATGTGGACGCGTTGTTTGCGGCATTGGGCCAGCCCGGGCAGCTCATCATCAAGCCGGCGGTGAGCGGAGGGGCCAAAAACACCTTTGCCCTTACCGCTGCCGAGGCCACGGCACAGGCTGATTTCCTGCAGGAACTGCTAGCCGAAGAGGACTTTCTGGCTCAGCCTTTCCTGCCCCAGATTCAGACGCAGGGCGAATGGTCGTTGGTGTACCTGGGTGGACAGTTCAGCCATTGCGTGCTGAAAACCCCCAAGGCGGGCGACTTCCGGGTGCAGCATTACCTCGGCGGCGGCATCGAGCCGCACCCCGCGCCCGCCCATATCCGCCCGGTCGCCGACGACATCGTGCGCCGGTTCGCGCCCGGCTGCCTCTACGCCCGCGTGGATGGAGTGGAAGTAGACGGGCAGTTTCTGTTGATGGAATTGGAGCTGATTGAGCCCTTCCTGTATCTGGAAACGGACGCCGCCTCGTGGCCCCGCTACGAGCAGGCGCTGATGCAGGGTTGAATGGTTGTCATGGCGAGCGGCGCGAAGCAATCTATCCTGAACAAAACCAGCCCCGTCCTTCTACCACAAAGCCCCTGACGTCAGCGTGAACGTCAGGGGCTTCTAATTTGCCCAGGACGGAGGCACACCGCTTGATGCGCGAAATGGCATGCCTCCTCGCCATGACCAGCACACCGCCCCGCACCCGGAAAACCGTTCAATCTTTCAGAACCCGTTTACCAAGAAGCCGCCATCCACGCTCAGGCACTGGCCCGTGATGTAGCTGGCCGCCGGCATACACAGAAATGCCACGGCGGCGCTTACTTCCTCCGGCTCACCTATCCGTCGCATGGGCGTGCGGGCCACTACTTCGGTCAGGTAATCAGGGTTTTGTAGTACGGTTTCGGCCAGGGGCGTACGGATGTACCATGGCGCCACCGTATTCACCCGGATGCCGTCGGCGGCCCACTCCACGGCCAGGTTGCGGCCCAGTTGGGTCATAGCGGCTTTCGTCATGCCGTAGATGGAGCCGGTGCGAAGGGCAGTCAGCCCGGCCACCGAGGCCACATTTACGATGCTGGCTCCTCTGGCGGCCTTCAGCAGCGGGTGCGCGCCCTGGCACAGCCCAAACACCGATTCCAGGTTGGTAGCCATCAGCTGCTGGTATTCGGCCGGGGAATACGCGGTGGTGGGCTTGCGGATGTTGGTGCCCACATTATTGACCAGAATGTGCAGCTGCTGCCCAAGCTTTCCGGTGGCTTCCAGCACGGTGGCCCGGCCCGCAGCCTGGCTGACGTCGGCGGCAATGGCGTGAGCGGGCAGGCCCTGCTGCTGCCAGTGCTCTACCTGCTGCTGCAAGGCCTCGGGCTGCCGGGCTACAGCCAGCACGGTAGCGCCCAACTGTAGCAGTTCCTGCGCCACTGCGGCCCCTATGCCTTTAGAGGCGCCGGTAACAAGGGTGAGCTTACCGGCAAGGCTCCAACGCGAATTGATAGGACTGATCATCGAAAAATTTGTGAGGCAATATCAAAAGAAAAAATTTGTATTAAAGCGAGGCTTACGTCCGTTTGTTTTAGAACAAAATACAGATTTAACACGGAATCAAAGCAATTATCAACTTTCTAGTAGGAGAGAGAATAAATAAAATTTTAACAAAATTTTAACCTTTAGATACAAGTTATTCCAATTATTGATAGTTTGGGTCGCCAATCTGTTAAAAGCGCCCTCTCTCGCTTCAGGCACTTGGCTGAAATCATTTTCACACCACCCCAATCAACCCCATTATGCAAAAGAATTACCCGGCAGTAGCACTGCTGGTGCTTGGCAGCGCCATGTTCGCTCCAGCTCAAGCCCAGAATGGCGTGCAAGTAAAACAGCGTATTGCCTCGGCAGATGGTCAGCCCGAAATGATCAGCTTCGCCGAAGGCAAAGGCTACAAAGCCGCCGAAGCCGACAGGATGTTTCGTGAGCAGCTGGGCCTGCTGAAGGACGAGACACTGGTACGCCGCCAGACCGAAAAGGACGAGCTGGGCTTCGTGAACGAGCGGTACCAGCAGTACTACAAAGGCTACAAAGTTGAACACGGCGACTATCTGCTGCATGCCCGCCAGGGCGAAGTACAGCTGATCAACGGCCGGCTGGAGCGCGGGATGGAACGCGTGAACACCACGCCTGCCCTGAGCGAAGCCCAGGCCCTGGCCCGCGCCGTTTCCTTTGTAGGCGCCAAAAAGTACATGTGGCAGGAAGACCAGAGCTTTGCCCCGAAGGGCGAGCTGGTGATTGTGCGCAACGAGCTGGGCAAAGGCGCTGCCGCCGGCAAGCCTACGCTGGCCTACAAGTTCAACATCTACGCTCAAGCGCCCGTTAGCCGGGCCTACATCTACGTAGATGCCCGCTCCGGCGACGTCGTGTTCAAGAACGACATCATCAAGCACGCCGCTGCTACCGGCACGTTTGCTACCCGCTACAGTGGCACCGAAACGGCCACTACCGACAGCTACAACGGAACGTACCGGCTGCGCGATGTAACGCGCGGCAGCGGTATTCAGACCTATAACTGCAAAAAAGGCAGCAGCTACACCGCCGCCGTTGATTTCACCGACGCTGACAACAGCTGGACGGAGTACAACAACGCCAACTTCGACAACGCTGCCCTCGACGCCCACTACGGTGCCCAGAGCACGTACGACTACTTCAAGAACATTCACGCCCGCAACTCCTACAACAACGCTGGCGCGGCTATTAAAAGCTACGTGCACTTCGACGACACCCCCGGCGACGGAGTAGGTTTCGAAAATGCGTACTGGGACGGCACCCGCATGACATACGGTGATGGCGCTAGCCGCTTCCAGCCCCTGACCTCGCTCGACGTGGCCGCCCACGAAATCGGCCACGCCGTGTGCACCTACTCGGCTAATCTGACGTACTCCTACGAGTCGGGCGCCCTCAACGAAGGCTTCTCCGATATCTGGGGCGCCTGCGTGGAGTACTACAAAGACCCCACGAAGAGCACCTGGCTTATCGGCGAAGACATCGACAAGCAGCGTCCTTCCCTGCGCTCCATGAGCAACCCCAACGCCGAAGGCCAGCCCGATACCTACAAGGGCACGAACTGGTACAGCGGCAGCGGCGACAACGGCGGTGTACACTACAACTCCGGCGTACTCAACCATTGGTTCTACCGTCTGTCGGTAGGTGGCAGCGGCACGAATGATATTGGCAGCGCCTTCAGCGTAGCGGGCATTGGCATTGATAAAGCCGCCCGCATTGCCTACCGTACCGAAACCGTTTACCTGACTTCCTCCTCCAACTACGCCGCCGCGCGCACAGGCTCCATTCAGGCTGCCAAA
Source organism: Hymenobacter sp. J193 (assembly GCF_024700075.1). NCBI lineage: Bacteria > Pseudomonadati > Bacteroidota > Cytophagia > Cytophagales > Hymenobacteraceae > Hymenobacter > Hymenobacter sp. J193. Next base: position 2,679,005 of record NZ_JAJONE010000001.1, read on the forward strand.
GACCTATACGGGGCTGGCTCGGCCGAAGAGCAGGCCGTAACCAACGCCTGGTATGCAGTAGGCGTAGGCGCTGCCTATGGCGGGGGCACCACGCCTCCTCCCACCACCGTTACGTATTGCGCTTCGAAAGGCACCAACGTATCGTATGAGTGGATTGACTACGTAGGCCTGGGCTCTATTGCCCGTACTTCCAGCAAGGATGCCGGTTACTACAACGGCACCGCTACCAGCACGTCCCTGGCCGCCGGTTCTTCGCAGACCATCAGCTACAGCGCTGGCTACACCTCCACGGCTTACACCGAGTACTGGAAAATCTACATCGACTACAACCGCGATGGTGACTTCACGGACAGCGGCGAGTTGGTAGCTTCGCGCTCCTCGGCCAGCAGCGCCACGCTCACCAGCACGTTTACGGTGCCCCTCACGGCTAGGACCGGCGCTGCCCGCCTGCGCATCGTGATGAGCGACGGCTCGGGTACGACCAGCTGCAACAGCTACAGCTACGGCGAAACCGAAGACTACACCGTGAACATCACGGGCGGTGCCGCCATTGCGGCTGCCAGCACGGGTTCTTCGGCCAATCAGATTATCGGCAAAGAAGACAGCCGCGGTCTGGAGCTGTATCCTAACCCGGCTTCCGATGTAGTGCGCATCTCCCTGCCCGGTGGCGCCAAGGTGGCCAGCGTGAAGGTGGTTGACCTGCGCGGTGCTTCCGTAGGCGGTGCTCGCTACAACGACAACGGCACGCTGAACGTAAGCGGCCTGGCTAAAGGGGTGTATATGCTGTCGGTAAGCGACGGACAGAAAACCTTCCACACGCGCTTCGTGAAGCAATAGTCGAGTAGGCTAGCTTCTCATTGAAAAAGGCCCGTCGCACTGCGCGACGGGCCTTTTTGTGTATTTGCTGAATACCCTTAGGGCAGGAGCGCATACTCCACTTTCAGCTCCAGCAGGCCGTAGCCGTCGTTGCGGTCGGGGTTGGCCCGTCGGCTCACGTCGTCAAGGTGGTCGGTGGTAGTGAAGAAGTAGGTGCCCTCGGCCGTGATGCCCACGCGGCGGGACGCGCGCACCGTCAGTCCCAGTCCTACCGGCGCAATCAGGGCCGTGGCGGGGTAGTCGTTGCGCTCCGGCGAGTCAAACTGCGTGTCGTTGGTGGGCCGCTCGGTGCCGTGGTACGACTCAGGGCTGTACAGCAAGGCGCCCACGCCAAACCGCAGATACGGTTTAAGCGTGGCCGGCCCACCGGGGCCATCGGCAAAGTCGCCGGGACCGGGCACCGTCAGGCGTCCCTGGGCAATAAGGGAAGCATTGCGCCCCCGAAACGCGAGGCCGCGCGAGGCCAGCCGGTCTTTGGCTCCCACCTGGAAATACGTAAACTCGCCGCCTACCTGCAGGCCCGGATACAGCTTGTAGAGGGCACCCACGCTGATGGCCGGCCCGATAAAGTTTTCGCCCAGGGAGCCGGTCAGGTCACCGTTATAGTAGGAAATACCGCCCCCGAAGGTAAGCCGTACCGGTCCCCGGTAGTAAGGCCGGGCCTGGTGGCTGTAGTAGCGCTTACCGCGCGAGGCGCTTTGAGCCTGAACCCTGGAAGGGGTGCAGACAACGGCGGCCAACGAAGCGGCCAGAAGAAAACGGAGATTCACAGGCAGGAACGCATGGTAATGGCCCGGCATACGCCGGCCGGGCCTTCGTCGTTGCGCAACGCCGGCCTGGAGCTTTTATTTGAACTTGCCCTGAGGGTCGGGCTGCTTGGCGAGCAGCTCACTGATTAAGCCGAAATCCAGCAGCGCCATGTTGTACTTCTGGGTGGTATGCACGGCTTCCCAGGCCTGAGGATATTTTTCCTGGAGGTAGTAGGCTCGGGCCAGCTGGCTCCAGGCACTGGCATTAGCCGGCTGGAACTGCACGGCGCGCTCCAGCGTGGTGACGGCATCGGTCAGGTCGCGCTTCTTTTTGCTGGTGGTGTATTGCAGCAGCTGCAGCGTGCCCAGGTCGCCCAGCAGCGCGGCGTTGTCGGGCGCAAGGACCAGGCCTTGCTGCAGAAGTGGCAGAATTTCGGTTGGCGCGGCCTCGCGCTGGCTGAGTACCACGGCCTGCCCGCGGAATGCATCGGGGTTGCGCGGGTCCAGGGCCCAAGCCAGGTTGAAGCGGTACATGGCCGTGTCGGGCTGGTTTTCCTGCAGGTACTCAAAGCCCTTATCCGAGAAGAAGCGGCTGGCCTCGGCCCGCGACGCGAAGCTGCGGGTGGCATCGGCCAGCACAGCCGGCCCCGCCAGCCGTTCGGCTTCGGCAGCTGATACGCCGCCGTACAAAGGCAGCATGCGCCGGGCAGCGTCGGGCAGGGAGGTAGCCCCGGCTTTTTGCTTGATCTTAACTTTCTGGGCCGAGGCCGGCGTGAGGGGCAGCAAAGCGGCCAGCAACAGCATGCCGCCCAACAAATAGTTTTTCATGAGAATATAGGTCAGGAAACCGGCCGGGAGGTTGCAAGCTCCCAGGGTGTTCCGACAAATATACTACCTGAAAAAAGAGCAAACCGGCGCACTGCAACAACCTAAAACAGTGTGGTCTGGCGGGGCGGCTGCTCGAAGTCCAGCAGCCACTTTTTGCGCCCTAGGCCCCCGGCATAGCCCGTCAGGCGACCATTGGCCCCGATGACACGGTGGCAGGGCACTACAATAGCCAGCGGATTCTGCCCGTTGGCCGCGCCCACGGCCCGCACCGCCAGCGGGTTGCCCAGCCGGTGAGCCACGGTGAGGTACGACACCGTCTGGCCGTAGGGAATATAGGTAAGCTGCTGCCACACCTGCCGCTGAAACTCCGTGCCCAGGCTTGGGTCATAGGTCAGCTGAAAGTCGCGCAGCTCACGGCCGAAGTAGGCCCGCAGCTGCTCATAGGCCGGTTTCAGGCAGCTGGGCACCGCACCGGGTGGGGTAGAAGCTGCCGGCTCGGCGGGCAGCCGCGCAAACTCTACGGCCCGCAGGCCCGCATCGGAGCCGCGCAGCTCCAGCAAGCCAGCCGGCGAAACCAGCGAAGCACAGGCAATAGTCGTCATATAAAAGCGCACTACAGGCAAGCAGCCGGCCGAAGTTCGCGCTTTTGCGGTTATTCTGCCAGGTTTTTACCTGCTAGGGGCGGCATCAGCGGCAGCTCGGCCCAGAGGCGCTCAAACTCCAGCTGGTAGCTGCGAATAACCTTTGGGTCGTCGGCGATGAGCAGGTTCTCGTGGTTGTAGAGCGAGGCCGAACGGGTCCAGTTGTAGCTGCCCGTCAGCACGGAGCGGCCATCGGCTACGGCAAACTTATGGTGCATGTGGTTGTCCGTGGTATCGACGTGCACGGGAATACCGGCCGCGTGCAGCTGGCGGATGTCGGAGCCTTTGTCGTAGAGCTTCTCGTTGTCGGTGAGCAGGCGCAGGTGCACGCCCCGGCGGTGCGCGGCCAGCAGGGCATCCGTAATCCGGTCATCGGAAATGGTAAACACGCACACATCAAGCGAGTGCGCGGCCCGCTGGATGAAGCGCCGAATGGCATCGGCGCAGTTGTCCAGCGGGCTGAAATACACTTCGGTGTGCGTCGCCGACGCCCCGGCCGAGGGCATCAGCAGGGCGCCGGCCGCCTCCAGCCAGTCGATGGCCGCTTTATCGGGCAGGGTGTTGAACCGCTCCCGCACTACGGCAAACAGCTGGTGGCGCAGCTCGTCCAGCGCATTGCCGTGCTGTCCGTGGGCCGCCAGCTGGGCCCGCAGCCGGCTGGCTTCCTCCTGCGACAGGGTGTTATCGGCAAACGACTGGCGGAACAGCGCGAGCAACGGGTGGGAAGAGTCAGCCATACGACGACGGATTACAGGGCCGAAAAGGTGAAGGCTTCAGTGGAGGTAGCCAGCAGGGGCTCTACCAAAGCCTGGGCGTCGCGTAGGGCCTCGGCGTAGGGCTCGTGCAGCACCCGCACGGGCGGCCCATCGGGGCGCAGCACGGCATCCCAGAGGCCGGAACGGTGCCAGTCCCGGTCGAGGTGGTCCCAGTCGGGCCGGTCGAGGATGGGGTAGAGGCACACGCCCCAGAGCGGAATGCCCTGGCGCAGAACTTCGGCACACTCTTCGCCCACCATCTGCATCCAGGAAGGGCGGTCCATGCCGGGGTGGCTGGTTTCGCTGAGCACAATGGGCTTGCGGTAGCGCTTGTAGGCCATCCGCAGCAGGGCACTCATGGGCTTCCAGCGCGGGTCGTAGGGCTCATTCACCCAGTTGAGGCGGTGGTGGGTGTGAATTTCCCACTGGTTGTTGTAGTAGTAGTTGAAGCCCAGAATATCCAGGTACTCAGGCCGACCGCCCAGCTCGGGACACATGCGGCCGCAGAGCATATCCACGGCCTGAAACTGGTGTTCCGTAAATTCCTTGGCCCGCTGCTTTTCGGCGCGGCTGGCGTTCAGGGGCGGCACAATATGGATGAGCGGCTCGGTGGTCATGATGCGCACGGTGGGGTCGGCCTCGCGCAGGGCCACCACCCCTTCGATGTAGGCACGCATCAGCCCGTACTTCACTTCCCAGCCCTGGCCCACACAGTAGGGAACGGTGCCCCGGGCGTCGCCGCCCAGCCAGCTCATAAAGCTCACTTCGTTGATGGGTGTCACAATCAGCTCGTCGTCGGGCCGCAGGCTGCGGTAGAAAGCCACAAAGGCCCGGCACAAAGCCGCGAAGCGCCGCGCAAACATGGGGTGCAGGGGCGTCAGGTCATCAGGGTAGCCGAAGTGGCACAGGTCCCAGACCTGCTGAATGCCGTTGCGCTGGCCGGCCGCCAGCATATCGGCCACGGTGCTCCAGTCGTACTGGTAGGGGGTTTTCTCCACCTGGCTCCAGCGGATTCCCTCGCGCACGGTGCCCAGGCCAAACGACTGCAGATCCTGGTAATCCTGCTCGATAAGCTGCAAATGACCCGTCAGCGGCAGAAAATCGACGCGGTGGCCAAAGCAGTTCTGCTGGTCGGTACATTCGTAGCCGGCCATCCAAAACGAGCGAAAGGGGTTGTGAGTAAGCGTAGCAACCGACATAGTCACGGATTAGGTGAATGATGCTACCCGCCCCAGCCCGGCGCGGGTTTCCGCTGACGTGTACCCCAAAAAGGCTCCTAAGGTTAAGGTGCCGGAGTTCATGACCGGGCTACGGCTGGCTTTGCCGCTGCCGCGCCGACACTGCTTTGGCTTCCACGAAAATGCGGCGCACGTACGGATACCTGGCTTTGATGGCGTCCTGTAGCCGGTCGATGGCGTGCTCTACCTGCACGGCCGTCAGCTCGTTGCGGAACTCCACATCCAGGGCCATCATCACGTCCTGCGGACCCAGGTACATGGTGAGGGGCGGCGAAATGTGCTCTACCTCGGGCTGACTGCGGGCAATTTCCTGCAGCCCGGCCAGAGTTTCCTCATCCACGCCTTCGCCCACCAGCAGGCCCTTGGTGCGGCTCACCAGAAACACCGCCACCAGCATCAGCAGCAAGCCAATGGCAATAGAAGCGGCTCCATCGAGGTAAGGATTGTTGAACGCATGGCCGAAATACACGCCCAGCAGGGCAATGGCCAGGCCGAGCAGCGCCGCCAGGTTTTCGAGCACGGAGGCAAACACCGCCGGGTCCTTGCTTTGGCGCAGAATGGTCCAGAAGCCGGCTTGAGCGTGCGTATTCTGCTGCATGAGGGCCTTCACCGCCAGCCAGCAGGCCCAACCCTCAAAGCCGATAGCAATGCCCAGTACCACGTAGTTCCAGAGGGCGTCGGTGAGGGGCTCGGGGTGCTCAATATGCTTTATGCCTTCGTAGAACGACATGCCGCCGCCAATGGCAAAAATCAGCACGGCCACTATCAGGCCCCAGAAATACAGCTCCTTGGAACGGCCAAAAGGATGGCGGGCGTCGGCGGGCTTCTGGCTCTGGCTTACCCCGTAGAGCAGCAGAATAGCGTTGCCGCTATCCACGAGGGAGTGAATGCCTTCCGAGAGCATAGCCGAGCTGCGGGTGAAATAGGCGGCTACAAACTTGCTGAGCGCAATGCCAATGTTGGCCACCAGACCGCCGTAGAGCGCGGATTTTGAGGAGTTGGGGTTTGCCATAGAGAAAATAACGTCAGCCGAAGGATACGCGGGCCAACTCCTAAAGGATGAAGGCGGGCGCACGTATTCCCCCAGGAGGTAGGCCGCCGGATGCAAACCTTTTACCTTTCCCTGGCTTTTACGCCCACGTCCTCTCGTCCCGCTTTCTTTTCCGTATGGCGTCTGCCCTATGAACCAAACCGCTACCTCTGCACCCCTCCACCGCCGCCTTGGTTTGCTGCAAGCTACCGCCCTCAACATGATTGATATGGTGGGCATCGGGCCATTTGTCACGCTGCCGCTGGTGATGGGTTTTATGGGGCCAAACTTCCTGCTGGCCTGGCTGGTGGGCGCGGGTCTGAGTTTGGTGGATGGGCTGATCTGGAGTGAGCTGGGCGCGGCCTACCCCGAAGCTGGCGGCTCCTACCGCTTCCTCAAGCTGGCTTATGGCGAGCATACCTGGGGCCGGCTGCTATCCTTCCTCTACGTATGGCAAACGCTGATTCAGGCCCCACTGGTGGTGGCGTCGGGCGCTATCGGCTTCGCGCAGTACTTCGGCTACCTCGTGCCGCTCACGGAGTGGTGGCAGCCCAAGCTGGTGTCGGGGGTAGTGGTACTGCTGCTCATTGCCTTGCTCTACCGCCGCATCGAGGCCATTGGCAAGCTGGGCGTCATGCTCTGGGTGGGCGTGCTGGGTCTCATGGGTTGGCTGATCTTTGGGGGCGTCACCCACGCCGAGCATGCGGTGGCCTGGCTGCCCGAAGGCGGGTTTTCAGCCTTGCCGGGTATCCTGCTTTCCGCCGCTATGGGGCAAGCGGCGGTCAAGACCATCTACAGCTACCTGGGCTACTACAACGTGTGCCACCTGGGCGCCGAGGTAAAGGAGCCGCACAAGCTCATTCCGCGCAGCATCTTCCTGAGCATTCTGGGCATCATGGCTTTGTACCTGCTACTCAACTGGAGCGTGGGCTCGGTCATTCCCTGGCAGGAGGCCCGGCACTCCGAGTTCATCGTGAGTACGTTCGTGGAGAAGCTCTACGGCGCCGCGGCTGCTAAAGCCGCTACGGCCCTGGTGCTGTGGGTGGCATTTGCCTCCCTGTTTGCCGTGCTGCTGGGCTACTCGCGCATTCCCTATGCCGCCGCCGCCGATGGGGAGTTTCTGCCGGTTTTCGCCCGTACCCACCCCACCAAGCAGTTCCCGCACGTGTCGCTGCTGCTGCTGGGCGGGCTGGGGTTCGTGTTCAGCTTGCTCTTTAAGCTGGGCGAGGTCATCAGCGCCATTCTGGCCATGCGCATCCTGGTGCAGTTTGTGGGTCAGGCCGTGGGGCTGATGCTGTTACGCCGGCGTCGGGGCACCGCGGGCCTGCCGTTTCGGATGCCGCTCTACCCGCTGCCCGTCGTCGTGGCCGTGGCCGTGTGGCTCTGGATGTTCTACAGCATTCAGGATGGCATTTCGCTGGGCTGGGCCGGGTTGCCGGGCCGGGTGCTGCCCTTCCAGCTGGGGGCCGTGCTCATGATGGGGCTGGGCACCGTGGTGTTCCTGCTCTGGAGCCGGAAGCTGGGTCGGTGGCCGTTTGCAAAGTAGCAGCCACTTTCATTTCTGTTATGAAGTATAGTGACTACTGAATCCGATGCTAGCAACGACTAGTGTTTGACTCAGCCATTCGCGTATATTGGCCTATCTATAGGTTCAGAAAACATGGCGAAATCGGAGAAGGTCAATGTACTGCTTTTGGCATTTGAGGAAACTCTTGTTGCCTTGGCATACGGATTTGCAGGAGTGGTTGCAACGGCTCTATGCGTTGGTTTATTAAGTGTGCTTATTGGCAAGCAGGTTGGGCTAGTTGAGTCCGGTCTGGCTGCAACAATCATTGGCGGTGTGGCCTTTCTCATAGGTATTCTGTCAACTGGCTACAAATACCTCAAAGAGGATAAAAGAGAAAATTTACTTTTGAAGCACTTCTTGCAAGGAGTATTCGGGTTCATTGCTGGACTTGCAGTACTGCTTTTATGTCTGAAGATAGAAGAGTTGCAGTCTTGGAATGCCTTTCTCGATTATGCAGTCTATGTGGCTCCACTCATTGGGTTGCTCATAGGTTTTAACCACCGAATTGGGCACAGACGTCTTCGGGCAGCGGCAGACTCCTGATAAGCAGGAATTCTACATGTTTTAGACGATTCTGGGGCTTAGTGCCTATTGCTATTGGACGACGAAAAGCCCGCCGACGCAATGCCGACGGGCTTTTTCAATTATCCAGAAAATTGGATTTACCCAGGCATGAACCCAGCAGCATCTGCTAGGGTGGATAAGGAGTGCCTGGATAGTGCCTATATCGAAAACGACTGAACCCTGCTTTGTGCCGGCCACCTGTTTTCAGTACAAAGTATTATGAATCTAAGATGCCTACCCCCGCCGCAGCACGGCGGCGGCTTCCTTGGCGAAGTACGTCAGGATAGCGTCGGCGCCGGCGCGCTTGATGCTGGTCAGCACTTCCATCATCGTCCGCTCTCCGTCGAGCCAGCCATTCTGGGCGGCGGCCTTCACCATGGCATACTCGCCCGACACGTTGTAGGCCGTAACGGGTAGGTTGGTGTGTGTTTTCACGTCGTGAATCACGTCGAGGTAGCTCAGGGCGGGCTTCACCATCACCATGTCGGCGCCTTCGGCTTCGTCGAGGGCCAGCTCGCGCAGGGCCTCGCGGCGGTTGGCCGGGTTCATCTGGTAGCTTTTCTTGTCGCCGCGTTTGGGGGCCGAGTCCAGGGCGTCGCGGAAGGGACCGTAGAACGCCGAGGCGTACTTGGCTGTGTAGCTCATGATGCTCACGTGGGAGAAGGCGTTCTGGTCCAGCACTTCCCGGATCCAGGCTACGCGCCCATCCATCATGTCGGAGGGCCCGATGATGTCGGCGCCGGCGCGGGCCTGGGCCAGGGCCATCTGGCCGAGCACTTCCAGGGTGGCATCGTTCAAGATTTCGCCCGATTCGGCATCTACCACGCCGTCGTGCCCGTCGGAAGAGTAGGGGTCCATGGCTACGTCGGTCATCAGCACCACATCGGGGAACTGGCGCTTGATGTCGGCTACGGTCTTCAGGTACAGCCCCTCGGGGTTGGCCGATTCGCGGGCCAGCCGGTCCTTCAGCGCGTCGTTGATGCTCGGGAACGGCGCAAAGGCCTTCACGCCCAGCTCCACGCACCGCCCGATTTCATCGATGAGGCGGTCGGCGGTGAAGCGGCTGATGCCCGGCATGGAGTGGATGGGCAGCTCCTGGTTCTGGCCTTCAATCAGAAAAACGGGGTAAATAAAGTCGTGGGTGGTGAGGCGGGTTTCCTGCACCATATCCCGGATAACCTCGGACTTGCGGTTGCGGCGGGGCCGGTGCGTTGGCAGATTCGGCATGGACGTTACAATTGGTAAGACGGGAGAGAACAACCAAGGCGAAGGTAAGGTTGCGGGCGGGAGTTATAACTGCCAGCGGGGAGCAGTGCAGCGGCAGCATTGCCTACGACCCCGGCAGGCCAACGGCAAGATTCCTGACAGTGTTTTTATACCTCAGCGCCAGCAGATACGGCTTCTTTTCCTGTTCCCGCCTAAGCTGGGCCTTATCCCGCGGAACGTACCGGCCGTACAATAGGGCAGCTTACCGCAACAGTCGTTTCGGATAGGCTCTCAACCTAACCTACCACAACCATGGAAAATAAGAAAACGGATAACTCGCCCAACAGTGCCGAAACCGGCAAGCAAGCACCCGGCGTAAGCGGCCAGCCCTCGGGCCCGCACGAAGGCCCCGTGGCCGGCGACGCTACCAACACCCGCGGCGAAAACGTGCCGAGCCGGGAAGGCCACAGCGGCGGCGCCAAGAAAGGCAAGTTCGACCCGGAGACCCATAGCCCCCAGGGTTCCCACGCTGCTCCCTCCGACGAGCGGGGCGCCGACAGCTCCGATAAGGAGTTTCGCAACAACCAGCCCAACGACAGCACCTCCCACGCCGGCCGCCCTACTTCCTAGGCCAACTGATAATCAGAAATAAACACGGAGGCCCCGCCTTGCCACTCGGCAGCGCGGGGCCTCTGTTGTTTTTTGCAGCTGTATACAGCGTTTTGCGCTAGGGTCACTCTAAGATAATGCTCAACAGAAGAGGAAAACCGCGCTTGTGAGGAGTTACCCGTAAGGCCAGTCGCCTTTAAAACTTAAAGCGAATGAAAGTAAAAACCCAATGCCCACCAGTACAATTGTGCCCAGTACTATGAGAGAGACTAGTGGGAATTTTGCAACTAGAAATACCACGAGTGTAAAACCTCCCACTATGTATAAAGTAGAAGGTTCTAATAAAGACGAGGATTCAAACTTCTTAAGAGGTCGTTGCAGCCTTGCTGCAATACTGTGAGTTTTTTTAAGCCTTGTCTCTCGAAGCAGCGACGGTGAAGCAGGAGTTAGTTGCCGCCGCTGCCGTGCAACTACCGTCAGGCGCTGATTTCGCTTGGCCGCTGCTGAAGTAACGTGCACGGTTGCTGCCAGCCGTTGCGGAGTAGTAGTGGGCACGGCAACTTGCAACTTCCTTTTGTCAGCCGGCTGTAAAATACTTGTGTTTTTATCGCACGAACTGTACGCTACCACTGCCTCAGAGCGAGGTTGAAACCGAAACGTCACCCGCTCGCTCCGGCAACCAGCCAACAGCCCGAAAATTATCCATGCCCACCAGAGCGTCTGCTTTTCCATTCTACATATTAAAGAACTCCTGGAAGATTTCCTGCCAGGCGTGGCTGCCCCCGATGCCCATCACCAGGAAGTAGTAGCCCAGCACCACAATCAGCGCGCCTACGCCCAAGCCCAGCCAGCCGCCGAGCAGCAGCCCCGTCAGCACCCCACCGATAACTAGCAAACCGCCCAGCACCAGATGCAGCGTATCGTGTTCCCGGTCGGTGGGTGCCAGCCTGGGGTGCGGCGCTTTTTGCGGCCGGGCCGTGGCGGTAGCGGCCTGCACGGCCGGAGTAGCGGGCCGGGCGGCCAGCACGCGGCGCGGCAACGCCGGGCGGGCGGGCAAGGAATGCCGTACGGTAGGCACAGCCGCCGGCGCCACGGAAGCTTCCAGCAGCGGCGCGGCCGGCTGGCTATCCGGCGTACCAGCAGGCGCCGCGGCTACTAGAGGTATAGGTGCGGGCCTGAACGAAAAAGCTGCCTGCTGGCTGTGGCAGCCCATCAGCAGCCACGCAGCCAGGAAAAAGAAACCGGCGCGCTGCCACACCCGGCGAGTACCTGTACAAGGCATAGAATACGGAAGAAGAGTACGGCGCCAAGGTACGCAACCCGCCCGCGCCTCGTTGGGCCGAACGCCGGCGCGCCGCGCCGGACCCGAAAAAGTCCAACGCGGCGCGCTTCAGTAAATTGAGTTAAAACGCTACTTGTCGAGCTGCTTGGCGGCCGGAGCGGGTTCAGGGGAAAGCAGCACGCGGGTAGGCTCGGGTCCTTGCGAGTCGTGCATCATCACCACGGACGTAGTACTAGCCACTGCCTGGCCTGAGGGCCGCTGAAAAGCGTTTTTGGCGCTCTGGCAGCTGCCCAGCGTCAGGATGGAGGCACACAAAAGCAGCGAGTAACGAGTTGACATAGCCAGTGAAAAGCAGTGAAGACCTTACAAAGCTACGCAGCTTTGCGGCTGTCTAACTACCCTTTTCGTCCAAACCGTTCCGCTACCCGGTGAACTAGTTGACTTCCTGAGTTAAATCCATATCCAGCCCGGGAAACTACTCAGTTATTTAATTTCCAGTTGCGTGCTGTCAGGCAGTTCTTATACAAACACGGACAACACGCAACTGGGAACTGACAGCTGAACCCTTAGAATGCCAGAATGACTTCCTCGATAATGTCGCAGGCGGCGTGCAGCTGCTCCTCGGTGATGACCAGGGGTGGGGCAAAGCGGATGATGTCGCCGTGGGTGGGCTTGGCCAGCAGGCCGCGCTCCATCAGCGTCACGCACACGTCCCAGGCCGTGCGGCCGTCGGCGTGGGGCTTGATGATGACGGCGTTCAGCAGGCCCTTGCCGCGCACCAGCTCCACCACTTCGGGGCGCTTGGCTTGCACGCGGCGCATCCGCTCCCGGAACACTTCCCCCAGGGCGCGGGCATTTTCGGTCAGCTTCTCGTCCAGCAGCACATCCAGGGCCGCGCGCAGCACCACCGAGGCCAGCGGGTTGCCGCCGAAGGTGGAGCCGTGCTGTCCGGGCTGGATGGTAAGCATGATTTCGTTGCGGGCCAGCACTGCCGACACCGGCAGCACACCCCCGCTCAGGGCCTTGCCCAGGATGAGGATATCGGCGTGCACACCTTCGTAGCAAACAGCCAGCAGCTCGCCGGTGCGGCCCAGGCCAGTCTGGATTTCATCGGCAATGAACAGCACGTTGTGGGCTTTGCAGATGGCGGCCGCTTTGGCCAGGTAGCCATCCGACGGCACCATCACGCCGGCCTCACCCTGAATAGGCTCCACCAGGAAGCCGCACACGTGCGGGTCCTGCACGGCTTCTTCCAGCGCGGCTAGGTCGTCGTAGGGCACCACCTGATAGCCGGGCACATAGGGGCCGAAGCCGCCGGTGGAGTCGGGGTCGGTGCTGAAGGAGATGATGCCGGTGGTGCGCCCGTGGAAGTTGTGCTCGGCCACGATGATGCGCGCCTGGTTGGGGGCAATGCCTTTTTCCTGGTAGCCCCACTTGCGGGCCAGCTTCAGGGCGGTTTCTACGGCTTCAGCGCCCGAGTTCATCAGCAGGGCCTTGTCGTAGTTGAACAGCTCACACAGCTGCTTTTCGGCCGCGCCCAGCTGGTCGTTGAAGAAGGCGCGGGACGTGAGGGTGAGCTTCTGGGCCTGCTCGGTGAGGGCCCCGATGATGCGCGGGTGGCAGTGGCCCTGGTTTACGGCCGAGTAGGCGGAGAGAAAATCGTAGTAGCGCTTGCCCTCCACGTCCCACAGAAACGCGCCTTCGCCCCGGCTGAGCACCACGGGCAGCGGGTGGTAGTTGTGGGCACCATAACGGTCTTCGAGGGCCATCAGCTCCTGGCTGCGGGCGGCGGTAGTGGCGGTAGCTTCCATTGTTGGGTGGGTTTGGGGTGGTCAGTTTTCAGTTTCCAGTTGCCCGTTGCCAGGTATAGATCAATAAATAACCGACTGACAACTGGGAACAGGCAACTGGAAACTCGGTACAGGTCAAAACTACGCAAAAAGGCCGGCCCGCGCCGCGTCGTATCTTTGCCTAAACCCTTCTGCTTTCGTGCCTCAGCCTCCCCAGCCCCAACCCCTGCAGCCCGGCGACTTTTACTACACGCCCGAAGGCTACCTGGTCTTTACCGAGCAGTACCACCGGCGGCGCGGCTCCTGCTGCGGCAGCGGCTGCCGGCACTGCCCGTGGCGAAAGAAGGTGACACGTGACAAGTAACAGGTGACACGGAACACGTAAAAAAGCCGTTGAGAAGGTGTTGCCTGTCGATTTTTACCTGTCACTTGTCACCTCATCACGTGTCACTTCAACGGCTAACCTGCTATTTTTCAGCCCGTGGGTTTGTTACTGTCGAAGATATGCCGATATTTGCGTCCCTTTTCCAGTATTGACACCTTCAAGTTCCTAGATATCATGGCCCGAGTTTGTGATCTGACCGGCAAGCGTACCCGCGTAGGCAACAACGTTTCGCACGCCAACAACAAAACCAAGCGCAAGTTCTACCCGAACCTGCAGAAGAAGCGTTTCTACATCCCCGAGCAGGACGCCTGGGTGACGCTGAAGGTGGCTACCAGCACCATCCGCACCATCAACAAGAACGGCATCATGTCGGTGCTGAAGAAAGCCAAAGAGCAGGGCTTCATCGTTTACTAGCTTCTTCTGCCTTCGGCAGAAATAAAGCAAGTCAAGCAAGCGCGAAGCACCCGCGGAGTTTTTCCTGGTAAAGGAATTTACTCTGCGGGTGCTTCGCGTTGTTGTGACCGGCCGCATCCGGCGGGGAGTATTTTTTGCCATCTTACGCCCGGGCAACCCGCCTCCGCGCAACGCCGGGGGGCCGTTAGTTGTCCTTGCCCTCACTATGGCTCACTCTCTACTCACTACGTCGGTGCGGCTGCTGCTGGCCGCCAGCCTTTTTGCTGCCGCGGCGCCGGTAGCTTCCGCCCAGCGCGCCGCCGGCCCCGACCGTCCCGCCGATTTTCTGGACCCGGCTTTTCATAAGCAGCGGCGCGAATTGCTGCGCCAGGCCATGCCGGCCCGGTCGGTGGCCGTGCTGTTTGCAGCGCCGGTGCGCAACCGCGCCAACGACGTTGACTTTCAGTACCACCAGAGTCCCGACCTGTTTTACCTGACCGGCTACGACGAGCCGGAGGCCATGCTGGTACTGTTCAAAGAGCCGCAGACGATAGGCGGACAGGCGGGCATCACCGAGGCCTTGTTTGTGCAGCCCCGCAACCCCCAGCGCGAGCAGTGGACCGGCCGCCGCCTGGGTGCCACCGGGGTCAAAGAGCAGCTCAAGCTGCAGTACACGGCCGATAATAAGACCTTTGCCGCTGCCGGCATCCGGTGGGCCGACTTCGGCACGGTGCTGTTTACGGAGCTGCCCGCCGACGTGCGCGACGACTCCACCGACCCCGCCGACCTGTTCAGCCTCGTGGCCACGTTCCGGCAGCAGGCCGGTATTCCCACCGATTTCAACCCCAAGCAGGTGGAGCTGTACCGCACCATGCAGCGCTACGGCGTGAGCAACGCGGCCAACATCAAAGGCTACCTCGAAAACCTGAGCAAGGAAATACCCGCGCTGGCCCAGGATGCCTACGTGCAGAGCTACCTGAAAGCCACCACCGATGCCGAGCGGGAAAAAGCCCTGGCCGCCCGCCCCGCCAGCCGCTACGATAATGCCTCCCTCAACGACGCGCTGGACGTGCTGCGCCAGGTCAAAACTCCGGAGGAGCTCCAGCACCTGCGGAAAGCTATTCGCATCAGCACCGTGGGCCAGCAGGAGGTAATGAAAGCCGTGCGCCCGGATATGGGCGAAATGGAAATTCAGGGCCTGCACGAATACGTGTACAAGAAGTATGGTGCCGAGTTTGAAGGCTACCCCAGCATTGTGGGTGCCGGCGCCAACGGCTGCGTGCTGCACTACATCACCAACGACAAGCCCCAGGTGAAAAACGACCTGCTGCTGATGGACTGCGGCGCCGAGTACCACGGCTACACCGCCGACGTGACGCGCACGGTGCCACCTTCCGGCAAGTTCAGCCCGGCCCAGCGGCAGATTTACGAGCTGGTGCTGGCAGCTCAGGAGGCCGCTTTTCAGGCCTGCAAGCCCGGGGCCGAGTTCCGGGCTCCGCACAAAGCAGCTGAGCAGGTCATTGCCGACGGCCTGATTAAGCTGGGCATTATTCAGAAGCCGGAAGAGGCCCGTCGCTATTTCCCGCACGGCACCTCGCACTACCTGGGCCTCGACGTGCACGACCGGGGCACGTACGGCCCGCTGGCGGCCAACCAGGTTATTACCGTGGAGCCCGGTATTTATATCCCCGAGGGCAGCCCCTGCGACCAGAAGTGGTGGAATATCGGTGTGCGCATCGAAGACGACATACTGATTACCCCTACCGGCTGGGAAAACATGTCGGCCGAGGCGCCGCGCACCGTGGCGGACATCGAGAAGCTGATGGCCAAAAAAGCGCGCTGGACGACTTCAAGCTGCCCAAGCTGTAGCCTGAATAGTATCTGGCTGAATGGCTTGCGGGCGAAGCCATCCTCTCCGAGTGGCGCAACAAGCTAATATGGCCGGATTCGCGCGGCTCACGCTGACGAGCCGTTCAGCCAGAAAACCAGTCGGCCATTCAAGCATGCAGCCATTCAGCCAGATAACCATTCAGCCATTTAATACGCTAACAATTCAGCCATTTAACTATCAACTGTTTGACATTTCCGAAAAGCCTCTTACCTTTGCAGTCCTTAATCCAAAAACCCCGTCGAGATGGCTAAGAAAGGCAACCGGGTGCAGGTAATCCTTGAATGCACTGAGCATAAGAACTCGGGGCAGCCGGGCACCTCGCGCTACATCACCACCAAGAACCGTAAGAACACGCCTGAGCGTATTGAATTGAAGAAATTCAACAACGTGCTCCGGAAGATGACCGTTCACAAGGAAATTAAGTAACCTGAGCAATGGCTAAGAAAGTAGTAGCAACCCTGAAGACGGCTACCGGCAAAGACTGGGCGAAGGTGATTCGCGCCGTGAAATCGGAGAAAACTGGTGCCTATACTTTCCGCGAGGAAATGGTGCCCGTTGATAAAGTGCAGGATTACCTCGCCACCGGCGTTAAGTAATTCGGGCTCTGTGTCGGCCCAGCCTGGGCATATGCCCCCGGCTACCCAGACAAGACATCAGGAAACAAGCCACTCATCCAGTGCCAGACTATTGTAGTCTTCGGCCCAGCGGATAGGGGGCTTGTTTTTCGTTTTGTTGCCAATTGGTTGCAGTACCTTGTCGTTATTTTCCTAAACTTCCACTTGTGACTTCAGTACCCTCCTCCACCGGGCCGGTTGACTCGTCGGTTATTGTATCCAAGGACAGCTTCGATAACCCGGATGCCTACGCAGTGGTGTATTCCAACATCACGTTTGTGAATGCGTTGCGTAGCAGCTACTTCACCAATCAGGAGTTGGCTCCCGATGCCCTGCGCAGCTACTACGTGGACTATTACCTGGCTCAGGTAAATAATGGTGGCTTCTCGCAGTTTGTCTATAACTCGGGCTGGGACGCGGATATGGTGCGTACTGTTCGGGAGGGGTTGGCATCCATGGAAGCCCGGCAACATCTGGCTTTGTTTGAGCGCGGGGCTCAGCTGATTGATGGGCTTGGAGCCGCCGGCCTGCAGGCATATCTGGAGGATGACTATTGGGGCGACAACGACACGCGTGACGAACTCAACAGCATCGGGGATGAGTTCTTCCAACTTTCCGAGCAGGAAGATTTGGTTGACCTGAATGCCCGCTGGCTTCGAGGCCTGCCTAACCTGCGCGTGCTAACCATTCCGCAAATGGAAGCGGAAGTAGACCGGCGGATAGCGGCCCTGCCTGACTTTGCCTTCCGGGAAGCCCAGGCGCGAGCCAATGAGCCGCGCTATTACAAAGTGTCCCGCGCCTTGTGCAAGCAGGCTGGCCAGGAGCTGGTGAGCGTGAATGCGTTTGATGGAGCACGCTACCAGGGCCGTAAGGTCCAGGCTACCCACATCAGTACCAATCAGGGCCACCACTACTGGTTTGAAGAAAATGGCCGAGCTTTCCTTCTCAATACCAAGGGTCGGCTGGTTACGGAGCTGGATATCACTGCCAGCCTAACCGACTAGCCTACACCCCTTTCAGGATTCAACGCCCCCAAGACCCTAATTATGGGACTTTTCGATTTTTTCAAGAAGGACAAGGAAAGCAAGGAGCAACAGCAGGCGCTTGATGAGGGCCTGCAGAAAACCAAAACCAACTTCTTCGACCAGCTTAGCAAGGCCGTGGTGGGCAAAAGCACCGTGGACGAGGCCGTGCTCGACGACCTCGAAACCCTGCTCGTGCACGCCGATGTGGGCATCGATACCACGGTGAAGGTCATCGACCGCATCGAAAAGCGCGTGGCCCGCGACAAGTACGTGAGCACCTCGGAGCTGGACCGCATCCTGCGTGAGGAAATAGTGGAGCTGCTAGACCGCAACAGCGGCGCTACCGGCTCCCGCGCCATCCTCGACCGCCCCGACAATACCGGGCAGCCTTTCGTGATTATGGTGGTAGGCGTGAATGGCGTAGGCAAAACCACTACTATCGGCAAGCTGGCTCACCGCTTTCACAGCGCCGGCAAGAAAGTGGTGCTGGGTGCCGCCGATACCTTCCGGGCCGCTGCCGTAGACCAGCTCATCATCTGGGGGCAGCGCGTGGGCGTGCCCGTGATTTCGCACGGCATGAACACCGACCCGGCCGCCGTAGCCTTCGATGCGGTGCAAAAAGGCGTAGAGCTGGGCGCCGACGTGGTCATCATCGACACGGCCGGCCGCCTGCACAACAAGGTGAACCTGATGAACGAGCTCAGTAAGATCAAGCGCGTGATGCAGAAGGTGATTCCCGATGCGCCCCACGAGGTATTGTTGGTGCTCGATGGCAGCACCGGCCAGAATGCTTTCCTGCAGGCCAAGGAGTTCACCAAAGCCACCGAGGTAACAGCCCTGGCTATCACCAAGCTCGACGGTACGGCCAAGGGCGGCGTGGTTATCGGCATCAGCGACCAGCTCCAGGTGCCGGTGCGCTACATCGGAGTGGGCGAAAAAATGACCGACCTGCAGCTTTTCGACCGGCACACGTTCGTGAACTCGCTGTTCAAGAAGTAGCAGCACGACATCATTGGTCACAATGGCGCCTCCGCATATTGAATGGGGAGGCGCCCCATTGTGTTTAACCCAAGGGGTGAAAGGTGAGGTAAATTATTGAGCAGACAGGCAACGCTTCAACCTGCGTAAGCTATCTGTCGGGTATGCAGCCTGTCTCTACGCTCCCGCCTACTACTTCCGAAACGTCTGTTGTCCGCTTGCCCTCATTCCTGAGTCAGAAGCTCCGGTTCTGGTCCTTGGTGGCCATGGTGCTGCTGGTATACGTGCACGCTTACAACCTGCACCCGCGTTATCTGCAACCCTGGACGGCCGTAGACGAGCCGCTGACGGTGGGCTCGTGGCTCCAATATTTTCTGGCCAATGGGCTGCTGCGTTTCCGCATCCCTATCCTGTTCGCCATTTCCGGCTACCTGTTCGCCTATCACGATACCAGGGCCCCACACAAAGAGCGGGTAAGGCGACGCCTGCGTACGCTGCTGGTGCCCTATCTGCTGTGGAGCGCTTTTGGCTTGGCCTTCACCTGGGCGCTGGAACAGTATCCCGCTACCCGGCAGCTGGTGCTGAATGCCGGGCTAAGCATTTTTGGCCCCGATAATGCCTTGGTGAGCGGCTACAGCCCCGGCCAGCTGCTGCTGCGGTGGCTGCTGTTTCCGGTGCCCTTTCAGCTGTGGTTTCTGCGGAGTCTGCTGGTGTACAACCTGGCTTACCCGTGGATTCGCACGGCGGTGGAGCGCGGGCCCTGGGTTTATTTCTCCGTTGCGGGCCTGCTGTGGTTTACTGAGTTTGGCATCCCGCCCCTTTTTGAAGGCACGGGGCTGGTGTTTTTTGCCCTGGGCGTGTGGCTTCGCAAAACGGAGTTCAATGTGCTGGCGCCCCCGCGCTGGTTTCGGCTGGGGCTGTTTGCGGCGGTGTGGGTGGGGCTGCTAGCCCTGAAAACCTGGCTGGCCTTTTGCTTCGAGCACCCGCCCTTTCTGCTGATGCTGTTTCTGCACAAAACGGCGGAGGCCCTGGGCGTGCTGGTCATGTGGTTTGGCACCGACGGCCTGGTGCGGGTGGCTATGAGCCAGCGCTGGTTTAACTGGCTTACAGGCTTCTCCTTTATGATTTATGTGCTGCACGTGCCGCTGGCCAATTACGTCACCGAGACGGCCCTACGCGCCTGGCCTAGCCAGAACCTGCTGGTGTTCCTGCTGCTGCCTTTGGCCATTGTGGCCCTGGCGGTGCTGTTGGGGGCAGCGTTGCGGCGCTTGGTGCCGGGTGTTTATAGCGTGCTCACAGGCGGGCGGGGACTATAAAGCCTGAGGAGCGCTACGCCGGCTGCGCATAGCGAAAGGAACGTTCGGAGTAGGAAAAGGCGTTGCCGGGTTCGTACCTTTGCGGTCCTCAATTCGCCGCGGGCCTCAGGCGGGCAAGTTTCTCACTTCTAAGAAATTGTCCGGCCGCCCGCCAACTCACGCAGCATGAAAGTAAGAAGCCAGCAGGCCAATAAAGTCAACGTCATCACCCTGGGCTGCTCCAAGAACCTCGTCGACTCGGAGGTGCTGATGGGACAGTTGCGCGCCAATAACTTCGACGTTACCCACGAAGCCGCTACGAGCGACGCCAACATCGTCATCATCAACACCTGCGGCTTTATCGATAACGCCAAGCAGGAAAGCATCGACACCATCCTGCGCTACGCCGACGAAAAAGAAGCCGGTAAGCTGGAGAAGCTCTACGTGACGGGCTGCCTGTCACAGCGCTACAAAGACGACCTGGAGGTGGAAATTCCGCAGGTAGATGCCTTTTTTGGTACGCTGGAGCTGCCTCAGCTGATGAAGAAGCTGGAGGCCGACTACATGCACGAGCTGGTAGGCGAGCGGCTGCTGACCACGCCCGCGCACTACGCCTACTTCAAGATTGCCGAGGGCTGCAACCGGCCCTGCTCGTTCTGCGCCATCCCGCTCATGCGCGGCAAGCACGTCGATAGGCCCATCGAAGATCTGGTGAAGGAAGCCAAGCGCCTGGCCAGCATGGGTACCAAAGAGCTGATTCTGATTGCCCAGGACCTGACCTACTACGGCCTGCAGCACTACGGCGAGCGGAAGCTGGCCGACCTGCTCCGCAACTTATCCGATGTGAACGGCATCGACTGGATCCGGCTGCAGTACGCCTACCCCTCGCAGTTTCCGATGGATGCGCTGGACGTGATGAATGAGCGGGAAAACATCTGCAAGTACCTGGATATGCCCCTGCAGCACATTTCCGACAACATGCTGAAAACCATGCGCCGGGGCATCAGCAAGCGGCGCACCGTGGAGCTGGTGGATACCATCCGTCAGCGCGTGCCCAACATTGCCCTGCGCACTACGCTTATTGCCGGCCACCCCGGCGAGACGCAGCAGGATTTTGAGGACCTGTACAACTTCGTGGAAGAAACCCGCTTCGACCGGCTGGGCATCTTCACGTACTCCCACGAGGACAACACGCACTCCTTCTCCCTGCCCGACGATGTGCCGGCCGACGTGAAGCAGGACCGCGCCGACCAGATCATGGAGCTGCAGCAGGGCATTTCGATGGAGCTGAACGAGGAGAAAGTAGGCCAGACCTATAAGGTGCTCTTCGACCGCAAGGAAAGTGGCTACTTCGTGGGCCGCACCCAGTTTGACTCGCCGGAGGTAGACAACGAAGTGCTGGTACCCGCCACCAAAGGCACCTACGTGCGCCTCGGCGACTTTGCCCAGGTGCAAATCACTGAGGCTTCCGACTTCGACCTGTACGGCAAGCTGGTATAGGGTAGTAGTTATTCATTGTCGGTTTTCGGGCTGTTTTGTTGAGGTAGTATTGCTCAACGACTTTTATGGTAGCTCCCGGTGCTTCAAGTGCCGGGAGCTTCTGCTTTTAATGGCCTGATTAGTAGCTGGCAACGGACAACGGACAACGGACAACTAAAAATACCCAGTTACTTTGTGGCGGCTGGCCGGTTATAGCCGAATATCTTTCCTACCGTATGTCTGTTTCGACTTTGAGCTACGCCGCTACCGGCGCGTTTTCCCCGCTGCTCACCGATTACCTGGCCCGTCACGAAGCCCTCACGCCCTTCTATCACCGCTTTCCTACGCTGGAAGCGTTTGCCGCTCAGCTAGAGGAAAAGCAAACCGCGTATGCGCCCGAAGCCCGGCAACGGCTGGTAGCCGCGCTGCGGGAGCAGTACGCCACCCTGCCCGAGGTGCACCCGGCTGTGCAGGCCAACCTCGCGCTGCTCGAAAAGGACACCACGTTCACCATCACCACCGGGCACCAGCTCAACCTGCTCACCGGGCCGCTGTACTTCATCTATAAAATTGTGACGGCCGTGAAGCTGGCCCGCCAGCTCAAAGCCCACTATCCGCAGTACGATTTTGTGCCGGTGTACTGGATGGCCACCGAAGACCACGACTTCGCCGAAATCAACCACTTCAGCCTGTTTGGCAAGCAATACGAGTGGAACGCCCCCGAAACCGGTGGTCCGGTAGGCCGCCTGCCCCTAACGGGTCTGCGCGAAGAGCTGCTCGACCAGCTGCCTGCCGACGTGCCCGCCGCGTTCCGCGAGGCCTACGAGCAGTCGGGGACGCTAAGCGAGGCTACCCGCCGCCTTACCCACGCTTTGTTCGGGGAGCTGGGGCTGGTGAGCCTCGATGCTGACGTGCCCGCGCTCAAACAGGCCTTGGTGCCAGTGCTGGAAAAAGAAATCAAGGAGCAGGCTTCCAACCGCGCGGTGCAGCAGGCCAACGCCCAGCTGGAAGCCGCTGGCTACAAGCCCCAGGTGTACTCGCGCCCCCTCAACCTGTTCTTCCTCACCGACGCCGGCAAGCGGGAGCGGCTGGAGTACGACGCGGCCCAGGACTGCGTGCAGATAACCGTGCGCAACACCGGCCGCTGCCACTCCCAACAGGAACTGCTGGCGCTGGCCCAGGAGCACCCCGAGTTTTTCAGCCCCAACGTAGTGCTGCGGCCCTTGTACCAGGAACTGCTGCTACCCAACCTTTGCTACATTGGGGGCGGGGCCGAGGTGGCGTACTGGTTCCAGCTGAAAGGCGTATTCGAGGAAAACGGCGTGCCCTTTCCTATTCTGCTGCCCCGCAACTCGGCCCAGTACATTGGCAAGGCCAGCGCGGGCAAGCTGCGCAAGCTGGGCCTGACGGCCCTCGACATCTTCCGGCCGCTGCCCGAGCTGAAAAAGCAGGTGGGTGCCAGCCTGGGCCAGGAGGAAGTGAGTCTGCAGGAGCAGCAGGAGCAGCTGGCCGCCGCCTTCCGGCAGATAAGCGACCTGGCCCAGCGTCTCGACCCCACCCTGGTGCGTACCGTAGCCGCCGAGCAACAGAAGGTAACGGGCATTGTAGCCGGGCTGGAAAAGCGCCTGAGCAAGGCCGCCGAAGCCAAGCACGAAACCGCCTACGGTCAGCTCACGGTCCTTAAAGACAAGCTCATGCCCGGCGGCCACCTGCAGGAGCGCCAGGACAACGTCCTCAACATTCTCATCAATAACCCCGGGTTCATCAACCAGTTGCTGGAAGCCTTCGACCCGCTGGCCTTGGAGTTTACGGTGCTGGAAGAGGAGTAGGACGGGCGGCCCGCGGCGGTATTTTTGTTGCCGGGGCGGGGCAACCACCCAGCTGCCAATTGGCTCTAGGCAAAAACTTCCGGTACTCTCTTCAACCCGCTACTTCTTTATGCAGTCAGCTGCCTTTCCGCCCCGCGTGCCTTCCTTTGCGTTTCCCTTCCGCCTGAGCTTGCTGTTTCTGCTCTTGCTGCTGGCTTCCACCGCCCGGGCACAGGTTCTTTCGGGTACTGTCACGGAAGCCAGCTCGGCGGCGGGTGTGCCCTACGCCAACGTGGGTATCATCGGCAAAGGTATTGGCACGGTGGCCGACGACAACGGCGTGTTCCGGCTAACCTACACCTCCGCCAATCTGCTTGATACGGTGCGCATTTCCAGTATCGGCTACCGGGCCCAGCGGATCCTACTGCGCGACCTGGTGGCCCGCCCTACCGTGCGGCTGGTGGCCGAGGCTGTGACCCTGCGCGGGGTGCAGGTGAAAGCGAAAGGACTTTACAAGCGCACCCGAACCCTGGGCAACACTGGCAACTCCGAAAACTCCACCCTGACCCTGGAAGCCCACGACCTCGGCGCCGAAATCGGGACGGTTATCAGCCTTAAGCACAAGCCCACCAAGGTACTCAACGCCAACTTCAACGTGGCCTACAACCGGGCGGGCTCCCTCATGTTCCGGGTGAACCTCTACCGCCTGCTCCCCAACGGCAAGCCCTCCAATGTAAAACTGGTGCAGCGCGACATCATCGTGACGACGAGCGTGGCCAAGGGCCCTATCACCGTAGATCTGACCCCGGACCAGCTGGTGCTCGACGAAGACTTCTTTCTGACGCTGGAGTGGATTGGTGGCGCCGATGCCAAGAACGTGAGCAGCAAGCTGGCCTTTTCCGCCAGCCTTGGCTACACCAACAACGACCTGTACCTGCGCGACACCAGCCAGGCCGAGTGGGAGCGGGCTTCAGTCGGAGCCGTGCTGGCCGGTCTGCAGCCCCGTATCAGTTTCTACGTCACGGTTCAGGACTAACTTGCGGGATAGAAGCCATTGATATCCAATATCCGGGCGGTGTTGCACAATTACGCCCAATATAGTTGCTGGTATCAGCCTTTGTAACACCTTTTATTTCTTTATGCTCTCCCGTATTTTCTCCCTGTTTTCCTCGTCTGTTACGAATGACTTGTCTTTCGGGCTGCTAGAGGCGCGGAATGTGGTTCCTTTGGTGCAAATGGAAAAATGGGACCAAGTGGAGCAATTGGCGTTGGGCCTGGAATCGGATGAGCTTTCCCGGCTGCTGGACGGTATCTGCCTAACTGCTAAATTTAATCAGCAGATTCGAGCGTTTGGCCGACAGGAAAACCGCGAGTTTGCCCGGTTAGTGCTGGGTGCATGGTACCTCTACCAAGCTTGGCAGGCCCGCTCTGGCCAGTGGGCCGAAAACCTATCGAAGTCGCAAATAGAAGGCTTCACTCACTACTTATTGCTTGCCCGATTGCTGTTGGGAGGCTCATTCTCCACATCGGCCTTTCTGTGCGAGGCTCGAGCCCGTTTGGTACGGGTGGAAATGGGCCTGAACGAGCCTGACCGCGCTATGACAGCCTTCCACCAGAGCCTTGCCATTGATACGCAGAAGTTTTGGGCTTACCATCACGTGTTCAAGCTGGCTTCACCCAAATGGTTAGGTAGCGAAGATAAATTGGTAGAGTATATAAAGTCGGTGGAGGAGAGGGCAATACGCCACACCTTATGGCTAATGTTTCTGGTGGAGATGTACAGCGACGCAGAAACAGAAGGAAAGGCTACCGCGCTGGAACGCTGGTATACTACTTACGGTGAGATGAGCAAAGAGGTGTTGGCACAACCACAGTTGCCAGTTAACAACACGTTAGTTTCTATTTATGCCAACAACAATCTGGCGTATTTATACCATTTGATTGGCGAAAGAGAAAAGCGCAATGCCGTACTGGTTGCCTTAAATGGCTGTCTTCCTCCTTATCCCTGGGCATATTTTGGCGTGGAGGCTGGTAGCAAGGTGTCCATGCGTGCCTTTCGCTTATCAGCAGCCCGGCCTCGCCCATGCTGAAAGCTGACCTGCGCCGCGCTGCCTTGGCTGCCCGCCGCGCTTTGCCCGAGGCCGAGGTGGCCCGCCGCAGCCAGTTGCTTACGGAGCAGCTGTTTAGGTACCTGCCAGTGGCGGAGTGGCGGTGGCTGCACGTGTTTCTGCCCATTCCGCACCAGCATGAGCCCGACACCTGGCCGCTGCTGCGCCGCCTCTGGCAGGAGCTGCCCACCGTGCAGGTAGCAGTGCCCGTAGTCCAGCCCGACGGCCAGACGCTCCGCCACTTTCATCTCACTCCGCAAACTCCGCTAGCTACCAACCGCTGGGGTATTCCCGAGCCCGTGGGGGCGGCCGAGGTGCAGCCTGCCCTCCTCGACGCGGTACTCATTCCTCTGCTGGCTTTCGATGAGCAGGGGCAGCGCGTGGGCTACGGCAAAGGCTTCTACGACCGTTTTCTGCAGCAGTGCCGCCCCGACGTGCTTCGTCTCGGTCTGAGTCCGGAGCCGCCGGTGCCCCGCATTGAGGACTCCTGGCCCGGCGACGTGCGCCTGCACGCCTGCCTCACGCCGGAGCGGGTGTGGTGGTTCGCAGACGGTTCGTGAAAAGCCGGGAACCTGGCAAAAACAATAAGCCGCAAGCCTGAGCCGTTGAGGAGAAACACTAACCAACTCACCGTCATGGCTGAAATCCAAGCTGCTCCCGCCGCCCGCGCCGGAAAACCCCGCGCCAAAAAACACGCCTTCCGCCTCGATATGACGCCGATGGTGGACCTGGCTTTTCTGCTGCTCACCTTTTTCATGCTCACCACCACCTTTAACAAGCCCACGGTGATGCAGCTGACGATGCCGGTGAAAGGACCAGCGTCAACCGATGTGAGTGATAAAAATGCGCTGACGCTGATTCTGGGCAAAAACAGCCAGGTGCATTATTTCTTCGGCCTGAACAGGGCTGATACAACCCCGGAGCTGCAGACCACCAGCTTCAGCGCCGACGGACTGCGGCAGGTGCTGTTCAAGCAGCGGCAGCGCAACCGTAACACTGTGGTCCTGATCAAAACCACGCCCGACTCCAAGTATCAGAACATGGTGGATGCACTCGATGAAATGAATATCACCGAGCAGCAGAAATATGCCATGGTTGATATCAGCCAAGCCGATAAAGACCTGCTGGCCCGCAACGGTCTGTAGGCGCGCTACCGTGGAGGATGGCCCGCCCGTCGTCCGCGGCGGTAAACAAGCACTAGCGCCGAGGCCACGAGCAGCATTTGCAGCCCATGCACTAGGATGATTTCCGTCTGCATCCAAGTAGCTGCTGCTTGCGGCGCCGGCCAGCTCACAGTTACGGCATTGAACTGCGCTATCCGTAACAGCAGCCAGCTACACAGGCTGATACCTGCCACGTGCAGTGCCAGCATCAGTATGAGCCCCGCCAGGGAGTGGCGGCTCAGCCGCACCACCAGCCCGGCCAGCAGCGCCAGTGGCACAAAAACCGCCAGCACCAGCCCATAAGGCGGGAAAACGAAATACGTGTTGTGCATCTGCACGTCCACCACCGGCTGCAGCAGCTGCCCGAAGCCCAGCAGGGCGCCCACAAGCAGAATGGATACTGTAAGCGCGGCCAAGGCCACGCTCCACCAGGGCAGCCGGGGCGGGGTGCTATTCATGGGAAGCGGAATCAGGCACTACCTGCGTGATGCGGGCCTGCCCCCAGGGCGCAATGCGCACCTGCACTCGCAGCCGCGGGTGGCGCTCCAGCTTCTTGCCGCTGCCCTCGGGCACGTAGTAGCGCTCCAGGCCGTAGCGGAGCGTGAGGCTGCGCCGCCACACCTGCTGCACCGAGCCGCGCAGCACGGCCTGGGTGGGGGTGGGAGCGGGTTTGTCGGGGTAAATGCCCACGGCCGAGTAGGTGCCATCGGGGCCGGGCTGCAGGAGTACGTAAGCGGCCTGGTTGCGCCGGGCTGGCTGCGCGCCGCGCCACAGGTGGCCCGGCACCTGGCTGATGGTGTAGCCCAGGGTTACGTAGTCGCCGTAGAGCAGGTCGCGCGGGTCTACGGGGGTGGTGCGCAGCCAGATGGTGCGGCCCCAGGCCCCGGTAGCGTAGCCCGAGGCCGCCACGCCCAGCACAAACAGGACCTGGGCCAGTACCAGCCAGGGCAGCCACCGGCGCCGATTGGGCTCCGGCAGGTCGGGCAAGGCCGCGGGCATAGGCAGGTCAGGAGAGTTCAGGAAGCCGGCCGGAGCCGCAGAAGGCAGCGAGGAGCTCATAGCAGGTTAGGAAGAAGGCGGTGTGGTTTCCCGGGTGGCCGTGCGGCGCAGGTACCACCACAGCCCTAGCAGCAGCAGCCCGCCCACCAGGAAGAACAACGACTTATCGAGGAAACCCCAGGTAAGCTTGAAGTAAGCCACGGCAGTTGTCACGACGAACAGCACGGTGCCCAGCGTTACCCGGTCGGGGTTATGCTCCTGCTGGGCACGAGCCAGCACTGCTCCGGAGTAGGCGTAGAGCACTACCAGCGTAGCCACGGCCAGCGCCAGCCCGCCCCGAAAGTAGAACCCCGGCAGCAGCAGCAGCCAGTCGGTGGTGCTGCTCAGGCGCCCGCGCCGCGCCTTGCCCCAGAGCGACAACGCCAGTACCGCGCCCAGAGCGGCCAAGTAAGCTAGGAACGGGGGGCGCAGCTCATCGGTGTAGGAGTCGGCCTCGCCAAACAAGGCCAGCCCCAGCGTGAACAGGAAGGCGGCCACTAGGGGCGGGCCCTGCACGGCCCGGGCCGCAGGCCGGTGCGGCTGCCAGTCGCCGAGGGCATACACAAGCATGGCGGGCACGAAAAACCAGGTGAGCTTGATGTGCAGGTAGCTGATCAGCAAAGCTGCCTGCCAGAGCAGGCCTGAGGCCAGTACGGCTCCGGTGAGTGAATCGGGACGGCGCCACCAGTAGTAGCCCAGCCCCAGGGCCGTGAAAGCAGCCGTGAGGTAGCTGAAGGCGCCCAACTGCCCGGTGTTGTAGCCCTGCACCACCCCGCTGATGATGGCCGTGAGCAGAAATAGCAGCCGGCTGCGGTACACCCACGTGAGGCCCATACCGGCCACGGCCCAGGCCAGCAGCCCCGTGAGGTCGTAGCCGATAAGCTGGTAGAGCTGGCTGGTGAGAATAATGCCGGCCCCGAAGAGAATCAGCCCCAGTGCCATCAGGCCCAGACCCAGCTGGTCGTTGCCGCGCCGGTAGAAGTACTCACCGGCAGCGTAGGCGGCCATCATGGAGCCCAGCAGCAAACCCAGGCGCACCAGCTCCGGCAGCCCTTGCCAGTTGGCGGCCACCAAGGAGAGGGCGCTGAGGCCAACCAGCAGGGAGCCCAGCAGCGGGAGCAGCCCCACGGCGTGGGCGTCCTCGGGGTAGAGGGCCAACAGCCGGGCATGTTGTTCCGGCGAGATGATGCCCTTCTCCACCCAATCCTGCCCGTCGGTTTCCAGTAGCTTACGACTCATAACAGCCACAACCTACGCAGAAAGCCGGTAAAGCGCTGCCTGAGCAGGCAAACCGATATAGAGACGCATAGTGGCGTTTCATGCTGGAACAACCCCTGAGCACCGCGGCCGGCGGGCCGCAAGGTAGGCGCTGCTACATCAAGCTGAACCTTCTGAAGCAGTAGTGGTCTACCGTAACGCCAGATCTTCTAGCTCCAGTTTGTCGGTGAGTTGACGAGGGTCGATGTAATCGGTGAAGGTGTTGGAATAAACCGTCCGGTGGGCGTTGGTATACCGCAGGCGGCAAGCCGTTTTGTAGCTGCCTTTGTAGCGCAGCAGCTTGGCCACGAGACACTGGCGCGGCTCCAGCACAATTTCGCGGGCGCCCGTGCCACAATAATAGCGTATCGGTTTCTCGATGTCTACCCACTTTCCCTGGCTGTCTTTGGCTTGACGCACCGTCGAGCCTAGCTCACTGAATTTTCCCAGCCAAATCAGGGAGTCAGTGAGATTGTAGACGTAAACCGGAAAGGCTTTATGGTAACTGACGTAGCTTATAACATCCTTGTGATTATGCTTATTGTGGATGTAGTGGAGCTCAGCGTAAGTCAGGTGAAAGGCCGTGTCTACCACTATCTTCATGCTCAGGCTGTCAACCCAGGTGAATCGTTTACGCTCCCGGTCGTAATCCTTCTGCCCGTACTGATAGCCGTAAATCTTGGAGGCGCCGAGATACAGCGTATCCTGCCGCGGCCCGATGTAGTACACCGGATAATAGCCGACTCGGCCGTCGCGCGAGTACGGATAGAAGTAGCGGGTCTGGGCCGCAGAATCAACAATGGTTGTTTGGTGATGCGTCTGCATAGTCACGTTACGGTTTTGACTATTGCAGCCGGCGGCCATAAGTAGTGCAAAGAGGAATACCAGGCGTGACATAGCGCAGTTGATAGAAACGGTAAGGTTTGGGCAGCCGCAGTAGCCACTTCGCTCTATTCTTAACGACAAACTCCGCTTAACCCATACACAGCCTGGGCAACTTCGCTAAGCGCGTTTCCAGGCCCGCGTCATCTCGCGCTTGCCGGGCGGGCCGGGAATCTTCTCCGTGTCCCAGCCCGCCGCCCGCAGGCTGCGCCGGAAGGAGCCCTTGGCGCAGTAGCTTACCAGGCAGCCGCCCAGCGCCGTGGCCGCGTAGAGCTGCTCAAACACGGCATCCGTCCACATATCGGGCTGCTTGTCGGGGGCAAAGGCATCGAAGTAAACGACGTCATAATGGGCAGGATCGAGGGCCGTGTCCTGAAGAGCCTGGTCGGTTTTCCGGAGCAGAAAGCGCGTGGCCAGGGGCACGGCCTCGTTCCAGGGCGTGGTGTGCAGGCGCTGGTGCAGCTCCTGCAGCTCGGGGTTCAGGATGTAGCGCTCCACGCCCAGCGCCTGGATAACGGCCGGCGGCAGCGGAAACTTCTCCAGCGTGTCGTACTCAATGCTGACGGGCGCGGCAAGGCTGCGCTGCAGCGTGAGCAGGGCGTTGAGGCCGGTGCCGAACCCAATTTCGAGTACTCGCACCGGCGCCGTAGCGGCAGCCAGCACCGGTTCCAGGCCGGCCCCCAGGTATACGTGTTGGGCTTCCTGCACGGCGCCATGGGTGCTGTGGTAATGCTCATTCAGCGCGGGCACGTACAAGGTGCTCGACCCATCGGCGGTGCGGCGCACTTCTACTTCCATGTAAGTTTATGGTTTCTTGTTACTGGTTTCTGGTGCTCGGAGGGAAGGTTGAATACTAGCGGCAATTTCGGCTTCCGGCCACGAACAACCCAAAACCAGTAACTATAAACCAGCAACTAGAAACTCTTTCCATGCCCCGCGTAAAAGTAGCGCTGCCCGATACCTTCCTGCTCACGGTGGAAATTCCCGTGCGCATCACCGACCTCAACTACGGCGCCCACCTCGGCAACGACGCCCTGCTCAGCATCCTGCACGAAGCCCGCGTACAGCTGCTGCGCCACCTGGGCCGCGCCGAATTCGACCCCGCCACTCAGACCGGCCACATCATGGCCGACGTGGCCATTGAGTACAAAGGCGAGGCCTTCTACGGCGACACGCTGCACATCCAGCTAGCCGCCACCGACATAAGCAAGTACGGCTTCGACGTGGTATACTGGGTGCGCAACCAGGATGGAAAAGAGGTGGCCCGCGCCAAAACCGGCATGCTGTGCTTCGACTATGCTACCCGCAAGCTGCTCCCGCTGCCCGCCGACTACGCCCGGCGCCTGCGTGGTGAGGGGTAAGAGAGCCGGCTGCCCCGGCCGTCACCCAGCGGCTGAGCTTGCGTACAAGGCACTTCATCTATACTGACGTTTATGCGCATTCTTTTGCTGGCCTCCCTGCTCACGGCCGCGGCCTGTTCCTCGCCTTCCTCTTCCGATACGGCTACCGCACCCGCCACGCCCACGCCGCCAGCTACGGCGGGCACTCCAGCCCCGGAGGGACCTGCCGCGCCCCAGTCCCAGACCGGCGTACTCGTTGATGTGCGCACCACGCACCGTTTCTCTAGCGCCGGGCAGCCTGACCAGTTCCGCCTGGTGCTGCTGGGCGACTCGGCCCTCACGGCGGCCGCGCGGTTTTCCATTGTATCGGTGGCCGGCGACACGCTCTGGAGCGAGAAATTTCCGGCCACGGCCCTTATCGACTACGGCATCCGCAAGTACGGCGAGTCGCCCACGCCGGCCCAGCAGGCCCACTACATCCGCAAGCGGGCCGCCGAGTTCTTCGGGGATGAAGCCTTTTCCGTGCGGGCCGAGGTGCCCCGCAACGCCTCCGACAAGCAGCTGATCCGCACCGCCTGGGCCGAAGTGCAGCCCACCGGCCTGCCGCGCTTTGCCTACAGCCTGGGCGAAGAAAACGGGCAGATGATTGGCTTCTCGCCCAAGCAGGGCCGGGCGGTGGTGTACTACACCTGCTGCTAGGTAGTTGAGGGGCGGTACTGGAAGGGCATCATGAAGAGCCAAGCCTGAGAGACTTTTGGCCGCACTACCTATTCACCCGCGGTTCGGGCACTTTTTTCAGGGTCAGGGAGTTGGGTAACGTTCTACGCCGACGACGTAGGGCTTCCTCTTACTTCGTCGTATCTTTGCCCCCATGATTGACCTGCCCGTACTGACCAAGCGCGACATTCGCAAACTCACCCCCGACGAGCTCAAAGCCTTTATGGTGGAGCACGGCGAAAAGCCCTTCCGCGCCAAGCAGGTGCTGGAGTGGCTGTGGAAAAACACGGCGGGCTCGTTTGAGGAGATGAACAACATTTCCCTGGCTACGCGGGAGCTGCTGGCCCGGCACTTCGTCATCAATGGCGTACAGGTGCAGAACTCCCAGCTCTCCAACGACGGTACCATCAAATCGGCATTTCGGCTGCACGACGGCAACATCGTGGAGGGCGTGCTTATCCCGCACGATACGCGTATGACGGCCTGCATTTCCTCCCAGGTAGGCTGCTCACTCACGTGCAAGTTCTGCGCCACCGGCTACATGGAGCGCAAGCGCAACCTCGACGCGGCTGAGATATACGACCAGGTAGTGCGCATTCGGGAGCAGTGCGAGGCCCAATACGGCACCCCACTCACCAACATTGTGTACATGGGCATGGGCGAGCCGCTGCTCAACTACGCCAACGTGGTGAAAAGCATTGAGCGCATCACCGCGCCCGACGGCCTGAACATGGCCCCGCGCCGCATCACCGTGAGCACCGCCGGCATAGCCAAGATGATCAAGAAGCTGGCCGATGATGGGGTGAAAGCCAACCTCGCGCTAAGCCTGCACGCGCCCAACGACGCCAAGCGCAACGAAATCATGCCCATCAACGAGGCCAACTCCCTGGCCTCGCTCAAGGACGCGCTGCAGCACTACCACCAGGTCACGGGCCGCAAGGTAACCTACGAGTACATCGTGTTCGAGAGCTTTAACGACACGCTGCAGGATGCGGAGGAGCTTTTCCAGATTTCGAAGTGGATTCCCTGCAAAGTGAACCTCATCGAGTACAACCCCATCGAAAACGCCAGCTACGTGAATACCGCCGACGACAAGCTGGTGGCTTTCCACAAGTATCTGGCCGACCGGGGCGTACAGACCAACGTGCGCCGCTCCCGCGGCAAGGACATCGACGCCGCTTGCGGGCAGCTGGCCGTGAAGCAAAAATCGGATGTGGCTGCTTAAGGCTTCAATTGGCAGGAAAAAGCCCGACTGATATAGTTCAGTCGGGCTTTTTTGTGGGATGAGAAGTGCGTCGGCTACTTCTGCGCCGTTTTTCCGAAGCGCAACGACAAATCCAGGTACACGGGGTAGAGGTAACCGAAAGCTCCTTCGCTATCGAACGGGGCTATGTAGAACGAGCCGATGCCAAGCGTGGTGCGGGGCCAGTTCAGGCGCACGCCGTACAGCCCGCCAAGCCCCCCACTGCCGGATGTAATCAGGTAGTTTTCCGACATCAGCGACAGGCGCTTGCTCACGCGGGTGGCCCCGCTCAGCACCACCACCGGCGACTTGCCAAAGCCCTGGTCGTTGCCGCCGCCCGAGAAGCCGTAGCCCAGGCCCAGCGTCAGATTGTTGTCGGCGCTGCCATAGGTGCTCAGGCCATAGGCAATGCCGGCACCGTAGCTCGTACTATTGCTGTAATCGAAATTGGGCACCCGCATATACAGCACACCTGCGCCTACATGCAGATCCTGCTGGATAGGCACGCTGATTTTTGGGGTTATAGCAAACAGCTGGTTGCCAAGCCCTATTCCAGGCAAAGCCGAAAACAATACCCCAAAGGAGAAATTGTCGGTGATGCCGTAGTTGGCGCCCAGCAGCAGCACGTCAATCGTCTGAGCGTAGCCTTCGCCCGCGCGCAGGCCCCGGGCCGTGGGCGCGAAGAACACGCGGGTCCCATTGCCCACGTAGCCCCAGCCGGGGTGGCGCTGGGCATCAATGGCCTCCACGGCGGGCACCAGCTGCATACTCACAATCTGGCTGCGGGCAATAAGTACGGCACCCGGCTTATCGGTGGTGAACTCCAGTTCCTGCGGCCGTACGGCGCGCAGCGTACCAGCGAAGGTGGTGCCTGAGCGAAGCACCACGCGGTACACGCGCCCCACCGAGTCGGTAAGGGCCGGGCCGGCCGTCGGGCTAAGGCGGCGTGCCTTCTCCTCGATTTTCAGGCGCATATTCACGAAGTCCAGCGGGGATATGGGGCTGAGCAGCGTGCGGCCGTCGGTAAGGGTGATGCGCTGGATAAGGGCGCTGTCGGGGGCTAAGCTCTGCTCGAAGCGGGCCTCGCTGAATTCCTTGGCCGAATACTCCGGGAACAGCTCGTAGGTGACTTTTTCCTGGCTGTCGATGCTGGTGCCTACGACGGGACTCATAACCCGCAGGCGTGTCGCGGGCTGCTGAGCCCGGGCCTGGGTGAGGCAGGCACAGATGAAAACCAGAAGGAAAAAGTAGCGCATGGGAGAAAGTAGGTAAAGATTTCCCAAACCTACCATTCTGCTGCACGCTGCAAATCACATAATCATGTACATCCTGACTTTAGCTGGGTATCCGCAAGTCGGCTCCGGTCGCCGCAAAACGCTGATTGCGGCATTCAGGAACCTGTCTTATGCCCCGAATTTGCGCCTTCTTTAGACTTTTCACGCTTTCCAGCGGCCGGTGGAGCGGGGGCGGCCGGTGGTAATTTCTTCCTTGGTTTCGCCCTCGGGCACTTCACGGGTTTCTATGCGCACGGCGTGGGCCTTGGGCTGTACCTTCTGACCAAAGGCGTCGGCAAACTCCTGGGTGAACTCCGCCCCGAAAAAGATGATGAGGGCCGAGTAGTTGACCCACAGTAGCAGCACGATTGCCGAGCCAGCCGCCCCGAAGGCCGAGCCGGGGTCGGCTTGGGCAATGTAGAAGGCAATCAGAAACTTGCCCAGCACGAACAGCGAGGCCGTGATGACCGCGCCAATACCCACGTCGCGCCAGCGGATAACGGCATCGGGCAGGAAGCGGTAGATAAGCGCAAACAGCAGCGAGGTGACGCCCAGCGACAAAAAGAAGTCGACCAGCTTGATGACGACCACTCCGACCTCGGGAAACCACTGCTGCAGCTTGCCGGTGAAGGCGCTGAGCACGGCGCTGACGACAAAGGAAATGAGCAGCAGCAGGGCTACGCTCAAGATCAGACCGAAGGAGAGAAGCCGGTCGCGCACAAACTGCCAGATGCCGTTGCGGGGCTTCACGCGCAGGTTCCAGATGTCGTTGATGCTTTCCTGCAGGGTGACGAAAAAGGTAGTAGCCGCGAAAATGAGCGTGCCGATGCCGATGACCGTAGCCAGGCCGCCCTTCTGCTGCTTGGTAAACTCGGCAATAGAATCCTGCAGAAACTTGGCCGAGTCGGCGCCCAGGAACCCGCGCAGCTGCCCGTACACCTGGCCCGTTACGGCCTCGGCCCCGTAGATGGAGCTGGCAATGGTGATGACGATGAGTAGCAGGGGCGGCAGCGAGAAAACGGTGTAGTACGACAAGGCCGCCGCGTGCCGGAACGAGTTGTTCACCATGAACTCGCTGGCGGTGGTCTTGAGAATGTTGAGGATATCGGAAAAGCGGTAGTGTGTGGCCATAAGGCAGAGACATCAGATCGTGAGGCTGGCGGTAGTACGGGCAGATTGCGCCGGGCGTTCGGGCGGCTGCGCCGGTTTGGGCATATTTGCGTATGATGCCGGGCCGGCACGACGCCGGTTTGTGTCACGCTCTGGTCTGTTTTTTATGCGCACTTCTTTCTTTGCTTTTCTGCTGCTGGCCGGGCTGGGTGCCTGCCAGTCGGGCCCCAACGAGCAGCCCGCAACTACCGCGGCGGCTACTGCTACCGCCCCGGATACCGCCGCGTACCCGGCTGCTCCCGGCTTCGACGAGAAAGGCTCCGACCCGCGCGCCCTGCGCCTGGCCGACAAGGTAATGCAGGCCATGGGCGGCTACCGCGCCTGGCAGCAGGCTCGCCTGTTTGGCTGGGGCTTCCTGGATGGCTCCTACCAGCTCTGGGACAAACAAACCGGCAACTTCCGTTGGCAGAAGGACAGCCTCGTGGCCCTCTGCAACCTCAGCACCAGGCAGGGCAAGGTCTACCGCGCTGGTCAGGACGTTTCGGCCACGCCCGAGGGGCAGAAGCTGCTGGCCGATATGTACCCCATCTGGGTAAATAACTCCTGGTGGCTGCTGATGCCCTTCAAGCTCAAGGACTCCGGCGTGACGCTCACTTACCATGGCGTGGGCAAGCTCATGGACGGCACCCTCGCCGAGGTCCTGCACATGACCTTTAAGAACGTGGGCGTGACGCCCGACAACAAGTACGAAGTGCTCATCAACCCCAAAACCAACCTGGTAGAGGAGTGGGCCTTTTTTCCGAAAGCTACCGATGCCCAGCCCGCTTTCCGCCGCCGCTGGGCCGGCTACCAGCGTTATGGCCAGCTCCTGCTGGCCACCGACCGCACTGATGGCAAAGACAGCCGCGCCCTGGGCCACGTTTCCGTAACCCAGCAAGTACCCGCCGGCCTCATGCAGAACCCCAAGCCGGTGGCAAAGCTGTAGTTGTCATTCCGAACACAGCGAGGAATCTGGGTAAGCCCCTCTGACGGTTTCCTCAGATTCCTCGCTGCGCTCGGAATGACAACTACAGCTTCCGCAGCTCCCAGCGCAGGGTTTCGATGGGGCCGGAGCGCAGAGCGGCGGCCAGCTCGGCATCGTCGGCAAACTGCAGCTGGCGCAGCACGGTGGCTTCTACGCTCACCGTGAATCGGGCCTCACGAAAGGGCCAGGGCTGCACCATCACCGGACCATCGGCGGCCGGGCGCAGCACCTCGTGGCGGTGACCGTCGGGGCCGGTATAGATTTCCAGGGCCCGGCCCATTTCCGGCAGCTCGTGGCGGCACAAAATCAGGCTGAGCCGGTCGCACCAGTGCAGCAGGGCGTAGGCGCGTTCCGCCTCGGCTTTGCGGATTTTCAACTCCCGCCGCCACGTTTTTTGGTGGGTGAGCTGCTCGTCCAGGAAGGCATCCGTTTTCTGATTCTGGCCGCGCAGGCTTTCATAGAGGGTGCTCAGGTGCATGCTCGTTAGCAGGCTGCGCCACCGACCCTGAAAGCGCGCGGTACGCATCAGCCGGGTGGCCTGCTCCAGCGAAAACTCCTTCATGGTGAAGTCGGCGGGTGCGCCGGCGGACGTGAGGCCGTAGTGCCCATTCCACTGTTGCTGCTCATCGTCGTGCTGGGCGGCGGCGGCCAGCAAACCCACCCACTGGTCATAGGGCAGAAAGGCAGGCCACTGGTGCAGCAGCTGGGCCGCCAGCAGGGCGTGGGCCTGCTGGTAGATGATCTGCCAGCCGGCGGGCGTGTGGTTCACAATCATGGACTGAAATTGGGGGCTTAGGGACTTGGTTTTCGCGCTGCAGCTTATGGCATGGATAAGCCTACCTGATAACGTGATACCAGGAACGCGGCGGTCAAGCAGAGGTTTTGGGTTCAGTAGCAATAAAAACGCCTCACCGAATGGGTGAGGCGTCACAGTAACAAACCAGACAATTCTACTTCAGCACCACGGCTTCTTTCAGGTGCAGCAGCATGTCGTCGGTCATCTTGTCGAGGTCGTACTGGGGAAGCCAGTTCCAGTCATGGCGGGCCTGGGTGTCATCGATGCTGGCGGGCCAGGAGTCGGCAATCTGCTGGCGCTGGTCGGGGCGGTACGTCACCCGAAAATCGGGAAAGTGGCGCTGAATGCTGGCCGTAATTTCCCGGGGGCTGAAGCTCATGGCGCCCAGGTTATAGGAGCTGCGCACCGTGAGGCTGTCGGCGGGGGCGTGCATCAGGTCGAGGGTGGCCTTCAGCGCGTCGGGCATGTACATCATGGGCAGGTAGGTGTCCTCGGAAAGGAAGCACTCATACGCCTCGCCGGCCACGGCTTTGTGGTAGATGTCCACGGCGTAGTCGGTGGTGCCGCCGCCGGGCAGGCTCTTGTAGCCGATAAGGCCGGGGTAGCGCAGGCTGCGCACATCCAGGCCGTGCTTGCGGAAGTACCACTCGCACCACTGCTCCCCGGCCAGCTTGCTGATGCCGTACACCGTGTTGGGGTTCATGATGGTGAGCTGGGGTGTGTTCTGGCGGGGCGTATCGGGCCCGAACACGGCAATGGAGCTGGGCCAGTACACCTGCTGCACGCCCAGGTCCACGGCCGCGTCGAGCACGTGAAACAGGCCATCCATATTCAGCTGCCAGCCAAACTTGGGGTTCTTCTCGGCTGTGGCCGAGAGCAGCGCGGCCAGGTGGTACACCTGCTTGGGCTTGTACTGTTGGATAACTTCCGTCAGCCGGTTTTTGTCGAGCACGTCCAGCAGCTCAAATGGGCCGGCCTGTTGAATTTCGAGGTCTTTGGGGGCGCGCACGTCGGCGGCTACCACGTGGGAAGCGCCGTAGCGCTGGCGCAGCTCCTGGGTGAGCTCCAGGCCGAGCTGCCCGCCCGCGCCGATAACGAGAATAGTGTCGCCGGGGGGTGGGGGGCGGAGGAAGAAGTAGGCATGCAGGTAACAGGGGAATGGGTGGAGGGCAAAGATACGGACGCGGGTGGGTTGCGTCTTTCTACGGCACATACAACCATCCGGGTAAGGACCGGCTCCTTCCCGTAGCTTCCCGACCTGCTTATGCGCTACCTCTCTTTGTTTCTGGTGTTGCTGCTTGCGCTCCAGCTCCCGGCTCCCGCATCAGCGCAAAGCCCGGAGTCTGCCGCCCGCCCGGTGTACCGCAACCTGGTGATGGAGGGCGGCGGTATTCGGGGCATTGCCTATGGGGGCGCGCTGCAGGAGCTGGAAAACCAAGGCGTACTGGCCGGAATCCAGCGGGTGGGCGGCACCTCGGCCGGGGCCATTCAGGCGGCCTTGCTGGCGGTAGGCTACTCGCCCCAGGAAATCATCGACGTCGTAAACCAAACGCCCGTGCAGCGCCTGAACGACGGGCGTGGGTTGTTTTTCGGGGGCAGCACCCGCCTGATCCGGCAGTACGGCT
The DNA here is from genome assembly GCF_024700075.1 of Hymenobacter sp. J193. NCBI lineage: Bacteria > Pseudomonadati > Bacteroidota > Cytophagia > Cytophagales > Hymenobacteraceae > Hymenobacter > Hymenobacter sp. J193. Next base: position 2,717,585 of record NZ_JAJONE010000001.1, read on the forward strand.
GGTACCGCGGCGACCAGCTGACCCGCTACCTCACCGAGCTGGTGGCCCGCAAAACCCAGCGCCCCAACCTCACCCTGGCCGAGCTGCATGCCCTAGCCCAGCAGGAGCCGGCCCGCTACCGCGACCTGTACACCACCGGCACCAACCTCACCCGTCAGTGCCGCCAGACGTTCAGCTACGAAACCCACCCCGATATGCGCGTAGCCGATGCCGTGCGCATCAGTATGAGCATTCCGCTGTACTTCCGGGCCGTGCTGCTGGACACCGCCGGCCACGTAGTGCAGCATCCTGCCAAAGACCAGCCGGTGGAAGTGGTGGTAGATGGCGGACTGCTGGCCAACTACCCGCTGGATTTGTTTGACCACCCCCGCTACCGCCCCGGCGCCCTGGCCGGGCTACTGACTGTGACAAGTTCTGTTGTGACAAAGAATGTTGTCACGGCAACAGATGTCACAACGTTCATCAATCCCGAAACGCTGGGGCTGCGCCTCGACCGCGCCGAGCAGGTGGCCTACGACACGCGCCCCGGCGGCCGGCAGCAGTTGGCACCCTACGCGGTGCAGGATTTTCGCTCCTACATCGGGGCACTGTACACAGTAGCCATTGAAAACCTGAACGCACCCCGGCCCGAAGACTGGCCTCGCACCATCAGCATTGACACGCGCGGCTTCAACCCCAAAATCAAGCGGCTATCCACCCCGCAAAAGCAGGAGCTGATGGACAGCGGCCGACAGGGCGTGCAAGCGTTTTTCGACCGGGCCGGCGCCGTGAGACGGTAGCAACCTAGTTACCGCGAAAACCGGCGGTGCTTGGGTACGTTGAAAAAGTAGGAGGTGAGCAGCGGAATCAGGAAGATGGCCACCGTCAGTACGGTCAGGCCCGCGTCGGCGACGTGGCCACCCAGGAAGCGGCTGAAGGCTGAATCGGGCTGGTAATGCTCCACCAACGAGAGCATCAGCTTCAGCCCCAGAATGCCGATGACCAGAAACGCCGAGGTTTCGAGAAACGGGTACTTGGCCATGAGCAGCACAAAGGCCTGGGCCACCAGCCGCATGGCCAGAATCCCGATGAACACGCCCAGGCAGATGAGAATCAGGTTGTCGGTGAAGGCCACCACGGCAAACACGTTGTCGATGGAAAAGGCCAGGTCCATCAGCTCAATCAGGGCCACCGTGGCCCAGAACTGCCCGAACAAGCCCAGCGTATGGCGGTACACCCAGCTTTTCTGCTTGTCGGGGCCCTGGTCATCGTCGGAGCCGCCGTGGTTTCTGGGTTTGAACTGGGCGTAGGCCAGGTACAGCAGGTAAAGGCCGCCGAGGGGCTTCAGAAACCAGAACTCAATCAGAAACGAGGCAAACAGAATGCACAGCCCCCGGAACACGTAGGCCCCGATAATGCCGTAGCGCAAAGCTTTCTGGCGCTGCTCCTTGGGCAGGTCGCCCACCATGGTGGCCAGCACCGCCGCGTTGTCCACGCTCAGCAGGCTTTCGATGATGATGAGGTTGCCCACAATGGCCAGCGCCGCCAGCGGGTTGTCCAGAATTTGTTGGATGTGTACGTTCATGCAGAATGCCAGCAGGGAGAAGCGGACGCTTGATACGGATGAGGCTGCAGAAAGGCTGACAAGCCGGCCAACTGCAAACCTACACTTCGCCGCCGCAATGCCGTACAGAAACCCTGCGTACTTTCGCAGAGCCGCCCACTCATTCACTTATTCGCTTCCTTACCGCATGTACACCACCCTCCAGCCCGACCTCCAGCAGCAGCTCCAGGAAATCAAAGATGCCGGCCTCTACAAGCAGGAGCGCATCATTACCTCGCCCCAGGGCGCCGAAATCGAAACCCAGGAAGCCGGGGAAGTGCTGAACTTCTGCGCCAACAACTACCTGGGGCTGAGTTCCCACCCCGAGGTGATAAAAGCCGCCAAGCAGGCCATTGACACCCACGGCTACGGCATGTCGTCGGTGCGCTTTATCTGCGGCACCCAGGACATTCACAAAGAGCTGGAAAAGAAGCTGGCCGAGTTCCTGGGCACCGAAGACACCATTCTCTACGCCGCCGCCTTCGACGCCAATGGGGGCGTGTTCGAGCCCCTTTTCAACGAGCAGGACGCTATTATCAGTGACGCGCTGAACCACGCCTCCATCATCGACGGGGTGCGCCTGTGCAAGGCCCAGCGCTACCGCTACGCCCACAACGACATGCAGGACCTGGAAGTCCAGCTCCAAGATGCCCAAGCCAAAGGCACCCGCCACCGCATCATCGTCACCGACGGCTCGTTTTCCATGGATGGCACCATCGCCCAACTCGACAAAATCTGCGACCTGGCCGACAAGTACCAGGCCCTGGTAATGATTGACGAGTGCCACTCGATGGGTTTCCTGGGCAAAACCGGCCGCGGCACCCACGAGTACCACAACGCCATGGGCCGCGTCGACATCATCACCGGCACGCTGGGCAAGGCCCTGGGCGGGGCTATGGGCGGCTTCACAAGCGGCCGCAAGGAAATCATCGACATGCTGCGCCAGCGCAGCCGCCCTTACCTGTTCAGCAACACCCTCGCGCCCGCCATTGTAGGCGCCAGCCTGCGCGTGCTGGAACTGCTTACCGAAAGCACCCAGCTTCGCGACCAGCTCGAAGAAAACACCAAGTACTTCCGCGCGGAAATGACCAAAGCCGGCTTCGACATCAAGCCCGGTGAGCACCCTATCGTGCCCGTCATGCTCTACGACGCCAAGCTGGCCCAGGAGTTTGCGGCCAAAATGCTCGAAAAAGGCATTTACGTGGTGGGCTTCTACTTCCCGGTAGTACCGAAGGGCCAAGCCCGCATCCGGGTGCAGCTTTCCGCCGCCCACACCCGCGCCCACCTAGAAAAAGCTGTTGCCGCATTTATCGAGGTAGGCCGGGAGCTGGGTACCCTAAAAGACCGTAGCGCCCAGCAGCCGGAAGGCGGCCAGGTAGTAACGAACACGCCCTAGGCGGTTCTATGGAGCCAGCAGAAAGGCCCGTCAGGAAACTGACGGGCCTTTCTGGTTATATGGCTGCTACTACCGAACTACTACGCGGCAACCTCCGCAGCCGGGGAAGCGGGAGCGGCGGGGCGGGGGGCACCATCGAACAGGAACTCGTTGAGGCGGGCGCGCAGGTCGGCGGGGGCCAGGTTGCGGAACACTTCCCCGCCGCGTACCAAGGAAATCTGGCCGGTTTCCTCGCTCACCACCAGCACCACGGCGTCCGTCACCTCGCTCAGCCCGATGGCGGCGCGGTGGCGCAGACCCATAGAGGCCGGAACATCGGGGTTTTCGCTTACGGGCAGAATGCAGCGGGCCGCCTGTAGCCGGTTGCGGGTGATGATAACGGCCCCGTCGTGCAGGGGCGAAGTCTTATTGAAAATGCTCATCAGCAGCCGCTTGCTGATGGCGGCGTCAATCAGGTCGCCGGAGTCGGCAAAGAACTGCAGGTCGGAGCCCTGGGTGAAGGCAATGAGGGCGCCGGTGTTTTTGCCCGCCAGGCTTTTGGCGGCCTCCACAAAAGGCGTGATGTTCATTTTCTCGGCCGTGGTGTCGCGGCGCCAAGCAAACATGCGCATCCGCTCAAAGGTGGTAGCCTTGCCGATATTGAGCAGAAACCGCCGGATTTCCTGCTGAAACAGGATAATGCTGGCCAGCACGCCCACGCTCATAAACTGCCCTAGAATGGAAGTAAGCAGCTCCATGCCCGCCGCCCGCACCACTAGGTACAGCAGGTAGATGGACATCAGCCCCAGAAAAACCTTGAGGGCCACGCTGCCCGTGAGCAGCTTGTAGAGCTGGTAGAAGAGCACCGTCACCAGCAGCACGTCTACCACGTCCAGCCAGCCGATGCGCAGGAAGCCGAGGGTAAACGAGCCAATCATGGGGAAACGGGAACAGGGTAGGAGTTGCGCACGAGCTGTATGGTCTGCACGGCTTCGGCTACGTCGTGTACGCGTAGCACCCGGGCGCCGTTGAGCAGGGCCATGGTATGGACGGCAATAGTACCGGTGAGGGCTGCATCGGGGGTAAGGCCGAGGGGCTTGTACACCATCGATTTGCGCGAGACGCCCACCAGCAGCGGAAGGCCCAGCAGCTGTAGCTCGGGCAGGCGCCGCAGCAGCTCGTAGCCTTGCTGCGGGGTTTTGGCAAAGCCGAAGCCAGGGTCCAGCAGCACGTCCACTACGCCGGCAGCCCGCAGCGCCGCCAGCCGGCCCCGGAAAAAGCGCACTATCTCCAGCACCAAGTCGTGGGCGTAGTGCGTGTGCTGGGTCATGGTTTGGGGGGTGCCGCGCAGGTGCATCAGCACGTAGGGCACGCCCAGCCGGCCGGCCGTCGCCAGCAGCTCCTCGTCCAGGGTGCCCGCGCTGATGTCGTTGAGAATGTCGGCGCCCAGCGCTACGGCCTCGGTGGCTACCCCGGCCCGGAAGGTGTCTACAGACAGAAACGCCTCGGGAAAGGCCGCACGCACGGCCTGAAGGGCGGGCAGCACGCGGCGCTTTTCCTCGTCTTCGGGTACCTCGGGAGCACCGGGGCGGGTGCTGTAGCCGCCCAGGTCGAGAATGGTGGCTCCGGCCTGCAGCATGGTTTCGGCCCGGCGCAGCAGCTCGTCGGTGGCTTGTAAGCGGCTACCCTGGTAGAAGGAGTCGGGGGTGAGGTTGAGGATGCCCATCACCTGGGGGCGGCGCAAATCGAGCACGCGGCCGCGGGGGCAACGCAGGGTTTGCCTGGCCGAAAAGCACGTATCTTGCGCAGCTGTGAGGGTCATGAGAGCACGAAAGTGTGAGCCGGGCCGCCGCGCAGGCGGCCTGCCGCAAAGGTGAGGTATTCGCCCGAAACGACGCCGCCGGCAACGCCCGGAATGGTCCGAAGTTTTTAAATCTAGCCTGAAAATCTTGCACAACCAAACCCAGCACGAGTACGACCAGGTAATCAGCCAGTGCCGCGCGCTGTTTCTGGCCAAGACGCACGACTACGGCACGGCCTGGCGTATTCTGCGCCTGCCTTCCGTCACCGACCAGCTCTACATCAAGGCCCAGCGCATCCGCTCCATCCAGGAAAAAGGCACCCAGCTGGTCGACGAAGGCATCGAAGGCGAGTTCGTGGCCATTGTGAACTACTGCCTGATTGCGCTGATGCAGCTGCGCCTGCCCGCCGACGCGCCCCTGGAGCTGGACCCTAACGACGTGACGGCCGCCTACGACCACGAGGTAGACCTCACACGCCAGCTGCTGTTTGCCAAAAACCACGACTACGGCGAGGCCTGGCGCCAGATGCGCATCGAAAGCATTACCGACATCATCCTGATGAAGCTGCACCGCACCAAGCAGATTGAAGATTTGCAGGGCCGCACGCGTGTGTCGGAAGGGGTGGAGGCCAATTACCGCGACATGCTCAACTACGCCGTATTCTGTTTGATAAAAATGGGTCTTGGGGGCTTGGGGTCTTAGGGTCTTGGTTTTTGTGCTGGTGTAGGGTGCGGGGCTTGCCCCCGCCCGTCGTTGAACGATAGATGGAGGAATATTTCAACGTCGTGCGGAGTAAGCCCCGCACCCTACAGCGTTTCCTTCTCCACTGAGTATAGGCTCCTGAAGTATGGGCTTGGTGGATGTTTTGGCGTACTTTGCCCCGGAAATTTTGCCTTTTATTGGGGATGCCCTGGAACACATACCGCGTGTGAGTAGTATGCGCATCGGGCTGCTGCCCAACCCAAGACCCTAAGACCCCAAGATCTTAACCATGAGACAACTCACGCGCATTTGCTGGCTGCTGCTGGGGGTGCTGTTTATTTTTTCGGGGCTGATCAAGCTCAACGACCCCGTGGGCACGGCCATCAAGCTGGAAGAGTACTTCGAGGTATTTGCGGTGGATTTCGGGCAGTTCTTCCTGGCCTTCAAGCCGCATGCCCGCTTGATTTCGCTCGTGCTTAGCTCCCTGGAAGTTATTCTGGGGGTGGCTTTGTTGCTGCGCTGGCACCTGCGCAAAACCCTCTGGACGCTGCTGGTGCTGCTGGTGTTCTTCACTTTCCTGACGTTCTACTCGGCCGCGTTCAACAAGGTAACCGACTGCGGCTGCTTTGGCGACTTCATCAAGCTCACGCCCTGGCAGTCGTTCAGCAAGGATGTGCTGCTGCTGGTGCTGTGGGCCGTGGTGTTCTTCAACCAGAAGCACCTGCGGCGCGTGTTTGCCAAGGGCACGCTGGGCGTAGTCTATATCACCGTGACGGCGTCGGTAGCCATTGGTATTGGCGTGTACGCGCTGGGCCACCTGCCATACTTTGATTTCCTGCCCTATAAAGTCGGCAACGACATCGGCAAGCTCATGAAGCCCTCGGCGCCGCTGCGCTACAAGTACATCATGGAGCGCGGGGGCCAGAGCCAGGAGTTTACCGAGTACCCCACCGATACCACCTGGAAGTTCAAGCAGATGGTGACGCTGAACCCGGAGGCCGCGCCCAAAATCACGGATTTCCGGGTGTGGAACGACGAGGGCGACTTCACTCCGCAGATTCTGAAGGGCAACAAGCTGCTGCTCATTGTGCAGAACACCGATAAAGCCGACCGGGACCGGTTCGTCGTCATCAACCAGCTGGTGCAGTCGGTAGACTCCTCGCGCAAGAAAACCGAATTTCTGGTGGTCACCAGCAGCAGCCCGGCTGAGTTCGATGCCTTCCGCCACGAGGTAAACCTGGCCGCCCCGTTCTACTACGCCGACGCGACCGTGCTCAAAACCATGATTCGCTCCAACCCGGGCTTTATCCTGCTCAAGGACGGCGTGGTGAAAGGCAAGTTCCACTACCACGACATCCCCAGCCGCGCCAAAGTAGAGGAGTTGTTGTAAAAGGGTCTTGGGGTCTTGGGGACTTAGGGTCTTGGTTTCTGTTCTAACAAGCACGCTTCGTTGAACGTCAAACCAAGACCCCAAGTCCCTCAGTCCCCAAGTCCCCAATCTTGAAACCATGATTGGATTTCTTTTTCGGCGGGTGTGGCAGGGGGCGCTGGTGCTGGTGGGCGTGGCCCTCACGGTGTTTTTCCTGTTTAACGTGCTGCCCGGCGACCCGGTAGCCTTGCTGGCCGGTCAACGCTCCGATGCCGCTACCCGCGCCGCCATTGCCGCCGACCTGGGCCTCGACCAGCCGCTACCCCTGCAACTGGCCGGCTACCTCAACGACGTGTCGCCGCTGGGGCTGCACCCGCGCGACTCGGCGGGCGTGGCCAAGTACGGCGGCGTGGCCCTGCTGCCGCTGGGCAAGCAGGCCGTAGTGCTGAAGAAGCCTTACCTGCGCCGCTCGTTTCAAAGCAACAAGGAAGTGCTCAGCATCCTGGCCGACCACTTCACCGGCACGCTATGGCTGGCGCTGGCGGCTATGGCTCTTGCTGCTTCGGTAGGTATTGCGCTGGGCATTGTGGCTGCCCTGCACCCGCACTCCTGGCTCGACCGCGCCCTGATTTCGGTGTCGGTGCTGGGTATTTCGGTGCCTTCGTTTGTGGCCGCCATCCTCATTGCCATGACGTTCGGCTTCTACTGGAGCCACTGGACCGGCCTTAACCTCACCGGGCAGCTCTACGAAACCGACCCGTTCATGGGCCGCCACCTGGCACTGCGCAACCTGCTGCTGCCGGCTTTTGCGCTGGGCATCCGGCCGCTGGCGGTTATTGTGCAGCTCACGCGCAGTTCTATGCTGGAGGTAATGAGCCAGGACTACATTCGTACGGCCCGGGCCAAGGGCCTCTCCGGTTATGGCGTAGTGGTGGGCCATGCCCTGCGCAATGCCCTCAACCCGGTAGTTACGGCCGTCTCGGGCTGGCTGGCTTCGCTCATGGCGGGTGCGTTTTTCATCGAATACATCTTCAACTGGAAAGGCCTGGGCACCGTCACGCTACGGGCCGTCGAGAACCTCGATTTCCCGGTGGTAATGGGCGCTACCATCTTTATTGCGGCCCTGTTTGTGCTGGTGAATATTGTGGTGGACGTGCTTTATGCGGTGCTGGACCCCCGCGTGAAGCTGAGCTAGCCGGGTTTTCTTTCCTTACCTACTCCTGATGAAGGCATTTATTTTCGACCTCAACGGCACCATGATCCACGATATGGACTACCATACCCGGGCCTGGCAGGCGTTGCTGAATGAGGAGTTGGGCGGTTCCTTCACCTGGGAAGAAGTAAAGCCACAGATGTACGGCAAAAACCAGGAAGTGCTGGTGCGTATGCTGGGCGAGGGCCGCCTCACCGACGAAGAGATGCAGCGCCTCTCCCTGCAAAAGGAGCGGCGCTACCAAGCAGAATACCGCCCGCATCTGGCCCTTTTGCCCGGTCTGCCGGAGTTTCTGGAAAAGGCCCACCAGCGGCAAATACCTATGGCCATTGGCTCGGCAGCTATTCCATTCAATATCGACTTCGTGCTCGACACGCTGGGTATCCGGCATTACTTCAGCGCCATCGTCAGTGCCGACGACGTCACGCAGAGCAAGCCCCACCCCGAAACGTTTCTGCAGGCCGCCGCGCAGCTCGGCGTGGCCCCGGCCAATTGCTTGGTATTCGAAGACGTGCCAAAAGGGGCCGAAGCGGCGCTGAACGCGGGTATGCCAGCCATTATCCTCACCACTACCCACCAGATAGAGGAGTTCAGGCACCTGCCCAACATCCGGCACTTCGCAGCCGATTTCCAGGACAACTTCGTGCAGGAGTTGGTAAGGTAATCAGCTGCCGGCCGCGCGCGTATCTTGCCGCTTCGCATCACCTTTCACCTTTTTGCCTATGCGCCTGTTTCTGATTGGTATGCCCGGAGCCGGCAAAACCACCCTGGGCCGCGCCCTGGCTTTGCGCGGCGGCCTGCCGTTCCTGGACCTGGACGAGGAAATTGTGCGGCAGGAGCAGCGCAGTGTGGCCGAAATCTTTGCAGCGGAAGGCGAAGCATATTTCCGGGCAGTAGAAGCGAGCCTAGTGCGTCAGTTGATTGAGACACATCCGCGGCTGGTGCTGGCTACCGGAGGCGGGGCGCCCTGTTTCCATGATACCATGGATGCGCTGCTGGCCTCAGGCATCACTGTATGGCTGGATGTGCCGGTACCGGAGCTGGTGGCGCGCCTGCATCGGGCCGCAGCTGCCCGGCCCCTGCTGGCCGCCCTGCCCGATGAGCAAGCCCTGAAACAGCGCCTCACCGAAACCATAGCGGCCCGCAGCGGGTTTTACAGCCGGGCCGCGCTTCGTTGCGCGTCCCCGGCCTGCACACCTGATGCGTTGTGGGCCCTCGTGCAGCGCTACGTGGCCACGGCTTAATACAGTAGCCCGATGCACGTTTGCGGGTTGATGGTTACTTTTGCGTTTTGAATCATTCTTTGCAGTACCATGGAACAGAAAGCTGCCCCAACCTCGGGACAACTGCATAAACCCAAACACAAAGGCTCGGCCCAGCTGTTCGAGAATCCTGTGCTGGAGCGCCTCACGCATACCCATATAGCCGCACCGCTCAGCATTTTCTTCGGTGTAGCGGCGGTGAGCCTGTATTACAGCCTTAGCCGCGGCCTGCTCACGGGGCTGGCGGCTTTCGGGCTGTTTCTGGCGGGGTGGTTTGCCTTCACGCTGGTAGAGTATCTGATGCACCGCTTCCTCTACCATATTAAGCCCAGCACCCCGGGCCGGGCCAAGTTTCAGTACACCATGCATGGCGTCCACCATGAGTTCCCGAAAGACAAGACGCGACTGGCCATGCCTCCCATCGTAACGGTATTTGTGGCGTCGCTGCTGTTCTTCATCTTCTACTTCGTGTTCGGCAACGCGGGCTTCGGTATTCTGGCCGGTTTCGTGTTCGGCTACGCGCTGTACCTGTTTGTGCACTATTCCATCCACGTGTACTCGCCGCCCAAAAACTTTCTGAAATTCTGGTGGCATCACCACGCCCAGCACCACTACCGGCAGGATGAGGTGGCTTTCGGGGTATCCACCACGCTTTGGGACCACATCGTCGGCACCATGCCCGAGAGTCGCAAAGCCGGGTAAATGATTGATTGGGATTTGATACAAAAAGGCAGCCCATGGGCTGCCTTTTTTGTGGGAAGGAAATGTCGGCAGGCTACCGGCGGCGCACCTTGCCCAGAATCCACCAGATCAGCAGAATTATCAGCACTACACCAATGACACCGGTTAAGGCCCCCGCCTTGAAGATGTCACCGATAACGTCACAGCTACTCAGCGAGAAGGTAAGCAGCACGAGCAGGCTCATGGCCAGTATTGAGCGGAAAGAGTTCATAGGGAAAGTGTTTCGGAAGAGAGGAAAGAGTCAGGCGGCTGTCAGAATAAGCACCTGCTCTGTTTGATACTGTCCTTAAGCCCGAAAAGTTGACTTATGCCTTCCTAGGTACTATCCAAATGCAAAAAGCCTATCGTTTCCGATAGGCTTTTTGTTTGTGCGCTCCCTCCTGGGCTCGAACCAGGGACCCTCTGATTAACAGTCAGATGCTCTAACCGGCTGAGCTAAGGAAGCGGTTATGGCGACATTTATCTGTCGTTGCGGGTGCAATATTAGGCTAGATTCTGGCTTTGTGCAAGGATTCTACCGAAATATTTTTCGCGTAGCAGGCTAGTTTGTGATTGTCAGGAGGTTGCCCGCCAAGGCTGTGCTGTACTGCCGCAGTGCCCGAGGCGCCGGACCGCCCTGCACCATGCCCTGCAAGTCGAACTGGGAGTTGCAGCACTTATCTATGAGGAACAGCCGGGAGGCATCAATTTCCACCCGGGCGCAGTCGTCGTAGGGGCGGTAAGGACAGTTGCGCTCAAAGGCCAGGTAGGAGGTAGCACTGCGACGTACCACAATCAGGCCGCGCACGCCGCCATTGTGGTAGACCATGCCACCATCAAAGCGCAAGGCTGTGTATTCCTGGTTGGTGAGGGGCAGGACTTCGTTGACGACGGCCAGCGGAATCTGCGGCTGTGCATCGTTGCCCGAGTCGCTGCAAGCTGCCAGTAGAGGCAACAGGGCCACAGTAGCACCGCACCAGAGGTTACGAGTAGTCATAGAATCCTTTGCCGGTTTTACGGCCGTGGTGGCCAGCGTCTACTTTCTGCTGCTGTATACGGCTGGGCCGAAATTTAGCGTCGTAATGAAAGGCCTCGTACATGGCCGACGTCACGGAGAAGTTGGTGTCTACCCCAATCAAGTCCATCAGCCGGAACGGGCCCATGCGAAACCCAGTGGCTTCCAGCAGCTCGTCGATTACCTCCAGGGGCGCCACCTGCTCTTCCGCAATCTTCAGCCCCTCCACGTAAAAGTGCCGGGCCACGCGGTTCACGATAAAGCCGGGCGCATCGGCCGCGTACACTGGCGTTTTGCCGAGCTGCAGCGCCAGCTGATACACCGTTTCGGCCACCGCGGCACTCGTGGCGGCGCCCTTGATTATCTCCACCAGCGGCATCAGCGGGGCGGGGTTGAAAAAGTGCATCCCTACCACTCGCTCCGGGTGCTGGATGGGCGCCGCCAGCCGCGTGATAGGCAGCGACGAGGTATTGGAAGCCAGAATCGTAGTGGGCGCGTTGAGCACGGCCAGCTCCCGGAAGAGCTGATGCTTCACGCTGAGCTTTTCCACTACCGCCTCAATAATCAGCTCAGCCTGCACAGTAGAAAGGTCGGTGGTGAGCCGCAGGCGGGCCAGAGCTGCTTCCTGCTCTGGCCCCGTCAGGCGGCCTTTTTCCACCAGCTTGCCCAGGCCCGCCGTAATGGCGAGCTGAGCTTTCCTCAGCATTTCTTCGTTGATATCGAAGAGCACCGTGGCAAAGCCGTGCTGCACGCACACCTGCGCAATACCCAGGCCCATGGTGCCGGCCCCCACAATGCCAATGGTGCGGATAGCAGTCTGCAAAGCAGAGCTGGTGGGCTGTTCGTTAGCCATGCGGTTGATCTAGGGAGAAAAAGTCAGGTTTAGACGAAAAAGCCCGCTGCTTTATTGTACGCCCTCAAACTGGCGCAGGAAGCGCGTGTCGTTTTCGGTGAACAGGCGCAGGTCCTTGATCTGGTACTTAAGCATGGTAATCCGCTCAATGCCCATGCCCCAGGCGTAGCCCGAGTAGCGCTCCGGGTCGATGCCGGATTGCTCCAGCACGGCGGGGTCCACCATGCCGCAGCCGCCGATTTCCACCCAGCCGGTGCCTTTGCAGATGTTGCAGCCCTTGCCCTTGCAAATCAGGCAGGTGATGTCGATTTCGGCGCTGGGCTCGGTGAAGGGGAAGAACGAGGGGCGGAAGCGTACCTGCATATCCTGTCCAAACAGCTCCTGCACGAAATAGTATACGGTCTGCTTCAGGTCGGCGAAGCTCACGTTTTCGTCTACAAACAGGGCCTCTACCTGATGGAACATCATGTGGGCGCGCGCCGAAATGGCTTCGTTGCGGTACACGCGGCCGGGCATAATGCTGCGGATAGGCGGCTTCTGGGCCTGCATCACGCGCACCTGCACCGGGCTGGTGTGCGTGCGCAGTACCCACTCGGCCTCACCGGGCGTGCGGTGCACGAAAAACGTGTCCTGCATGTCGCGGGCCGGGTGGTTTTCGGGAAAGTTCAGGGCTGTGAAGTTGTGCCAGTCATCCTCAATTTCGGGTCCCTCGGCCACATTGAAACCGATACGGGCCAGAATGCGCACAATTTCCTCACGCACCAGGCTCAGCGGGTGGCGGGTGCCCAGGGCCTGCGGAACGGTCGGCAGAGTATAGTCGAACGTAGGATCGGCCGGGGCGTTGGCGGAAGCGGCTTCCAGTTCCTGCTGGCGCTGCTCGAACTTCTGCTGGGCGTGCTGCTTGAGCTGGTTGAGCTGCTGGCCCACCGACCGACGCTGCTCGGGCGCCACGGTTTTCAACTGGTCAAACAAGTCGGCCAGCTGGCCTTTGCGGCCGGTGAAAGCCACGCGGAACTGTTCCAGCTGCTCGGCGGTGCTGATATCGAAGGCGTCGATGGCGGCCTGTAGATGAGTGATAGTCTCCTGCATAGTAGGGCAAAGGTACGCGCTGGCCCTGAAGTCTTCACGCCCCCTGCGGTACCCAGGCAAGAGAGAAAATAGTTGTTTCAAGAAAAGAAGAAAGCCGCTGGCGGAACCCCCTGAAAGGCCGTAATGTTGCAGCGCCAAGATTCTCAGGAGGCTGATTGCACCAATCGGCCGTTTTTTTCGTACTGGCTTCAGACTAACCGCGTTTCAACTTCTACATTTCTTCTCTCTTGTCATGCAGCGTTCCTTCTCAACATACTTTGTAGTAGCAGCTGTGCTGGCTGGTTCGCCGGCGCTGGCGCAGAAAACTACGGCGGCCAAGCCCGCCGCGGCTCCGGCCGCAACAGCCACGGCCGCGCCCGCCGATACGGCCCGTAAAGCTGCCACCGGCGGCGACTGGGGCGCAGTCGGCGGCGGGGGCGGTACCCAATCGATGAACCAGACGGAGGGCATGCAGATTGCTCCCGGTTTCACGGCCGCGCCCTCCATGCGCGTGTCTACCGACTACCAGGGCCGCCCTTTGGGTAAATACGTTCGTCGTCGCAGAAGTGAGCCGGATCCGGTTCCGGCGCCTGCTCCGGCCTACGTAGAGCCTGCCCCAGCCCCGGAGCCCGAGCCGGTAGCTGAAGTTGCGCCGGCTACTACTACCGCCAGCCTGACCTCGGCGAAGAAAACCACTACGACCACCACGAAGAAAGCCACCACGCCCGCTAAGAAAGCTACCACGCCCGCCAAGAAGAAGGTGGATGATGGCTGGGGTTCCAGTGGCAGCGGCTGGTAAGCTCCTGCCCGGTAAATAGCACATAAAAAAGCCTGTTCAACTTAGTTGAACAGGCTTTTTTATGTGGCGGAATGTGAGCTTACGCCTCGGCGGCTTCCAGTAGCTCAGGCGCCGGGGCAGTGGCCTGCGCCCGGTAATACAGGGTAGTGCTGTTTTCGGGCCGCAAGACTTCCTGGGCCGCCGCCAGCACGCCGGCGGCCGTTACGGCCTGCACGCGGGCACTTTCCTCGTTTACCAGGTTGGTATTGCCCATGAGCTTGCAGAAGGCCAGGTTCATGGCGCGGTTCAGCAGCTCAATCTCACTGAACACAATGCTGGCTTCGGCCTGGTTTTTTACTTTCTCCAGCTCCTCAGGAGGCACCGGCTGGGTGCGCAGCTCTTCTATCACCTGGCGCACGGCCGCATCGGCCGCTTCCGGCTCTACGCCCGCATTCAGCTTGCCGCTGATGACCAGCAGCCCGGGCTCCAGGGAACCGATAACGGAGGCCGAAATAGAGTTGAACAGCGGCTGCCCCTTTACCAAGCGCTGATAGAGCCGGCTCGACTTACCCCGGCCCAGCACGTCGCTCATCAGGTCCACGGTGTAGTAGGCCTCGTCGACACGGGAGGGCATGTGGTACACCTGATAAAAGGCCGATACGGGCACGTCGGCCGTGATGTCGAGGTGGCGGGCCTGGGTCTGGCGCGGTTCCTGGGGCAGCTGCCGCACGTAGGGCGCGCCGCCCGGAATGGGGCCAAACCACTTTTCGGCCAGTCGCTCGGCCTCAGCCCGCGTTACGGCACCGGCCACTACCAGCACGGCGTTCTGCGGGGCGTAGTGCTTCTGAAAAAAGGCCCGCACATCGTCCATTACGGCGTTTTCGATGTGACTGATTTCCTTGCCGATGGTAGCCCAGCTGTAAGGGTGCGTCTGGTAGGCGAGGGGGCGCAGCTTCAGCCATACGTCGCCGTAGGGCTGGTTGAGGTAGTTCTGCTTGAACTCTTCCACTACCACCTTGCGCTGCACTTCCAGCCCGTTTTCGGAGAAAGCCAGGCTCAGCATCCGGTCCGACTCCAGCCAGAAGCCGGTTTCGATGTTGGCCGCCGGCAGGGTGAGGTAGTAGTTGGTGATGTCGGGCGAGGTGAAGGCGTTGTTCTCGCCGCCCACCATTTGCAGGGGCTCGTCGTAGCTGGGAATGTTGACGGAGCCCGAGAACATCAGGTGCTCGAACAGGTGCGCGAAGCCGGTATGCGCGGGGTCTTCGTCGCGGGAGCCCACGTTGTAAAGCACGTTGAGCACGGCCATGGGCGTGCTGTGGTCTTCGTGCACAATGCAGCGCAGGCCGTTGGCAAGGGTAAATTCTTCGAACTGAATCATAGGGAAAGACAGGGCAACAGGTGGGCTATGGCCGCAATAACCGGCAGCCGCAACGGGAAGTTTCTGGGAAATTCTGGATGAAGAATTATGAATTCTGAATTGAGAATTATGAATTGGCAGAACCCGCCCGCACCCAGGGCGTAGCCATTCTCAATTAAAGTGTGGCTTGTACGCCCAGCAGGATGGTGCGGGCGGTAGGGTAAGTAGCGTCGTCGAGGCCGGCTTGCCTGGCATCGGCGCCGGCACTGCTGATGTTGGGGTCATAGCCGCGGTACTTGGACAGCACCAGCAGGTTGTGGGCGCCCAGCCAGAGCGCGAGGCTGCGGCGGTCCTGCTCCCAGAGCTTGTACCGGGCCGTGAGGGCCGTCAGGCGTACGTGGTTGCCCGGCTGCAGGGTGTAGGAGCTGAGTGCTGGCAAGACGCGTTGCCCGGCGCCGGGAACAGCAGCGTTTGGATTATCGGGCGTCCAACGGTCAAGCAGGCGGGTGCTGCTATTGCCCCCTACATCCGCCACATCCAGGAAGCGTAGTGGTACATTGTTCACATAGTGGCCCAGCATGGCATCGGCCTGCAGCTCTAGGCTGAAGCGGCGGTAGCTTGCTCGCTGGCTAAGGGAGAGTAGTTGCTTGGGTAAGCCGCTGCCCAGATAGTCAAGATCGGGGTAGCCGTTGTCGTCCGTGTCGCGGAAGCGGGCTGCGCCGGTGGCGGGGTCTACACCTAAATAGGTAGGGCCGCGCCAGCCTCCCAACGAGTGCCCGTCTAAGGTTGCACTACCGGTAGGGAGTGTGAACTGCAGATACTCACTCTGGAAGCGGCTGTGGTTGAGGCTGCCCGCCAGGCGCGTACTGGCGGCCACGGCTCCCCACCGCCAGGAGTGACCTACAGTTAGCTCCAGGCCCTGGCTGCGCACTGCCGTGTTCACGGATGTGCTGCTGCCGGTAAGGCCGGGATTAAACAACAACATGGTGCGCCGCTGATAGGCTTCCACGGTTACATCAAAGCCGCCAGCTACCAGGCACAGCCCGGCATCTACGTGTTGCTGTTGCTGCTGATAGAAAAGCGAGCCGCCGCCGGTAATATTCGTCGTCAGACTAAATCCATCGGGACGCACCCGGCTCCACCCCGCCCACACATCCAGGGTCTGTACCCGCCCGCCTTCTTTAAGGAAGCTTTCCTCGGCTGCGTGCCAGCGCAGCTGGGCGCCGGGTTGCAGCTCCCACCGGTCATTCGGCGCAAACCGACTGCTGGCATCCCGGCGCAGGGTGGCGCGGGCTTCGTAGCGGCCCGCGAAAACGTATTGGGCCGTGGCCTGCGCAGCCCGCAGCGACGATTCGGCCCGCATACCGCTGGTAGCTAGGTAAGGAGGCAGCTCTGTGCGGGTATCCGAGCGGTACTTGAAATTCTGACCTTGTATGCCCAGGCTGGCCTGCACTTGGTGCTGCCCCCAGGTGTGGGCATAGCGCAGGGTGGGCAGCAGCGCCACCTGCTGGAAACGGTTGGTTTGCTCGGTTCGGCTGCCCTTAATAGAAGGGTCAAAGTGAAGACGCTGTTGAACAAACTGCTGCCGTGTGATTTCCAGGGACACCGGCACATCCAGCGCAAAGCCACCGCCGATGCGCCACAAGGCCCGCACCCGTGCCAGGGCCACCGTTTGCCGTAACTGTTGGTAGTCTTGTTTCGTGAGCTGCACGGGGTTGCGCATGTCCACCGGCCCAGAGGTTGTCGTAAATTCTCCGTTGGCGTCGCGCACGGGGACGGTGGGACGGGCATAGAGAGCCGCTCTGCTGGCAAAAGGTGAATACTGCTGCTCCAGTTGCTGGAAGCTGCCGCCAGCTTCCAGGCGCAGGCGGCCGCCTAGGTCCTGGGTGAGGGTGGCGCGCAGGCCGTAGCGCTTGAGGTAGCTGTTCTCTACTATGCCCTGCTGATTGAGGTAGTTGGCGGCCACGTAGTAGCCGGTGCTGTCGGGGTGGCCCTGCAGGCTGAGGTGGTGGCTTTGCAGGGCGGCCGGGCGCGTAATTTCCCGCTGCCAGTCGGTGCCCCGGCCGAAGCCGGCTACCTGGGTGGCGGAGTAGGGTGGGATTCGGCCCTCAGTAAGGGCTGTTTCGTTGGCCAGCTGCGCGTACTCCTGGGCATTCAGCAGCTCGTAGCGGTTGCGGATAGTCTGCACGCCCCCGTAGCCCTGGTATTGCAGCAGGGGCTTGCCCGGGTTCCGGCCCCGGCGGGTGGTGATGCGGATAACCCCATCGGTGCCCTGCTGCCCGTAGAGGGCCGTTTCGTAGGCTCCTTTCAGCACTTCGATGGTTTCGATTTCCTCGGCCGGAATGCTGAGCAGCGGGTTCAGGCCGCTGAACTGCGGGCCGTACTCTTCGTCGGTGCGCTGAAACTGCGGCACTCCATCCACCACGTACAGCGGATGCACCACATTGGCCAGGTTAGCCGCCCCCCGGATACGCACCACCATCGGCGCGCCCGGCACGCCGGAGTAGGGCGTTACCTGCACCCCGGCTACTTGGCGAAGGTGTTCCTGCACGGGGAGGCAGGAATTCAGGTGAGCATGGGCATTGGATGGATTTACGACTAGACAAATAAATGCACCCTCTAATGCAGTCTGTGGTATTCTAAGGTTTTGGAGGCTGTCTGGTTGCGGCACTTGCACAGCTACCCGGCGGGTTTCCAGCGCATCAGTTTGCTGCGCCAGCGCCAACGTGGGGCAGGCCAATAGGCTCAGAAGTAAGAATCGATTCATACAAAAGAATAGGAAGTAAACCGGTGGCGAAGATAAAGCGGGGAAACACGGGAAAATAATCAGCCGGCAAGCTTGGCTATTTTACTGATTGTAAGTAATTAGCCCGCACTATACCGGCCCTGCCTAAGGCCGGCTCCGCACTAGCTCGCTTGCCCCGCACCTATTGTTTGTTGGCTGATTCACCTTTTACTTTCTCTACTGCTATGCCCAAAGGAAACAACTTTACCGCCCCGCTGGCCGAGGCCGACCTCACCGCCGCCCGCACTGCCATCAAGGCCCTGGCCACCAAGCTGGCCTTCGTGCCCCAGCAGCCCGAGAGCCTGCTGACTTCGGCTACCATCTCGCCTGAGCGCCTGCCCCTGGCCGACCTGGCCCTGCAAGCCGCCGACCAGGCCCCCGAGGTGCTGCGCAAAACCGCTACGCCCGACGCACTCCGCGCCAAAGTAGCCAGTTACCGCGCCCTGGCGGCCCTGCGCAACCAGCTGGCCGCCGAGCTGACCCGCCTCGACAACGCCCTGAACGTGCTGGGCTCCGACGTGTTCTTTCAGGTCAACAACATCCACGAGGATGTGGAGAAGGACAAGGGCGAAACCGTTGACCTGGGCGAGCTGCGCCAGCAAATCCACGCCTACTACATCCGGCCCGGTGGCCGCAAGGGCGGTAGCAGCAAGCCAAGCTAGCGCCCACCCTGCCCGAACCCTTAAACAGCCTTAGCGAAGACCGTTTCGGTCCTGGCTAAGGCTGCTTAGGTGTTAGCGAAGACCGAAACGGCCTTAACTAAGCCTGTTTCGGTCTTAGCGAAGCCTGTTTTGGTCTTCGTTAAGCCTGTTTTTGCCTTAGCTAAGACCGAAACAGGCTTAACGAAGGCTGTTGTAGGCTTAAACCGCCCGGGTGTTTGCAGCGGAAGCGCCCAATACGGGCTACGCAGGTTTTCCATCCAAGCCAAACCCGTACTTTTGGCCCCCAACACCTTCCCACCCGCCTGAATCCCATGAATTTCGACCGCAAGGACTACGCCAACGACGAGCTGCTGCACCTGTACAAAGGACTGCTGAAACCCCGGCTGATTGAGGAAAAAATGCTGATTCTGCTCCGCCAGGGCAAGGTCAGCAAGTGGTTTTCGGGTATCGGGCAGGAAGCCATTTCGGTGGGCTCCACGCTGGCTTTGCACGAGGACGAGTACATCCTGCCCCTGCACCGCAATCTGGGCGTGTTCACGGGCCGCAACATTCCCCTGGACCGCCTCTTTGCCCAGTGGCAGGGCAAAACCACCGGCTACACCAAGGGCCGCGACCGGTCGTTCCACTTCGGCACCAACGAGCACCACATCGTGGGCATGATTTCGCACCTGGGGCCGCAGCTGGCCGTGGCCGGCGGCATTGCCCTGGCCGATGTGCTGGAGAAGCGGAATAAAGTAACCGTAACCTACAGCGGCGACGGTGGCGCCTCGGAGGGCGACTTCCATGAGGCCCTGAACGTGGCCGCCGTGTGGCAGCTGCCGGTCATCTTCATCATCGAAAACAACGGCTACGGCCTGAGCACCCCCAGCCGGGAGCAGTTCCGCTTCCGCTACTTCATCGACAAAGGCCCCGCCTACGGCATGGAAGCCGTGCAGGTAGATGGCAACAACGTGCTGGAAGTGTACGACACGGTGAAGCGACTGGCCGAAGACCTGCGTCAGAACCCGCGCCCGGTGCTGCTCGAGGCCCTCACCTTCCGGATGCGCGGGCACGAGGAAGCCAGCGGGACCAAGTACGTACCCCAGGAGTTGTTCCAAGAGTGGGCTGAGAAGGACCCGGTGCAGAACTACGAGAAGTGGCTGCTCGACGAAGGCGTACTGAGCGAAACCCTGCGCCACCAGTATCGGGAGCAAATCAAAGCCGAAATCGAAGAGGGCCTGCGCGTGGCCGACGCCGTGCCCATGCCCACCCCCAGCCTGGAAGAGGAGGTAGCCGACATGTACGCGCCCGTAGGAGAACTCAGAAATGAGAGCTTAGAACTTAGCACTCCGGAAACGGCCGGCACAGCTGTTTCGCCTCTCAGTTCTAACTTCTCAGTTCTCAGTTCTACAACTGATAAGCGCTTCGTTGATGCCATTTCCGACGGGCTGCGCCAGAGCATGGAGCGCTACCCCGAGCTGGTGCTCATGGGGCAGGACATTGCCGACTACGGCGGGGTGTTCAAGGTGACCGAGGGCTTCGTGGCGCAGTTTGGCAAGGAGCGGGTGCGTAACACACCCCTGTGCGAGTCGGCCATTGTGGGCGCGGGCCTGGGCCTCAGCATCAAAGGCAAAAAGGCCATGGTGGAAATGCAGTTCGCCGATTTCGTGACCTGCGGCTTCAACCAGATTGTGAATAATCTGGCCAAAAGCCACTACCGCTGGGGCCAGAACGCCGACGTGGTGGTGCGCATGCCCACCGGCGCAGGCTCGGCGGCCGGCCCCTTCCACTCCCAGAGCAACGAGGCCTGGTTTACCCACACGCCCGGCCTGAAAGTGGTGTGCCCCAGCAACCCCACGGATGCCAAGGGTCTGCTCTGCGCCGCCTTCGAAGACCCCAACCCGGTTATCTACTTCGAGCACAAGATGCTCTACCGCAGCATCAGCGGCCCCGTGCCGGATGTCTACTATACCACGCCCATCGGAAAGGCAGCCCTGGCGCGGGAAGGCGACACCCTTAGCATCATCACCTACGGCATGGGCGTGCACTGGGCCACCCAGCTGGCCGAGGAGCTGAGCCTGGATGCCGACATTCTGGACCTGCGCACCCTGCTGCCTTGGGACGAGGAAGCCGTGCGCCGCACTACGGAGAAAAACGGCCGCGTACTCATCCTCCACGAAGACACGCTCACGGGCGGCATCGGCGGGGAAATTGCCGCCTGGATTGCCGAAAACTGCTTTACCTCCCTCGACGCCCCCATTCAGCGGGTAGCGTCCCTGGATACAGCCATTCCCTTCGCGCCTTCCCTGGAAAAGCAGTTTCTGCCCCAGCAGCGCCTGCGCACCGCCGTAGAAAAGCTGCTGGCGTATTAACTGGTTGAAATGGCTGGATGGTTGACTTGTTTTTAGCTACCAGCTTCTGGTTAGTAGCCATTTAACCATTCAGCCATATAACCATCAAGTAATACGTTGTATCTTCCGTGCCTGAATGCTGCGCCGCAGCACAATGAGTAGTCTGATGCAGGTTGTTTTGCGTACGTTTTTTCATCTGCTGGGCACGGTGCTGCTGGTTGGCTGCCTGGGCCTAAGCTCCGGCTGCCACCGCTACCGTATCCCCGACCCCAAAGGGCCGCCCCAGCCCAAGGTGAAGCTGGGCAAAGCCGACAGCAACGGCTCCGGCTTGTCGGAGGCCGTATCGTCGCTGAAAACGGAAAAGAAAAGCTACGACAAGCAGGGCTTGCTCAAGCAAAAGAAATACGAGCGCCGAAAGCTGACCCGCAAAGTAGGGCAGCGGAAAATATTTGGAATTGTTTTTTAGGCCAGGGCTTTTACTGCTACGCACTATGGTTTCTCGCATCGTTTTCTTCTTGCTGGTGTCTGTAGGCCTGGCCGCGCCCGCGCTGGCCCAAACGGAGTATTCCAGCCCGGCGCAGCAGCGGGCAGCCAACCGCAAAGCCCTGAAGGACGCGGAAAAGCAGAAAAACCAGTATCAGGACTCGCACCTGGGCGTTACGCGGCAGTCTTTCCGGGCTGGAGAAAGCACCAACCAACCGCGCAAGAAGGATGGCCGTAATAAGTACAAATACGACCACGAAGGCACTCCGCGGTACACGCCCCCGGCCAAGGATATGATTCCGAAGCTGCGCCCGGTCCGTAAAACGCCCAAAAAACAACCTGCTACCCCAACCTCATGATTTCTTCCTGGATTCCGCTTACCTCTTCCGAACAGCTCACCGACATCGTACGCGAGTCGGAAGAGCAGCCCGTAATCATTTTCAAGCACAGCACCACCTGCTCCATCAGCGCCACCGCCAAAAGCCGCCTGGAGCGCCAGTGGGCCGATGCCGCGCCCGCAAACGCCAAGTTCTACTACCTGGATCTGCTGCGCTTTCGGCCCATTTCCAACGAAATAGCCCAGAAGTTCGGCGTCCGGCACGAGTCGCCCCAGCTACTGCTCATTCAGCAGGGCGAGTGCCGCTTCGACGCCTCCCACATGGCCATCCGCCTCAACGACGTGCAGCAGGCTATAAGCTAGGTGGCTACACGTTTCAGGCACACACAGTCAGGCGCGCTATCGACCTAATCGGTAGCGCGCCTGACTGTTTTTCAAGAGCTGAAACCTACTCGCCGCAAGCCGGTTACAGACTATAGTCAAACTGAACCTCCTGGCGGATTTCGGGGTTCAGACTTAAGGCTACCGGGCAGGTACGGGCGGCGTTTTCGAGCAGCGTCCGTTGCTTGGCATCCAGGGCGGCGGGCAGGCGAAACTGCACGTCGATCTGGCTGATGCGCCGGGGCTCGGCCGCCATATGCTTGGTTACGTCGAAGGTGGTGCCGGTGAGGTTTAGGCCGTGCCGCTCCGCCACGATGCCCATTATCGTCATCATGCAGGAGCCCAGCGCCGCGCTGACCAGGTCCGTGGGCGAAAAGGCTTCGCCCCGGCCGTGGTTGTCGAGCGGGGCATCGGTCAGGATAGTGTTGCCGGAAGCTACGTGGGTAGCTTCGGTACGCAGGTGGCCGGCGTAGCGAATGGAGGCAGTGGGCATAGAAAAAAGGGCTAACTGAAAGGCAGTAAATTTACGTACTTTCGACCAGTGCTGGTCCAACGGGGGCCGCCATCATCAGATGATAGACTTCAGCTACGCTATGGGCGCTTTGCGTTTCCGGGTTTTGGGAGGAATACTAGGGCTGCTGGCCGCGGGCAGCACGGTGGCGCAGGCGCAGGCCCGCCGCACCAGCAGCACCTTCGATGCGCCCACGTTTCAGCGGGAGCTAACGTACGGCGTCAATTTCAACACCAACGGGGGCATGATCGGGGGCGCCATGTTCCGCTCTACCCGCATGATTTCCGCCGACTGGGCGCGGTTCTGGATGATTGAGGCGGTGGAGGTAAAGCACCCGAAAGAGCAGCGGCTGCAGAACCTGTACTCGGGCGGAATTTACGTGCCGGGCAAGATGAACTATGCTTTCGTGCTCCGCCCATCGGTAGGCGCCCAGCGGGTTGTCTTCCGCAAGGCCCCCGACTCCGGGGTGCAGGTAAGCGCCCTGGCCTCCGCTGGGCCGTCGGTGGCGCTGATGATGCCCTACTATATCTACTACGACTACACCAAGCGCGACAACAACGGTCGTCCTATCGGCGCGGAAGACATCCGGGCCGAGCAGTACGACCCGGACAAGCACCCGCCGGAAGACATCTTTATCTACGACAGGGCGCCTCTCTTCAGCGGGGCCAGTGAAATCAAGCCCCAGATCGGGGGGCACGTGCGCGGCGCGCTTACGTTTGAATACGGCCGCTACCGCGACGCCATTGCGGGAGTAGAAACCGGTTTTTTGTTTGAGGCTTACCCCAAGCAGCTGTCCATCCTGGGCTCCAATTCCGTGGATGCGGCCCAGTTGAACAATAACTACTTTACCTCGGTTTACCTCACGATTTACATCGGCACCCGCAAGTAGTCAGCCGGGCGCATCTGGCGCCATTGCCGGCGAAGGTGCCCCGCCGACTGCGAAGAACTGCGGGCTGCCTCCTACCTTTGCCGTATGGATGATATGTTGCTGACGCTGCCCATTGTGCAGCCCGAGGCTGTGGCACCCGCCAAACCCCGCAAACCCGACTGGCTACGCGTGAAACTGCCCGTGGGCCGCGAGTACGCCAATGTGCGTCGTCTGGTAGACGAGCATAAGCTGCACACGATCTGCGAAAGCGGCAACTGCCCCAACATGGGTGAGTGCTGGGGGGCGGGCACGGCTACTTTCATGATTCTGGGCAACATCTGCACGCGCTCCTGCTCGTTCTGTGCTGTAGCCACCGGGCGCCCCACCGAGTACGATACCGACGAGCCCCGCCGCGTAGCCGAAGCCATTCAGCTAATGGGTGTGAAGCATGCCGTGATTACCAGCGTTAACCGGGACGAGCTTAAGGACCGGGGTGCCGGTATCTGGCACGAAACGGTGGTGCGCATCAAGCAGCTCAGCCCCGAAACAACCATCGAAACCCTGATTCCCGACGTGAAAGCTAACTGGGAAGCTCTGGATGTAATGATTTCTGGCGGGCAGGAAGTGGTGTCGCACAATGTGGAAACCGTAGGCAGCCTCTACCGCCTCGTACGTCCGCAGGCCAAGTATGACCGGAGTCTGGAGCAAATCCGCCGGACCAAGGCGGCGGGCAAGCGCACCAAGTCCGGCATCATGCTGGGTCTGGGCGAAACGCCGGAGGAAATGTACCAGGCCATGGACGACCTCGTAGCCAACGGCCTCGACATTCTGACGCTGGGCCAGTACCTGCAGCCCACCAAGCGCCACCTCGAAGTTGCCGAGTTTATTCACCCCGACCTTTTCGCGCACTACCGCGAGGAGGGTTTGCGCCGCGGCCTGAAGTACGTGGAAAGCGGCCCGCTGGTGCGCTCCAGCTACCACGCTGAGCGTCACGTGAACGTGCCAATCTAATCGAAGCGTAATTCAACCCATTAGACTGCAAAAAGCCCCCTCCCAGAATTTGAAGGAGGGGGCTTTTTGCATTTTAAGCGCTATCCTATATCTTTTCGCAGTAGCTTTTTCGGCTGAATTTTCCCAGCTGGTTCATAGACGTATTCTACGTGAAGTCATTCTTTCTATTCCGGGGGCGGTTGCGCCGCCGCGCATTTTGGGCACGCTCCGTTGGCTTATATGCCCTGACGTTGCTTCTCTATGGCATACTTGGCCAGGCTGTGGAACACCATTTCATGGCGGAAGACTGGGCTGTACTGCTGATGATTTTCATGTTGTTGATCCTGCTGGTGCTGATGGTGGCCCAAACCGTCCGGCGGCTGCACGACACGAACCTTTCGGGCTGGTGGTGGTGGCTGCTGCTACTGCCGGTACTGGGCAACGTTTTCGGCGCAGGCATTCCCTTGGTTGATGGCACAGCTGGACCCAACCGCTTCGGGCCCGACCCCAAGCGCCGGACTGGCTTCAATCCACAGGACCCGCAAAACTAAAAAGCTGCCCTGTACATGTACAGGACAGCTTTTCAACTGCAAGGAAACAAGGACGCGTTTAGCGCTGTGCCTGATTGTCCTGGGGAGGATAGTTGCCCAGCACACTGCCTACAATGCGGTACACTTCCTGCTCAGAGATGGACTGGTCCTGTACCTGGGCCTGGCCGTGGCCGCGCCAGGCAAGCTGCTTACGTTGGGCGTCCACCACATCAATGATGACGGTGCCGGCTTTGTACTCGTTCACGCGCGACGGCATCCCGTAGCCGTAACCGTACCAGCGGTAAGCGTAGGGCGAGTTGAAGGCCGGGTCGACGCGCTGCTTGTCTTCCACTTTGGCGCTGTAAGCCACGTACACATCAGGGTTTTTATCCGTCAGCGTAAGGCCTTTTTTGTTCATCTCCATTTCCACGGCCTTGCGAATGCGCTGATCGAGAAAGGAGTTGTAACCCTGGGCTGGGCCACCCTCCGCGTCGGTGGGCTGCTGCGGGTACCAGGCCCAGGTTTTGTAAGTACGGAAATTGACGGCGTGGTCGAAGTCAGAAGTAACGCCGACGCGGCTGGACGTAGCGCACCCGGCACTACCCAGCAGCAGGGCCACCGCGGCCAGCGCTACCGGCCGGGAGAAAAAACGCAGGAACTTGGACATATTGACGGACATGAGAAGTAAAGAAGAAATGTTTTTACACCACCCACCCGACTTGCCCTTCAACCTGAACAGGTGAAAAAGCGCGCTGGGCGGCTGTATTCTAACAATTCCCGTCGCCGCCGCGTTCCGTCGCCTCTGGGCCATTCTCTTGGAATGAAACAATTTGTTTTCAGAAAATACCTTTCCTCTTATCTTTCACCGATATTCCTCACCTTCTCCAGCGTTATGCGTCGACTTTTGCTTTTTTCCGGCCTCGTAGGAGCCTTTGCTTCCTGTACCACTGCCTCCGAAAGTACCACTTCCACCAAGCCTGATCGTGACCCTGTAGCCCACAATACCATCGTGGAGTGTATCCTGTACGATGGCATGACAAAAACCTCGCCCCAGCTGCTGACCATCACGGCCGGCTCAGAAGTACAGGTCACCGATACCGTCGATTACTATTTCATGAAGGCCCGCGTGGTCAAAGACGGTAAAACCTATACCGGCTACGTGCAGCGTCAGTGCTTTAGCAAGTAGGCTGTTTTTGCCCGGGCTGCAGTGCCTGAAGCATAAGCCCGGTAACTGAAAAGGCCCCGCAACAATCGTTGCGGGGCCTTTTTCATTTGCTTCAAGCCCTAATAAGACGGGCCTTTGTCGGTTTCCACCAGTTTCTCTTCGGCATCGGTGTACTGCTCGATGGGTGTGCAGGAGCAGATCAGGTTCCGGTCGCCGTAGGCAGAGTCGATACGGGCTACGGTGGGCCAGAACTTGGCGGCGCGCACGTACTCGGTGGGGTACACGGCCTCTTCGCGGGTGTAGGGGCGGTTCCAGTCGGCCGTGAGCACGGCTGCGGCCGTATGCGGGGCGTGCTTGAGTACGTTGTCCTTCTGGTCGGCGCGGCCTTCTTCCACGGCGGCAATTTCCTTGCGAATGCCAATCATGGCCTCAATGAAGCGGTCCAGCTCTTCTTTGCTTTCCGACTCCGTAGGCTCCACCATCAGCGTACCCGCAACCGGGAACGATACGGTAGGCGCGTGGAATCCGTAGTCCATCAGGCGCTTGGCAATGTCTTCTACCTCAATGCCGGCCTTCTTGAACTGGCGGCAATCCAGAATCATTTCGTGGGCGCAACGACCGTTGGCTCCGGTGTATAGCACGGGGTAGTGCGCTTCCAGGCGGGCCTTGATGTAGTTGGCGTTCAGGATGGCTATGCGGGTAGCTTGCGTGAGGCCTTCGCCGCCCATCATCGAAATGTAGGCATAGGAGATAGGCAGAATGCTGGCCGAGCCCCAGGGAGCCGAAGTAACCGCCCCGGCCGTGCGGCCATCGGCATCTACCAGCACGTGGCCGGGCAGGTAGGGGGCCAGATCGGCTACTACACCAATGGGGCCTACGCCGGGTCCGCCGCCACCGTGCGGAATGCAGAAGGTTTTGTGCAGGTTCAGGTGGCACACGTCGGCCCCGATGGTGGCGGGCGAGGTAAGGCCTACCTGGGCGTTCATGTTGGCGCCGTCCATGTACACGCGGCCACCGTGGTTATGGATGGTCTGGCAGATGTCGATGATGGTTTCCTCGTACACGCCGTGCGTGCTGGGGTAGGTCACCATCAGGCAGCTCAGCTTATCGGCATACTGCGCGGCTTTGGCCTTCAGATCCTCTACGTCGATGTTGCCTTCCTCAGTGCTTTTTACTACCACTACCTGCATGCCGGCCATAACGGCCGAAGCAGGGTTGGTGCCGTGGGCCGAGGCCGGAATCAGCGCCACGTTGCGGTGCTGGTCGCCGCGGGCATCGTGGTAGCCTTTGATGGCCAGCAGGCCGGCATATTCACCCTGAGCCCCGGAGTTGGGCTGCAGCGAAACGGCGGCAAAGCCGGTGACCTCGCACAGCCAGGCTTCCAGGTCGCGGAAGATTTCGGCGTAGCCCTGGGCCTGCTCACGCGGAGCGAAGGGGTGCAGCCCGCCGATTTCCGGCCACGTTACCGGAATCATTTCGGCGGTGGCATTGAGCTTCATGGTGCAGGAGCCCAGCGGAATCATGGAGTGAGCAAGGCTCAAATCCTTGTTTTCCAGCTGCTTCATGTAGCGCAGCATCTCGTGCTCGGAGTGGTGCGAGTTGAAGATGGGGTGCGTCAGGTACTCGCTCTGGCGAATCAGCTCCTTGGTCCAGTTCACCGAAACCTCAGTGGGCAGCTCTACTGCCGACGCATCCTTGCCCAGCACTTTGGCAAACACGGCCACGATGTCCTGCACATCCTCAATTTCGGTGTTCTGGTGCAGAGAAATGCCCACCTGGTTTTCACCGAAGTAGCGGAAGTTGATGCCGGCAGCCTCGGCTTCCTGGCGGATGGCCTGTTGCAGTTCGGCACTTTCCAGCTGAATACCCAGCGTGTCGAAGTAATGCTCGTTGGTTTGCTCCAGACCCAGGCTGGTGAGGGCGCCGTTCAGCGTTTGCGCCAGAGCATGCACGTTGCTGGCAAACTGGCGGATGCGCTGGGGGCCGTGGTACACGGCGTACATGCCCGCCAGCACCGACAGCAGCACCTGCGCCGTGCAGATGTTGGAGGTGGCTTTTTCGCGGCGGATATGCTGCTCGCGGGTTTGCAGGGCCATACGGTAGGCTTTGTTACCGGCCGCATCAATGCTTTGGCCGATAATGCGACCCGGAATTACGCGTTTGAAAGCGTCTTTGGTAGCCAGGAAACCGGCGTGCGGTCCGCCGTAGCCCATGGGCACCCCGAAGCGCTGGGAGTTACCTACCACGGCGTCGGCGCCCATCTCGCCGGGAGGCGTGAGCAGCGTCAGCGCCAGCAGATCGGCCGCCACGGTCACGAACAGGTTGTTGTCGTGGGCTTGGCTGATGAAGTCGGAGTAGTCATACACGGCCCCGTCGGCGGCGGGATACTGCAGCAGCGCGCCGAACAAAGTTTCGTCGGTGAGGTCGAAGGAGCGGTGGTCACCCACCACTACCTCAATGCCCAGGGGCAGAGCGCGGGTGCGCACTACGTCGATGGTCTGGGGCAACACCTGCTCAGAAATGAAGTAGCGGGTGGCATTTTTCTTTTTGCTGAGCGAGTGGAACATGTGCAGCGTTTCTGCAGCGGCAGTTCCTTCATCGAGCAAGGAGGCATTGGCAATTTCGAGGCCCGTGAGGTCAATTACCATCGTCTGGTAGTTGATGAGAGCTTCGAGGCGACCCTGGGCAATTTCGGCCTGATAGGGGGTGTAGGCCGTGTACCAGCCCGGATTTTCCAGGATGTTGCGCTGGATTACGGGCGGCAACTGGGTGTCGTGGTAGCCCAGGCCGATATAGTTTTTGAACAGCTTATTCTTGCCGGCAATACCTTTGAACTTCGCTAAAAAAGCCCGCTCGGTAAGGGCAGCGGGCAGGTTCAGGGGCTTTTTGAGGCGAATGGCCGCCGGTACGGTCTCGTCGATGAGCTGGTCAATCGACTTCACGCCGATGACGCGCAGCATGTCGGCCACGGCCGCGTCGTCGGGCCCATTGTGGCGGTCCACGAATACGTCGGCGGGCTTGGTTTTCAACAACATAAAAGGATGGTTGAGGGTGGCAACAAACGGGCCCCGCGAAGAGCCATAGCAAAGGTAGCGCGAAAAGGCTTCATGGATAAGCCCGGAAAGCGTCAAAAGTTTCGGCCTGTTTGCGCCGGTGCAACATCACCAGCCGCCTGGATAGTGCCCGGCGGTTTAATGGTATTATGGAAAGTCGCGCCGGGTACTCTTACAGCAGGCCCAAATAATTTGCTCAGATTTGAGGCTGATTTCCACCCACCCAAGCTCCTCCATGCGTTCCGTTACCATTGGCCTGATTCGCGAAGGCAAAACCCCGCCCGATAAGCGCGTGCCGCTCACGCCCAAAAAATGCGCCGAAGCGCAGGCCCAGTACCCCGGCCTGCGCATTGTGGTGCAGGAAAGCCCCATCCGCTGCTTTTCCGACCAGGAGTACCGCGACCTTGGCCTGGAAGTGCGCCCCGACGTGGCCGACTGCGACATCCTGCTGGGCGTGAAGGAGGTGCCCGTCAGCCAGCTGATTCCCAATAAAACATACCTGTTTTTCTCGCACACCGTGAAAAAGCAGCCGGCCAACCGGGAGCTGCTGCGCCAAATTCTGAAGAAGAACATTACCCTCATAGACTACGAGCTGCTGACCAATGAGCAAGGGGAGCGGATTGTGGCCTTCGGACGCTGGGCCGGCATTGTGGGGGCCTACAACGGGCTGCTCACGTATGGCCGCAAGCACGGGCTGTTTCAGCTGAAGCCGGCCTACGAGTGCATCGATATGGAGGATATGCAGGAGGAGTTCTTTAAAGTAAAGCAGCTGCCGCCCATCAAAATGGCCGTGACGGGCACCGGCCGCGTGGCCCAGGGTGCTGTGGAGGTGCTCAACCGGATGGGCATCCGACGGGTGAGCGTGTACGATTACCTATATCTGAATTTTAACGAGCCGGTATACACCCAACTGCGCTCCTCCGACTACAACCGCCGCCGCGACGGACGCGTGTGGGATACGCCTGACTTTCACCGCAACCCGCAGGAATACGAGTCGACGTTTCAGAACTTCCTACCTGTGACGGACCTGCTCATTGCCTGCGCCTATTGGCACCCGGCCGCGCCGCACCTGTTCACGGAAGAAGACATCTGCCGTCCGGATTTCCGCATCAATACCATTGCCGACGTCACCTGCGACGTGAACGGCTCCATCCCGACCACCAAGCGCAGCAGCACCATTCAGGAGCCGGCCTTCGACTACAACTGCCAGACCGGCGAGCTGGAGGCCGCCTACTCACGACCCGGCAATATCACCATTATGGCCGTGGATAACCTGCCCTGCGAGCTGCCCCGCAACGCCAGCCGTGACTTTGGCCGCCAGCTGATCGACAACGTTTTCCCGCACCTGCTGGGCGAAGCCGGCACCGACGACGTGGTAGCCCGCGCTACCATTGCCCGCGGCGGCCAGCTCACCGAGCGGTACCAGTACCTGGCTGATTACGTGGGAGCAGAGGTGAAATAGTGAGGTGGTGAAATGGTGAGTTGACGTGCTAACCGCGCAAGTGGCATCATCAGAACGTCAACTCACCATTTCACTATTTTACATTCAGTACCGGGTATTTCGCCTGCACCAGCATGTAGAGCCCGTAGGCCATCAAACCCAGCGCCACAATGCCGAGCACGACGGGGCCCATAGCCGCCAGCAGGTCAAAGGCTTCGTCGGTGGTGCCGGCAGCCGCCGCGCTGTGCTGGCGGCCCGCCTGCACGAAGAAGTAACCGATGATGGCCATTACGATGCCGCGGGCCGTGTAGCCCAGCTGCCCGGTGCGGTACACCATGTTTTGCTGGCCGGCCGGAATATCGGCGCTGTTCACGTGCTTCTGGAATGAGCCCGAATAAGCCCGGTAAATCTGATATAGACCGCTGCCAATCGTAATCAGCCCGACTAGGATAACAATCCACTCGCCGGCGGGCCAGCTCAGGGCTTTGGCCACTAGGCTTTGCTGGGCACTGCCGCTGTTGCCACTGGCTGAGCCCCGGAAGGCCAGCTGCGCCGCGTACCAGGCCAGACTGGCGTAAAGCAGCCCGCTACCTGCGTAGCCCAGGCGCCGCCCCAGCCCTTTAGCGCTGGAACCCTTGTTTTCGGTGTCGCGGAAGGCCTGTGTGAAGCGCCAGATGATGTAACCTAGGAGCCCTACCGCAACCAGCCCGAGCAAAACGGAGCCGCCAGGTAGTCCTTGCAAGGTTTGTACGGCTTGCTTTTTGTCGGCCGTCTGGCCGCCCTGCTGGCCGGTAGCCGCCAGCAGCGCCAGAATACCCAGCAGTAAATACACCACGCCTTTGGCCGCAAAGCCAAAGCGGGCCAGCGCCCGAATGCCGCTGGAAGCCGAGTGCGGCACCGCCGCAGAAATTGAGTTGGAGAGAGACATGGGAGAAAGGTGAAAGAATAGATGTAGGAGCTTACGCGAAACGATGATATATGGCCAAAAAGCAGCGCCCCGCTCACCAGGTTGGGGTGGGCGGGGCGCAGTAAGCGTAAGGCAGGCCAGTTAGAACGTGCGGTGGAACCAGCCTTTGATGTCATCAATAGCGTCGCCGGTTTTCTGCTGGAGGCGGCCAAACCACTCATCCTGCTGGCCTTCCTGGTAGTCCAGGTCGTCGTCGGTGAGGTTGCCCCACTTCTGCTTGGCCTGGCCCTTGATTTCGTTCCAGTTGCCGCGGGCACGCAGCTCCGTGCGGTCGTTCAGGTTATTGTTGTTCAGATCCATGAGTGAAAGAAGCGTTAGGTGGGAAAGGTATTGACGAGCTATACGCGGCCTTACTGCGGAGGTTAGCGCCAGGGCCTCAGTGGCTGGTTGCCGTAAAAAATCAATTAAGCTGCAAAAGCACCTCCGGTGCCGGAATGCTCCGCTATTCTCCTTATTATTGAGAATAAAATTATATACAATCCAAGCCGGCAATGGATGATTTACGGACCACGTTAGCCACCTTTTCCGTTGATGAGCGGCGCGAGTTCGACCAGTTCATTCAGCGGCAGCGGCGCAAAGACAAGGGCCGCATGGACCAGCGCCTCTACGAGCTGCTGCTGCTGCCCCAGCCGCTCACCACCGAGCAGATTCTGGCGCGTCTGTACCCGCAGGAACCCAACCCCACGGCCTACTACGCTCTGCGCAAGCGCCTGCTACGTCACCTCACCGAGTACCTGCTGCTTCGCCAGCACCAGCGCGACCCTACGGCGGCGTCCTCGGTGCGTGGCCTGCTCACGCTGGCCCAGTACCTGTTCGAGGCCGGCGTGCCCCGCCTGGCCTGGACTACCCTGCGCAAAGCCGAAAAGCAGGCCCAGCAAAATGAACAGTTTGAACTGCTGAACGCGGTGTACAACCTGCAAATAGCCCAGGCCAGCCGCGAAGCCACCGAAGACCTCGACGACATCATCCGGCGGCGCCACCTCAACAAGAAGCTAGCCGACGAAGAGGAGCGGGCCGGTATTGCCGACAGCATCATCAGGCACCGGCTGCGGCAGGCCCGCGTCAAAGGCCGCGCCGCCGAGTCGTTTGACGGGATTCTGCAGGAAGTGCTGCGCGAATACGAGCTGCAGGAGGCGTTTGCTCGCCGCCCGGCGGTGCTTTACCGGCTCATGTCCATTGCCCGCAACGCCATGCTCGTGCGCCGTGACTTCAGCTCCTTCACGCCCTTTGTGATGCGCTGCTACCACCTCATGGAAAAGCGCCACGGCTTTGCCCCGGCTCACCGCTACTACCAACTGGGGCTGCTGTACATGATTGCGCACGGTCTCTACCGCACGCGCCGCTTTGCAGAGGCGGCCGGGTATTTGGCGCAGATGCACACTTTGCTGGCAGCCGGGGGGCGCAGCTACGCCACTGAGTGGCTGCCCCGCTGTGCGTTTCTACAGGCTGCCATTTACGCCTTTATGCACCGCAACAACGAAAGCATTGCGCTGCTGAACAAGCTGTTATCCGAAACCTCGCTTACCCACCGCGACGAGCTGACGGCGCGCCTGGGCCTGAGCTTCCACTACTTTGCCGAAGGGCTTTTTCAGAAAGCCAACCAGGTGCTGCTCACTATCGGGCAAACGGACCACTGGTGCGAGCAGGAAATGGGCCTGGAGTGGCTGCTCAACAAGAATATGGGCGAAATGCTCATCCAGCTGGAGCTCGGCCACCACGACCTGGCTCTAAACCGGCTGCGCTCCATCGAGCGGCTGCTGCACGAGCGGTTTGCGGGCCAGCCGCACCCGTACGCCTACGTAGCCAGCTACCTGCAGCTGGTGCGCAGTATCCTCCTCGACCCCGATGTGGCCCGGCAGCCCGCCTTTGCCGCGCGCGTGGAAGCCCTGCCCACGTTCCTGCCGTTGTTGCGCGAAGATCTACAGGCCCTGAGCTACTACGGCTGGCTGCGCGCCCGCATGACGGGCCGCCCCTACTACTCAGTACTGCTGGAACTGGTGTGCCCTGCGCCCGCCGATACGCTGGCTACTCCAGAAGCTTAGAAACGCAAAAAAAAGCCCCCTAGCTTGCGTCAGGGGGCTTTTGTGTAGCTGTTGACGCCGGAGCGCCGGGCAATTAATGAGCAGCTTCTTCTTTAGCAGCGGCGGCAGCTTCTTTCGTTTCCGTAGCGGCGTTGTCTGCGGCGGCTTCGGTAGCGTTGGCAGCGTTAGAGGCAGCAGCTTCAGTAGCCTGGCCGGCACCTTCCACGGCGTCGTCGGTAACTACGGCAGCGGTGTCAGCGGCGGCTTCGGTAGTAGCGGCGGCGTTGTCGGCAGCGGCTTCAGCGTTGTTTTGCTCGGCTTGGGAGCAGGCAGTCATCGAAGCGGCGAAAGCAACGGCAACCAGGGTAGATTTCAGGGAGAATTTCATGGCAATTTGGAATGGCTGGTGAAAGATTCAGCCTTAATAAAGGCAGGCCGGAAAAGGTAACCCGCCGGGCTGCCTGCCCTTGGCCGAAGAATTGAAATCACAGCTTCCGCGACCTAAGGGGCCTTTGTCCGGTTTACTGACAGATATAAGCGGTTAAGTGCCCAGCTACCCGAGCGGGCCAGAATGCATGGTCAACCTTTCCGCCACAGCCTAGGTATATGCCTGTAACTTCTGACCTTTCTTTTCTGATCTATATGGATTCCATCACGCCCACTCCCCAGTCCGTTCCTACGCCTACCATTCCGCTGGAAGTTAGCGACAAGCAGAACTCGGCTTTGGTTGAAGATACCTTAGCGCTGCTGAATGACGGTGTACCCAGCGCCGACAACAAGCGGGGCCTTTCCGAAATAGCCCGCTGGGAAGAGGTGCTGCTAGCCAGTGAGCGGCCGGGCCTGGCTAAGATCAAGCAGGAAATTGTGTTGTTGCGCGAACAGCTCAGCAACTCGGAAACCGACTCACACAGCATTGCCGAAACGCTGGCCAGCCTGGGTGCCGAAACCATCAAAGTGGCCGAAGAAGCCGCCAACGGCTATACTGCCCCCCTGACGCACCTGGGCAAAATTCTAATCAAGCTCGGCTCCTCCCTGTCGCGCTAGTGCTTACGGTCGGTAGCTGCTCGTTCAAGCGGGCGGGCAGCTGCCGGCTACGGGCAGAAACAAAGCTTTTCGTTGCTTTTGCTTATTTGGCTGCGGTAGCTGGAGCCGCAGCGGGATAATACCAATATACCAAAGGGACAAGTGCCATGATTGGTAGAGGAGAAACGATAAAATCAATCAGGTTACGACCCAGCTGATAAAGGCCCAATGCGCCGGGCAGGAGCTTAGCCAGGACTAGTAGTACCAGGCAGGCACCAAAGCTCCCCGCGTAAGCTGCCAGAATGAAGCGGAAGCGCAGTGAGGTAACAACGAGCAGTCTAAGCAGCAACAGGCATAGGCAGATATACAGCAAGGTGTAAAAACCAACAACCGGTACAGGGAGGCGGGTAATGGCCGGATCGGCAGACCCGGTTAAGGCAGTTGGCAGGTTGGTGCTGTAGCGGTGCCATACAACATTGAGCTGACCAAGGATATCCTTCTCATAAGCACCCAGGCAAAACAGGAAACCTGCTAAAACCAGCAAGCTAGAAATCCATAGCAAGCGGGCAGGAAGTGAACGGGTAGGCATAACTGACACCAAGGCTTAGGCAGCTGGCTGAGCGAAACGCCTAACCCACAGGGCCCACAGCAGCAGAATAAAGGCGTATACTATGAATGTGAAGGTGTAGTGATGATTGAAATCAACTGACCCACGAGCGTAGACGTGGTTTAAAGCCAGGGCCGCTACACGTAGAATATTGATAAGGTAAATGGCCGCTATACCAATAGGAATAAACCAGAGCTTTGATTTGGCCGGGCCGGGAAAAGCGAGGATGAAGCCCGTGAACAACGCATAGAGCACCAGTCCGTTGCAAGGCGGCCACACGGCTACTACCTGCTGGCCGGCAATAGTTACGATGTGCTGGCTGGCAGTGCCGGCGTCGAAGCCAACGAGCCGCAATGCGAAGGCGCTACCCGCGGCAATGTTGTTGGATAATTCTGTGTCCAGCCGGTGGTCCGGGCCCAGCCAGTTTTCATATACACCAAGCCACAGGAAATAGATACCTAGGCTGAGTAGTCCAAAACGAAGCAACTGACGCTTGCGGGTATCCATAGACATGGGTATTTAGGCGGCTGCAGGCCAAGTAAGCCTGAAAACGTACCCTAAAAATAACTAAAAATCCCCGGCTTACGAGGCCGGGGATTTTGCTGGTAAATCGTGGAGGCGCTTACTTGGCCGTTTTGCGGCGGCGTAGCTGCCGCACGCCTAGGCCTACGCCGGCAGCCAGCAGGAGGGAGGCCCCGCCATCAATGGGTACGGCCGTAGGATCGTCGGGCATGGGGCCGCCTTCTGGGGGCTCGTCGCTTTGTGCATGGGCTACGCTGGCCATTATCAACAAACTGCCCATCAATAGCAGCTTCAGCAGTACGTTTTTCATAGGGCAAAGGAAATGATTCATACGGTAAGGGAAGACAGCCTATTCCAGAACTACCCGCTTGGTAAGCAGCGTAGTGCCGATTTCCAGCTGCAGGGAGTAGACTCCGCGGGCCAGACTGCGCACGTCAAAGGAGCCCTGGGCACCCTGGCTGGTCATGGGCAGGCTGCGGGTTTGCACGCACTGGCCTAGCTGGTTGTAGAGGCGGGCCTTAACAATTTTGCCCCCGGTTACTACCGGAATCTGCAGCTCAAACGCGGTGCGGGCTGGGTTGGGATACAAGGCTACCTGCGCCGATTTCACGGCGTCGCGGTTGCCGGTTACGCTGCTGGCTCCGAAAACAAGATTAAAGCGGTGCCCGGAAAAGGCTTTGTCCAGCGTGAAGGTGTACTCCGGCTGCTGGCGTAGGTCAGTGGTTTTGCCGGTTACATTATCGACCAACGACACGGGCTGAGCACCGGCGAAGTTCAGGATTTTCTCGGCGCGCAGGGTATAAGTGCCGGCGCCGGCGGCTACACCTACCGGAATGCTCACGGCCAGGCCCGCCAAAGGTGCCTGTCCGTTCACGGCCAGTTCCTTAGCGCCTACCATCGTGAAGAGCGAAGCCGCGCCTACGTTGCGCAGCTTGGGCGCATCGTAGTTGTTCTCCACGGCAGCAGTGGCTTTCGCCTGGAAGTACACGTACGTGGGGTCGGCGAGGCCGCTGGCGGTTTTCAGTTCCAGCTGCACGTAGGGCTGCGTGGGACTGGTGATGCGCTTGGCCGTTGTGCGCTGGGTGAGCTTGGGCAGGCTGGCTTGGAGTTCGGTGGGTTCGAAATTAAAAGCTCCGCGTATTTCGTTGGTGAAGGTAAGCTCTACAGAGCTGTTGTCATTAAAAAGCCGGGTGAAAAAGCCCTGGCCCGGGGCAATCATAGGGTCACCAAAAGATGTTCCGTCTCCATTGTTAAAGTATGTCCGGTACGTGCCGCCATACTGGCTGGTGGGCGAGTAGATGTAAGCCGAGCGTTCCATGCCGCCAGGAATAACGCCTAACTGATCAGCCGCATACCAGTCGATGGAGGACGGGTAGGGGTTGCCGAGCAGGTTCCATCCGCTATCTTCTTCGTCGCCGCGCGTGAGGGTAAGCGGCCCTACGGGGCCATTGTTTACTGCGCCGGCAAACTTGAGCGTCTGGCCTCGGCGGATGTTGACGGAATAGCCGCGTCCTTCCTCCATGCTTGATTCAGTGGGCGAAAACCAGCCGCGGGAAAACGTCTGCCCGTACGATTCGTTGGCCGTAGCCAGCCGGCGTTCATCGTAGCCAAATACGTTGGGGAACTCTTCAAGGGCGCCGGGCTTCTCTGCGGAGTTATAAGCAGAGTTGAGAATTGCCTTGAAGTTGCCACCACTTTCCAGCGCTTTGAATGGCGCATCCTGAACGGGAGAAGACAGGTGATGATACCCGATAGGCGTAGCGGCGTCAATGTATTTCTGCGCTACTACTGTACTGCCGATGACTTCGCCCTCAAAGTCTGCAAAAAAATTGACAGGGAGTATCTCGGCTGTGACATCCTTGGTCGAGAGCAGCGTAAGCTGGTGCTCATTCAGGTATAAATCAGCTGAGGCCATCACTACCCCCGTGCTGACTTTCACATCCTTGCTAAGTAAGATTGCGAAAGGAGAATCGGCTGGCTTTTGCTGACGAGCCGAGATGCTGCTGATATCGGGTCCGATTAGTAAGAGGGCTACTTCTGCTGGCAAGCCAGTTCCCGTCACGGGAGGAGTTTCGAGTATAAAAAATGGAGGTACCAGATAAGCATAGGCAGCCTTGGAACTGAATGAGCGGGCCGTCGTTTGAATAATACCGGTGTTTTGGCCGGTTGCGGCAATGCCTTCGGCGCTTCTGATAATCAGAGTGGCCTCATCTTCCAGCACGAAGGCGCCCGGCCCCTTCACTACTCCTCCTTGGAAGCCCGCGCAGTTCAGCGTACCGCCGGTTTCAACGGTCATAGTGCCCGTAATAGTGACTTCCCCGTAAATCTCCAGCGTAGCGCCTGCCTTAATGGTTAAGTTATGGTAAGTGTCATTCGTCAGAATCTGCTCGTCGCCCGTGACGACGCGGTCTACTTCGGCAGCAACCACCGGTTTGCTGGCCGGCGCGGCAAGCGGTGCCGCCAGGGCCGGTGACGTGCCCAGCGTGGCTGCCAGGCCCAGGCCCAGCAAGGCCCGCCACGCGTGGCGGGAGAGGCCAGAAGATGAATGTGTGAGTAGGGTTTTTTTCATAGGAAAAAGAAGAATAAAAGAGAAAAGCGCTTACAGGCAGCTAATAAAAGGCATGTAAGATATATAACCAACAGTGGATAGCCAACATATAATTGTGATAGGGCTTTTTGTAAGTAAAAGAAGAGTTTTGGTACGTGAACCGGCAGAGGCCGCACATAAACAGAAGTATAGGGGCCGACTATGACCGGCAACTCCGCTTACTCTGCTATCTTGGCCCGGCTGCCTGGCCGGGTCAGCCGTGGCCAATTGGGTACCTTCGCTTTTCTCTTGACTGCATTCCGTGGAAAACTACCGCGACAAAATCCGCCAGGTATTTACTGAAGTTGGCAAAGTGGTGGTGGGCCAGCACTACATGGTCAACCGGCTGCTGATTGGCCTGTTTACGGGCGGGCACATCCTGCTGGAAGGGGTGCCGGGCCTAGCCAAAACCCTTACCATCAGTACCCTGTCCCGGGTAATGCACCTGCCGTTTCAGCGCGTGCAGTTCACCCCCGATCTGCTGCCCTCCGACCTCATCGGCACCATGATCTACAACCAGAGCCAGTCGATATTTGAGGTGAAGAAGGGGCCGATTTTCGCCAACCTCGTGCTGGCCGACGAAATCAACCGCTCCCCGGCCAAGGTGCAGAGTGCCCTGCTCGAAGCCATGCAGGAGCGGCAGGTTACCATCGGCGAAACCACGTACCCGCTGGATCTGCCGTTTCTGGTGCTGGCCACCCAAAACCCCGTGGAGCAGGAAGGCACTTACCCGCTGCCCGAGGCCCAGGTAGACCGCTTCATGATGAAGGTGTTCGTAGATTACCTCAAGAAGGCCGATGAGTTGGAAGTGATGCGCCGCATGGCCAACCTCAGCTACGTGGATGAAGTCAACCCCGTGCTCACCAAAGAAGACATCTTTGCCATCCGCAGCCAGATCAATCAGGTGCAGATTTCCGAAACCCTGGAGAAGTACATCATCGAGCTGGTTTTTGCCACCCGCAAGCCGGCTGAGTACGATCTGCCGGACTTTCAGCAGTATGTACAGTTTGGGGTAAGCCCGCGCGCCAGCATTGCCCTGCACCGGGCCGCCAAAGCCGTGGCGTTTCTGGATGAGCGTGACTACGTACTGCCCGAAGACATCAAGGAAGTGGCGGCCGATGTGCTCAACCACCGCATCCTGCTCAACTATGAAGCCGAGGCCGACGGCATCCGCACCCAGGATCTGATTGAGGCCATCCTGCGCAAAGTGCCCATCAGCTAATCCGTTCTGCTTTGTCCCGACTCACCAAGACTCTGCGCGCCCTGGGCCGGGTGGCGCGTAACCCGTGGCTGCTCAACCACGTGCTCATTGCCGATGAAAGCGCCTGGCAGCGGCGGGCACTGGCGCATAGTCCCCAACGAGGCATTCTGACCAGCTAAAGCAGGTTGGCAACACGCGGTGCGCAGTGTGTCTACCGGACGCCACGCCTACCCAAGCGCTCAATCCCCTGGCCGACTCCCGTATTTTGAAGTGGCAGTGAAGACAGCAGGCTAGCGCCAGCGCTGCCGCAACAGCCGCCACCCGTGCGCCACGTCATCAGGGCGTAGCAGGAAGGCCCTGAAGCCGCTGCCAGTAGCCCGTTGGAAGTGCCACAGCAAAAAGGAGGTGGAAGCCACGTAGGAGCAGGTAGAAGCCAGCGCCGCCCCCCGGATGCCCAGCTTCGGAATAAGCAGAGCGCAGGCAATCAGCGTGACGGCCAAGCCCAGCGTGGCGGCAGTATTGTTGATGCGGTAGCGGGCCAGGGCCGCGAAATAGCTGCTCACCAGCAGCTGAACAGCCATAACCACCACGCCGGGAGCCAGCAGCAGCATAACCGGGCGCGCGGCCCCAAACTCAGCCCCGAACACCCGGCTCAGCAGTTCCGCCGGCAGCCCGATTAGCGCCAGTACGGCCGCCAGCGTGCCGGCTATGGTGAGGCGCGCCACGCGTAAAGCAGCGGTGGGAAGCGGACCGGTACCGGCCGTGTGTACCATGTCTACATACTGCACCAGGGCGGTGCTGCGCGGAATCAACCAGAGGGCCTCCATCAGCGCCACGCCTACCGATAGGATACCCACCGCTCGGGCATCGGCATAGTAGGCTACGAAATAGTAGCTGAGGCGGTAATTGGCAAAGGCCAGGATATTGGAGAAGTGCGCCCCCCGGCTGTGGCGGGCCAGTTCGCGGGTGGTAGCCCGCAGCCGCAGGTCCAGCCGCAGTTGGTCGGGTAGCCTCAGCAGTAGCCTGAAGCTCAGCAGCAGAGGCAACCCAAACGCTACATAGGAAGCATAATAATAAGTACTCACTGCCTGCC
Source organism: Hymenobacter sp. J193 (assembly GCF_024700075.1). Lineage (NCBI taxonomy): Bacteria > Pseudomonadati > Bacteroidota > Cytophagia > Cytophagales > Hymenobacteraceae > Hymenobacter > Hymenobacter sp. J193. The sequence continues at coordinate 2,758,238 of NZ_JAJONE010000001.1, forward strand.
ACCGCACAGCCAGCCCGAAGGCCAGCAGCAAGCCGCCCGCCAGCAATGCCACCTGCGCCGCCGTGAGCAGGTTGTAGCTGCCTTCGCGGCGCCGGCCCAGCAGCAGCGCGCAGTTGATGGAAAAAAATGCCTGCACCAAGCTCAGGCTGCCCAGATGCAGCAGGTAAGCAAATGCAGGCTGGCGAAGCAGCCCGACTACTGCTGTGCCGGCCGCGCACACCACCACGGCCCAGCCGTAGGCCGGCAGCAGAAGGTGCCACAGGTTGCGGCGCGGCGCCAGGTAAATCAGCGAAGAGCCACCCAAGAGCCCGATGAACAAGAGCAGGGCCGCGCAATCCGTAACAAACAAGCTCACGGCCCCACGTCCCGCTGCACCCAGGTAACGCGCCGTCAGCCAGACCACGCCAAAACTCAGCAGAGCCGTACTTAGTCGGGCAGCAAAATTGTACGCGACGCGACGGAGCATATAGCGAGGAAAAATGTAAAGCTACGCCTGCGCCAGCAGCTGCCGGTACACCCGCCAGAAAGCAGCCCCCACCGCCGGATAGCTGAACCTACTAACGGCCCGGGCCCGCATAGCACTGGCATCGAAGCGGCCAGCCGGAGCTTGTAGGGCTGTGAGTAAGGCTTCAGCCAGGGCTGCCTCGTCGCCGGCCGGTACCAGCAGGCCGCAGGAGCCGTCTTCAGGCACCATTTCGGGCACGCCATTCACGCGGGTAGCCACCACCGGCAGGCCGCTGGCCTGAGCCTCAAGCAGTACGCAGGGCAGGTTTTCGTAATTGGAAAACAGCACGAACACCTGGGCAAGCTGCATTTCGGCCGCTACCTGCGCGGGCGTGAGCTTGCCCAGGAACTCCACCGTGCCGTCGGTCAGCAAGCCCAGGTCGGTGGCCAATTGGTGCATCTGGGCCTCAGCCAGCCCGTACCCCGCAATGCGCAGATGCAGGCGCAACTCGGGCTTCTGGCTGCGCAGGCGGGCTATTGTGCGCAAAGTGCCACTCAGGTTTTTGGCCTGCTCGTTGAAGGCGGCTACGTTCAGCAGACCCCGGCGGGGCCCGGACTCAGCCGGCAGGTGAAACAGCTCCGTATCTACCACATTCGGGATGATGACGGTATGCGGGTTCACGCCGCCCAGGCGTGCCAGGGCCCGGCGCAAGTCATCCGAAACGGGCGTGTAGGCATCGGCCTGCTTTACCAGCCACCCCGCTAGCCACCCCCGGAACCAGCTCCGGCGCTCATCATTGGCGGGCAGAAAGATGGTCCAGTTTTCCGTGATAAGGTACGGAATCCGGTGGCGCCACTTCAGCCAAAGAGCCAGAACGCCCGGGCGCAGCAGAATGTGGGCATGCGTAATATCGGGGCGGGAGCCGCCCCAGTGCTGCCGCACGGCACCAAGGCCCCGGCGCATGCATTCCAGCCAAAGCAGCAGCTTCAGTAGCTTATCCAACGGCTTCAGGCCTGTAATCCGGGCGCGGTAATAATAGCGCCAGGTAGGCACCAGCCCCGTCGGGTCGTGTTCGGCCTCAATCAAGGCAGGCAAGGGGTGGCGGGCTACGGCGGCAAATACCACGGCGGTTTGGGCCGTGGGCTCGGCCTGGGCAATAGCCGCAATGTGCCGGGCTACAAAGTCGCCATCCTGATCATCGTAGCGGTTGGGGTACCACTTGGGCAGGTGCAGGATGCGCATCAATCAATAGGCGGTTAGGAAGCGAAGCAGAAACAAAAGTAGCGCTAGGAGCGGAGTTGGCCCATCTGCGCTATGTAAAGGTGCCCGTTGGCCCGCAGCCGCGCATCATCACCCGGCCACCGTAAGCACAAAAAGGGCGGACACGTTCGGTGTCCGCCCCCAGATTCAGGCTGTGCTATGCGTGCAGGTACCTATTGTGTCACCACGAAGCGTACGGCCTGGGTGGTTTCTTCGGTAACTACTGTGGCTACATATACGCCGGCTTTCAGGCTGGGCAGGCGCAGCTCGTGCGCACCAGCAGCCAGTTTCGTGGGCTGGCTCAGTTGGGCAACCTCGCGGCCGGTCACGTCCAGCACGCGCACGGCGGCCGTCGCCCCACGCCGCAGCACGAAAGCCACAGAGGCCTGGCCGGCGGCCGGGTTGGGGTACACGCTCAGGCCGGCCAGCTGGTCGGATTTCTTACGGCTGGCGGTGGTGATGCCGCTGGCATAGTCGGTGTTCTGCGGGTCGAAGTTGGTCCAGCCAGCCGTCCAGTCTTCGGCGCCGAAGGCGCCCCGGAACGCTACTTTATCGAAAAACTCCCCACTGATTTTAGCGTCGGTGAAGTCGGCGCCGGCCTGCAGGCTGGAGGCGGCCAGCGGCATAAACTTAGGCGCCGTGAGGCTGAAGTTGTCGGCGTTCAAACTCAGCGCGTCGGTGGTGGTCAGCTGGTTGTTGCGCGTGGCGGCGTTGAAGAAGCCGGCTACGTCGTAGGAACTGCCCGAGGCAGCGGCGAAGTTCGTTTTGGCGCTGGCCAGCACGGTGTTCTTGATTTGCAGCTCCCCGCTCGTGGCGTTGGCTTCCGAGGGCGTACCATCCAGCAGCAAGCCGGTGGGCCAGCCCGTGAAGACCGAGTTGAAGACCGACAGCGCCGAGTTGCGCCGGATGTGCATAGCGCGCTTGTAGTCCGAGTTCAGGTTGGTAGAAGCGGGCAGGAAGCTGCTCACGTTCGAGAAAACCGCGCTGGTTTTGGGCGAGTTGGCCGAGCCGTTCTTGTCGTTGTCCGACTCAAAGCTATTGGAGCCCGAAATGTCGGCCACTTCCGGGTCGCGCAGGGCCACGGCGTACTGCACCTTGCCCGAAAAGCCGTTGTCGGAGTCGAAGTCATCATCCAGCCCGCGGAAGGCCACCAGGTGCTTGGCATTCACGCTGCCCCCAAACCACTCAAAGGAGTCGTCGCCGGAATAGGATATCTGTACGTGGTCGATAATGGTGCCGGAGCCCACGCCGCCCAGCGTCAGACCGTTGATTTCGTTGTCGGGCTGGAAAGCCACGCCGGGGAATTCGATGCGCACGTAGCGCAGGATACCGGAGTTGTCGTTGGCTACGGTGCCGCCGAACACGCCGTTCACGCCGCCCTCAATCACGGCCGTGGTGCCGCTGATGTTCTGGGGGGCGCGGCCCAGCAGAATCACGCCGCCCCAGTCGCCGCGGGCGCGCTTGCCTTTGTCCGAGTTCGAAGTGAATACAATGGGCTGGCTGGCCGTGCCGTCGGCCATGAGCTTACCGCCCTGTTCCACAATCAGCGTGCCCTGGGTGTCTTTCTTGCCTTTAATAACAGTGCCGGGCTCAATGGTGAGCGTGGCGCCGTCGGCCACCCGCACGAAGCCGTCGAGCAGGTACACGTTCTTGTTGGACCAGGTGGTGTTGGCCGTAATCTTGTCCTTAACCGTTACCACGGGTGCCTGTGCCTGCGCCCGTTGAGCGGAGGAACTGAGCAGCGCGGCGAGCAGGAAAGCAGGAAGTACAAACTTTTTCATAGTCAGAAAGACGTGGTTGAAATGACGCTGCGAAGTACTCATGAAAAAACGCCTCCCGGGCTACGGAAGGCGTTATCCTTTCTTTAGGCGAATGTTACCTTATTGTTAGAAGCGGTACACCAGCCCGAGGGTGCTGTACTGGCCCCGGCGGTAGCGGGCAAAGTCCCGGTCGGCGCTGGTAATCTTGGCGTCGAAGTCCACGTCCTGCACCTGGCGCACGGCCTGGTTGAATACGTCCTGAATACCGCCCTTGATTTCCAGGCGCTGCCCAATGCTCTTGGTCACGGCAATGTCCAGCACGTTGCGCGGCATTTCGTAGATGGTGAAGATGTCGCGGTTGCCTACCAAGAAGATGCGCTTACCCACCACGTTGTACTGCACGTTCAGCTGCAGGCCGCGGTCGGTATCCTGGTAGAAAAGGCCCGCATTCACCACATATGGCGACTGGCCCTGCAGCGGGCGGCGCGCAATCTGCGAGGAGTCACTGCTCAGATCCACCCGGCTCCGAATCACGGAGGCGTTCAGCAGCACCGAGAAGCGGTTCCAGATGTCGGCCCCGCCCAGGCCGGCCAACGACTTGCGCAGCTCAATCTCTGCGCCGTAGTCGTAAGCCGCGTCGGCGTTGGCAGGCTTGATGTTGGGCAAAGAGCCGCTGGCGGGCTGCTGCGTTTGCTCAATGGCATCGTTGAAGTACTTGTAGAACACACCGCCCGACAGCATTTCCGTGGGGCTGGGGTAGAACTCGTAGCGCAGGTCGGCGTTGTAGATGGTAGCCGTTTTCAGCTGCGGGTTGCCGATAATCAGGGCCGTGTTGTTGAAGTCATAGTAAGGATACAGGGCCTGCTCCCGGAACTCGGGGCGGTTCACCGTCACGCTGGCGGCGGCCCGCAGCAGGCTACGCAACGTAAAGTTGTAGGTGGAGTTGAACGAGGGCATCACAATAGTGCGCTTCTCGCGGGTATTTACCGGCTCATCGCCCAGCGTGGCCGTGTTCACCTGCCGGTCATTATACTCGATGCGCACCCCACCTGAGAGGTTCACTTTGTCGCTGATGGGCGCCGTGGTACCCACATAGCCGGCAATGAGGGTGTTGTCGGCCGTGTAGTTGCGGCTGGGGTTGCGCACCTCGTCCAGCTGCAGCTTCTCCGGCCCGAAGTTCTCCGGCGCGAATACCTGGTCAATCGGCCGTGTCAGAATGCTATTGTCGAAGCCGTTTTCGGTGCCGCGCACGAAGCCCAGCAGGCGGGCGTTGAAGTCCCGGCTTTTGCGCTCGGTGTAAAAGCCGGCCCGCAGCTTGTAGGCACTGGCGCGAGTAGTGTCGCGGCCCGTGAGGCGGCGCTCCACTTGTCCGCTTAGCATATAGGTATTCTCCCGGAGGTCGGAGTAGAAGCGGCTGGTTTCTACCAGTTCCCGGCCAATGGTTACGCGGAATGGGTCATCGGTGCCCAGCTCGCGCTGGGTGCGGGCCCGGCGGAAGTCGGGCTCGTTGCGGTTCACGTAGTTGTAGCCGCCGGTCCAGCTCACGGTGGTGTTTTCGCGGCCACCGAGCGTGTGAGTACCCTGCAGCTGGCCCGAGTAGATGCTGCGGCTGGTGTAGTGGAAGGCATAGTCGCGTCGGTCGTAGCCATCGGCTTCGTTTACGCCGGTACGTAGCACCGTCTGGTCGGCCCCAATCTGGTTGAACAGGTTGCGGAACTCCACTTTGTGGCGCGGATTCAGCCGCACTGCCCAGTTGTGCACGATGCCCAGGCGCACGCCGGCCGTGCTCTGTTGGTCTTCATAGCCAAACTGCTGCTGAATAGTGCCGCCCGACGGCTGGTTGTAGCGCGCCCGGCTCACGGTGTACTGCTCCAGCGTGTTAGAGTAAGAAAGGGACGTAACATTCGTCAGGTCGGCACTGCCCAGCGTCAGGCGGCGCGTAAGGCCTAGCGAAGCGCGCAGATCCGGCCGCGCCGTCACGTTGCGCATACCCCAGTCGTTGCGCAGGGAGCGGCCTGTGGCGGCCAGCTGCTCCGGCGTGGCATTGTCCGATGATACCGTGCCGGGCGTGCCGCTGGGCAGCGTGCGTTGCGAGTTGTCGAAGCCCAGCCAGTCGGTAGGGGAGTTGTTGGCGCGCTGGAAGGCGTTGAAGGTGGTGCCGGCGCGGTAGGAGCTGGAAAAGGAAAACGTAGTGCTGTTCTCGATGGCGGAGTTCTTGGTGTACACCTTTACTACGCCGCCGCCCATTTCGCCGGGCAGTTCCGGTGCCCCCGACTTAAACACCAGGATCCGGTCGATAACCGAGCTGGGCAGCACATCAAAGGAAAACGAGCGGGTATCGGTTTCGGCCGAAGGCGTGAGGGCGTCGTTCAGCAACACCGTGTTGTAGCGCTCCGACAGCCCCCGGATTACTACGAAGGTGTTGTTCTGAATCGTCACGCCCGGAATGCGCTTTACTACTTCGGCGGCGTCGCGGTCCAGGGATTTTACAATCTGGTCGTTCGACATGCCGCTCACGACCACCTCACTTTTGCGCAGGTCCTGAATCAGCGCCACCTCAGTGCCGGTCTGCTTCTGGCCGGTCACCGTCACGCCTTGCAGCGTTGTAGTATTTTCCTCCAGCGTGGCATTTAGGGTGGTAATGGCGTCGGCGCGCACCGCAATACCGGGGAAGGTTTGGGGCTTGTAGCCGATGTTGGTAATGGTGATGCTGTAGGTTCCCGGTTCCAGCTTCAGGGTGTAGTGGCCGTCTACCTCCACGGGAGCGGCCTGAATGGTGCCTGTTACCAGCACCGTGGCGCCAATGACGGCCTCGCCGGTTTTTTTGTCTTTCACGTTGCCGCTGAGCGTACCTTGCTGGGCCAGGGCCCAGGTGCTTGTCAACAGCATAAGCAGCACTAGGAAAGAACGTTGCATAGCCAGATGGGTTGTTTTGTGCCGCAAAAGTACCCGGCCGCTATTATGCCAGCATGACGGCAATATTATGCTTATGTTACGCCCCGATGGCACCCGCTAAAAGCGTAGTTTTGCCTCTCAAACCTCCCTATTCTTTTCTCTATGCTGTATTCCATGACCGGCTTCGGCAGCGCCCAGCGCGACACCGAACGGTACTCTGCCTCGGTCGAAATAAAGTCCCTTAACTCGAAAACCCTGGACCTGAGCCTGCGGCTGCCGCGCTTTCTGCAGGACCGGGAGCTGGAAATCCGCAACCTTGTGGCCAAGCAGCTGGTGCGGGGCAAAGTCAACCTCAACTTTGAGTTCTCGCGCCCGCGTGCAACGGGTGCCCAGGGTTCTATCGTCAATAAAGACGCGCTGCGCACTGCCTGGCAGGAGCTTTCGGAAATCAACCAGGAATTAGGGCTTTCAACCGAGCAGCTTATTGCCCTGGCCCATGCCCTGCCCGGTTCCCTGCGCATTCCCACCGATGCATCAGCCGCTACCGAGGAGGAAGAGGATGTGCCTTGGGAGGAACTGCTGCCCTTGCTACAGGAAGCCCTTGACCGCGCCAACCAGTTCCGCCGTGACGAGGGTCAGACGCTGACTACAGAAATTTTAGGCTACATCGACAAAATCCGCATTCTGCTGGCCGACGTAGAAAAGCACGACCCTACCCGTATTGAGCAGGTGCGGCTGCGGCTCCAGAGCCATATGGCTGAAGTAACCGGCAGTGAGCATTTCAACCCCACTCGCTTTGAGCAGGAGATTCTGTATTATATAGAGAAGCTGGATATCGCCGAGGAAAAAGTGCGGTTGGTCAGCCATTTGCACTATTTCAACGAAACGGTGTTTTTGCCGGAGCCTGTAGGCAAGAAATTAGCGTTCATATCTCAGGAAATGGGTCGCGAAATAAACACCATCGGCTCCAAGGCCAATGATCCAACGATTCAGCACTTAGTCGTTGAAATGAAGGAAGAACTGGAAAAAATAAAGGAGCAGATCAACAATATTTTGTAGGCCTTTAGCTGAAAATCAGCACCTGTGGCGGCTATATACGTTGGATTTAATCCAGTAATAATTAGAATAGAAGGTGCTGAATATTTTTAGAACTTTTTGATGTCATGTCTCGTCTAAACCATTAACTTTGCAACGGTTAAGCGAAATAGTCTTTTTCCTTATGAGCTTGCCAGCCTCCTTTTGGCTTATCACTGTTCCGGCATAATGATATTTTTCTGTCAGAATACTTGGAACATCGGATTTTGTTCTTAACTTGAGATATCCGAAGGCGCCTCCAAGGCGTACGTCGGAATCTGGATTCCTTTTGATTACTCACTTTTTTCAGCCTACGACCATGAAAAAAGCTTTACTTCTTCCTGTTTTGAGCCTGATGCTGCTGCTGATGGCTGCCCGCCCCGCTGCTGAGGTAGAACTCATCAAAAAGCGCGTGTTGAGCGAGCGTGTTGAAATTCTTATCCCCAAAGGCTTTGAGGTGATGAGTGAACAGCAGATGGACTTCCTCTACGCCAAAGCGCAGAGCCGTCCCAGCCTGATCTACACCAATAACAAGCAGGCCAGCATCTCCTTCACCTACACCGACAACACCGCGGATCAGGACATGATCCAGATGTACTCGGACAACTTCATCAAAACCTACACCAAGCAGTTTCCCAATGCCCGCTGGTTTGGCAAAGGCATGAAGGAAATCAGCGGCCGTCAGGTTGGTTACCTGGAGCTGATGAAGCCCGAACTCGGTCACGAAGTATACAACCTGATTTTCTTCACCGACGTGGAAGGCAAACTGCTGATGTGCACCTTCACCTGCGCCGACCGTCAGAAGCCGGAGTGGGAAATGGTGGCTAAGCAGATTATGAACTCCTTCAAGTCGAACGGCTAATCTTAGCCTTTCGCCTCTAGGTCGTCAGAATACAGCAATTCCGGAACAGATCGATATTCATCGGTTTGTTCCGGAATTGCTGCGTTTATATAGTTATATAGTCCGGCTGAGGCGCTGCAGGAATTGCCTGGCAAGGTTAACTAGTCGCGGAAAAGCAGTCAGCGGTAGGGCTTCGGCCTTATCATGCACATCGTGATAAGCAGCCGTGCCGCCGCGGGTATACCAGAAAAATGCTGGTACACCTTGTTCTGAAAACGGGAAGTGGTCGGAATTCGCGGCCCGTCCCCGGGCAGCAATAGAGCCTACACCTACGCCCGACGTATTAAGTTGCTGCAACAACTGATATTCCTGGGAGTGCACCTTGCCGTTTACCACCGTGATGCCCTCCTCCCCCGTGCCCACTAAGTCCAGATTAAGCAGGAAGCGAATAGAAGACAGGGGCATGGCAGGATTTGCCACAAAGTATTGGGAACCCAGCAGGCCGGCTTCTTCTCCGCTGAAGGCTATGAAGGCTACCGAGTAGCGCAGCCGATTAGCCGGCTGGGCAAAGTGCGCGGCTAGCTCCAACAGCATGGCAGTGCCGCTGGCATTGTCGTTGGCTCCGGGAAAATACGCGCGCCCGCCTAACTCACCGAGATGGTCGTAATGCGCTGTCACTACCAAGAAAGAGTCAGGAAAGGCGGTGCCGGGTACGTAGCCCAGCACATTCTGCGTCTGGTACACCTGCTGCAGGCGAGCCGTAACATCGAGCCGCACGTGCTGCGCCTGCGCTGGCCAGGCCTGAGTCCGTACCAGCAGCCGCACTTGTGTTGCCTGGTTGTCGGCTACCGAAGCGGTAAGCTTAGCCGCAGTCAGTGCAATACTGGCGCTGACTGCGGCCAGCTTTGCTTTAAACTCGGGCTCCTGCCGGAGGCGCGCCTCAATCCGCTGCTCGTATACGAGTGCTTTTTGCCGCAGGTCCTGTTGCAGGAACTGATTCCGAATTCTGGTCTGGGTGAAGGCGAGTGTATCGAAATACACAACCGCCAGCTCGCCCTGAAAGGAGCCAGATGTCGGGTGCGGGATGAAGTCGATGCCAGGCTGCAGAGCTTGCCGCCCAACGGACACTTTCAACGCTTCCGAAAATGTATTGACGGTAAGGGGGAATGGCTGCCGGTAATCGGGCTGCCAGGCTTGAAGTCCCAACTGGCGAAACCGTTTAGCTATGTATGCCGCAGCCCGCTGGTCGCCGTGATGGGTGTATCCGCGCCCGTGCAGCTTCGGGCTCGTAAGCACCGATATCGTACGTCGTACGCGGTCCATATCCTGCGCCGGGGCAGGTTGGGCCGCCAGCAGCGTTACTAGGGCACCGATTACCGCCGGAGAGCTACGAATAATCCTGAGCCTGTTGGCGCTATGCATCGAACCAGTTAATTAAGGCGTCGCATGGCAGCTTTGCTCATCAGCAGGCCAATGCTCATGCCGATGGCGTCGGAGAGGCCGTCGGTCCATTCGCCGTAGCGGCCAACGTGCATAGTGGTTTGCAGCACTTCGATAAGGAACCCAAAGGCTATGCCCGCCAGCAGGAGTACAATGAATGCATGCTGACGGAGCCAGGGCCAACGTTGCTGCCTTCGGGCGGAAAAATAGCTAAGCACGGCCAAAAGCCAGAAAACAGCGGCGTGAGCGGCCGTATCAAACGAAAGCAGCTCCCACCTGGGCTGCGGGGGCATCTGGTCGGCGGGCGTGAGCGTGAGCAGCAGAATGACAACCGCCCACGCTACGGGCAGCGCAACGTAGGCGCGGCGGCGTGGCGTGGGCGGAACCAGCGGCATTCGGAAAAACTAAGCGCCTACCAGCTCACCGTAAGCTTCGGCAGAGAGCAAGGCTTCCAGCTCGGCGGGGTTGCTGATCGAAATTTTTACCATCCAGCCGTCACCGTAGGGGTCGGAGTTCACCAGCTCGGGGCTGCTGTCGAGCTTATCATTGATTTCGAGTACGGTGCCGGAAATGGGGCTGAACAGGTCCGAAACCGTCTTAACCGCCTCAACCGTACCGAATACGTCGTTCTGGGCAACGTCCTTGTCAAGCGTGTCGATGTCAACGTACACGATGTCGCCAAGCTCCCGCTGGGCGTGGTCGGTGATGCCTACGTAGGCAACGTCGCCTTCAACACGAACCCACTCGTGTTCTTTGGTATACTGAAGGGTGGCCGGCAAATTCATAGAAGGGGAATTGAAGTAAGGGTTCTGACACAGCGACCGGAGGCCGCGCTCAAAAGTACGGGTTAAATCCTGGATTGGCTACCGTCAAAGTACACAAAGCTCTACGAAAAACGCCTTTCATCCCGGCAGATGAAAGGCGTTTCGTGCCCTGCGCAACGGTTGCTTACTGCGACAGGCTGTAGCGTAGCTGCACACCTCCCTCAGTGGCCGAGTTGCGGTAGCCGGCCGTACCGCGCGGTTCCGAAATTACCCGAGTGAAGTAAAACTGCAGGTTCAGGCGCTGATTGAGCACATAGTCGATAGTGGGGCGCAGCTGCACCTGTCGGTTGCCGTTCACGACCAGCCCACGTGGGTTGCCCAACAAGTTGGTGCTGTCGGCTACAATAGTGCGTTGCGTAGTCGTATTGTCGCGGATGGACAGGTCGAGGCGGACCGTGAGCTCATTGCGCAGAATACGCTGCTCACCCCCGATGCGGAAGGGCAGCTTCAGCTGGTTGGTCACGTAGCCAAAGCCAAACACCATTTCCTGGGTGTGTACTTCTGTAACCTGTGCCCCCGACGAAATATTCAGGGAAATCTGGCGGTCGGTGCGATACTCCGCGCGGCCCGTCACTTTCTCCAGCGTCTGGAAGTTCAGCCCGATCAGCGGCGACAGTCGCTCGATGATGCTGACCTGACCCAGCGTGTAGTAGGGCACGTACAAACCGTCCTGCACCACGGTAGGGAATTCCTCGGGTTTGCTGGGGTAGAGCGACGAGCTGTTGAAGCTGCTCACGTTGTACACCGATGAGTAGGCGTGCGTAAGCGAAACCGAGCGGAAGAACCGTTGCACGAAAGGCAGCTCGCCCAGCCCGTTGTAGTTGACGGTCCAGTTGGGCACCGGCAGTACGGAGAAGGGGTCAAACCCTTTGGCCTTGTATCCTTCCGACGAGCGGCCGCGGTACGCATCCAGGAAAGCCGGAATCAGTACGTCCTGGGAGTTGTAGCTGTATTTGGGGTTGGTGGCGTCGGTGGCGGCCACCAGTTTGTCACGCACAAATTTCCGGTTTTCGATGAACTGATTGAAGGCTTTGGAAACCGTGCTTTCCTTGCTCAAATCGCCAAACAAAGTGCCAATTGAGATAAAGGAGGCCGAGAAGGAGCCTGTTTCCAGGGGCAGCCGCGCGGCCAGCCCCCCGGTGGGTAGCTGGGTGTTTTCGTCGATGGCCAGCCGGTAGAAGCTCTCATTGTTGCGCACCGTCTGGCGACGCGCATCCAGCTGAATATTGAAGTCGCGGATGGGTTCCAGGCTGGTGCGCAGATTCAGGTCGGTGGTTTCGAGGTTGCTGAGTGGCGTGTTCAGGTACTGACTCTGTGGCGTGTACCAGCCCCGCGAGCTGGCCCGCTCATACAGGTCATCCAACTCGTACTGCTTGCCTAAGATGAACGGCACACCCGGGGCGCTGAACTCACCGTCGAGCCCAAAGAATTTGGTGCGGGGCAGATAGCCCGGCAGCAGGGTGCCCGCGCTGCGGGTATAGGTAAAGTTAAGACTGCGGGCCGTCATCAGGGAGCGGAGCACGGCTTTCACAAAGCGCAGCTCGGGCTTCTTGGCTGTGGTATCGGCTGGGGCAACGGGCGCCGTAGGGCTGCCGCCGCGACCCGGCGTTTTGGCATCGGGCTTGGCGGGGCGGGCAGGTGGCGGAGCGTTGTTGATAATGTTGAGGAAACGCACCTTATTGTAGAGCTTCACCAGGTCAATCTTGCCGTTGGCGCTTAGCTCGCTGTTGTTCTGCACCGTGTTGCCCAGGTTCAGGGTTCGGAGGCTGTCCAGCGGGTCAACCAGGGCAGTGGAAGCGGCCTGCCAGGTGTAGGTGGCCGCATAGCGCGCATCGGCCGAAATCCAGTCGGTGAGCGGAAACTTGTCCAGGGGCAGACGGTACGTAAGCGCCACTACCTGGTTGAAGTTGGTGGTGCGTCCGCCGCGCTTGATGTTTTCCCGAATCAGCGCCCGGTTGCTTTCTGCCTCGGGCGAGTTGCCGAGCGTGGCCCCGGGCCCTTCGTCAATTACACCGCGGTTGGTGGCCGTGTAGTCGAAGGCCAGACTCTTGGTCAGGTCCCACTTCAGGTCATAGATGCGGTTGAAGAAAAAGCTTTTCTGGAAAACGCCCTGCGCCACAGGCGTGGGCACCTGGCCGGGTTCCAGCGTCCGTTGCAGAAACCGCTCGTTGTAGCGCCGGTCGAGGTCGGCGCGGAAGGCAAAGCGGCTGGGCAGCGGCGTGAAGTTGATTTCCTTGAAAAACTTGAGGTAGGGCGAATCCAGCGCCTTCAGGTTGGCCAGCGGGGTGTAGTTCTTGGGCGTGGTCTGGTAGGTGTAGGCCAGGGCCCCGTTGTAGATGCGGGTGAAGTCCTTGTCGGTCTGGATATCGGTGTGCAGCTGCTCGGTGAGGGAGTAGCTCAGGGCAAAGTTCTCGATGTCGTAGGGCCGCACCTTTTTCTCGGGGTTGGTGCGCTCCTTCCGCATGTTCAGCACACTGATGCTACGGCTGCTGGTCTGGTCGATAACTTCCTTGCGGTAGTCGGCGCGCTCTTCGTTCGACTCAAACTTCTGCAGCGACTGTTCAAGCTTCACGTCGGGGTCGAGCGGGTCGTACAGCGGCGAGCGGGACTCGTGGCCGGCCTGCACCAGCACCGGAATGCGCAGCCCCAGCTTCTCGGGCAGCAGCTTGTCTACGGCCACGGTGGCGTTCAGGTCGCCGCGCACCACGTCGTCGAGGGAGCGTTGCTGCACGCGGTCCTGCAAGCCTCCGAAGCCGATGGACGTAAAGGAGCCGGTAGCCGTGATATTAGCCAGATCGGCCAGCTGGGTGTTGAAGCGGGCCGTAGCTGCCCAGCCGGAGGTACGGTCGAAGTCAAACACGCGCAGCTCATCAGCCCAGATGCACACCGACTGGTCGTTGCCGTTATCGGTGGGATTGAAGATGCCAATCATGACGCCCTGCACCGCCGAGAAGTCGGGGTTGCCCACCACCGTAATGGTGCGTCCGTCGGCCAGCTGCTTCACGTAAGGTGCCTGCCCCCCATTTTTATTACGCTCTACCTTTGCATCGATGAAATCCTGGAAAGCCACATCCACAATGTTCTGGGGGTTCCAGATCTGGTTTTCCGAGGTGCTGCCCGGGGCGGTTATCTTCAGCGGGAGCGAGTACTCGTAGTAGTTCTGGGTGTAGTCGGTGCCGATGCGGATGAAGCCGCGCACCTGGTCGTCGCGGGTGCCGGTTTCGCTTTGGGCGTGCAGGAACATGCGCAGGCGCTTGTAGCGGAGCATGTTGGTGCTCACGTTTTTGTAGGCCGCCTTGCCGTAGCCTTCACGCAGCCCTTCCACGCACAGGCGCAGGCTCTGCTCGTTCTGCTGGCGGTTCACGGTGCTGGAGCCGTATTCCTGGTCGCGCTTGATGCCGGGCGGCACCACGTAGGGAATAGCGTCGCTGCCGCCGGTGCCGGAAATACCGTTTTCCTCCACGCTCACCGTCGAAATGGTGAACAGGTCGGCGTCGGTGTCCGTGTTCACATTGGGCCGGCCGGGCTCGGCCACGGTGCCCAGGTAGCGGCGCCACTGGTTGGCCACAAACTGCATCTGCACGAAGCGTAGCACCGTAGGCTGCTGCCACTGGGTGAGGTACAGGCGCATAAACCGGATGCTCTTGAAGCCGAAGGGAAGCCCGTCGGTGGTGCCGCGCACGGCCGTGGGCTGGCGCACCGGAATGCGAAACTGGTACCACGTCACCACGTCGTTGTTGATGCGGTTGCTCACCTTATCCACAATGAAGTTCTGGCCTACTTCCAGCCCGCCGGGGCGGAGCGGAATCTTATACTCGTAGTATCGCTCCGTGTCCTGGATGATGTTGTCGCGGTTCAGGTCTTCCTTGTCGGGCAGGGGCGTGGAGCTTTGCTGGCTGTTCTCGGCCGAGTTGCCCTGCAGGCCGTTGTACTCCTTGTAGCGGCCCAGGATCTTCACGTCGCGCCCATCGGAGTTGTAGTAGTCGCTCAGGTGATGACGAAAGTTGTCGGCCGAGGGGTCGTCGGCGCTGGCCAGCGTCCCGAATTCGGGCTCGGCTTTTTCCTCGTCATCGTTCAGGCCATCGAGGCCCACGTCCTGCCGGTCGCGGCCGCCGTTGGCCGTCGAGAAGGCATCGGTCAGGAACTGCTGGCGGCTGACGCGGCCATACTTGGTTCTGTCGGTATCCTTGTTGGGGTCGCTGGGGTCGTCAGAAAGGCCGTTCTCAAACGCATAGCGGCCGTCTTTCAGCGCATCCTCCGAAATGGTACCCAGGTTCAGGTACAGCTCGCCGCCGGTGGTGTTTTCGGTGGGCTGGTTCTGGGAGTCGTTCACCTGGCCGTTCTTGCCTTTCAGAAACGGGTCCATCAGCCAGAACTCCAGGTACTCGATGTTGGCGTTGTCGAAGTCGGTGTCGAAGGTGATTTCCCGGCTGATGCCTGCAAAGTTGCCCGGAGCGGTGCCGGCGGGCAAGGTGCGGCCGTCAGGGCCTGTTTGCGGGTTATAATTGTAGGGGCCACGCTCCGTGGGGAAGTACGCCAGGTCCAGGGGGTATTCGTAGCCGTTGCCCACGGTGCCCACGTCGCGGTTCGGGAAGATTTCCTTGCGCTGCACGCCGCGGGTGTAATGGTTCAGCAGGTCGTCGGCCGTGATGTTGTTGGGCCGGCTGGAACCGTTGTTGTAGTAGCTCTGGTCTACGCTGTACCAGGCCAGCTTGGCACGGCGGTAGTTGGCGGCCAGGTCGATGGTGCTGCTGTTGCCCAGTATAGGTAAAGGCGTGGCCGCCATCCGCCAGGCCGTGAGTGAGCTGACGCCGCCCGTGAGCGTGTAGGGCGTGCGGGCCGCTTCAAAGTCGTCGATGTAGGATACGCCGTTTTCGCCCCGACCCAGCTGGGTTTTGCCGGGCACCAGCTTGGCAAACTCCCCGCTGAACGCCACCGTGGACGGGGCCTTGGTCGAAATCAGCGGCAGCATGTCGAGGTAGCGCGTGAGGGCGCGGGACTCGCGGCGCAGGTTCACGTCAAGGCCGTAGATGGTGTTGTTGCCAGGCTCATCGCCGATGTTCACGCGGTTGATGCCGGGCGCCTGGTTTTCCAGCAAGTGCAGCACCGTCGCGCCAAAGTTGATGTCGTCGTTGAGGCGGTAGTCGAAGCGGGCACCGAGCAGGCTGCGCGGCTGCACCTGCACCAGCGCGTCCTTCTCAAAGGTCACGCGCAGCTCGTTGGCCGCGTTCAGGTAGGCCGGGTTCAGCACTTTTACCTTGGCCTGATCGTAGAACACCTGGTAGTCGGTGCCCTCCGTGAGCAGCGTACTACCGGCGTACACCCGCACCGAGCCCTCCGCCACCCGAATGCCGGGCAGGTTGATTTCGTCGGACGACGTAGCCTGGTAGCGGCCCGTGAGGAAGAACTTGTCCTTTTCCTGGCGCTGTTGCGCGTCGCTCTGCACCTGGTCGTAGAGCTCCTGGTACACGTACTTGTCTACCAAGTCGCGCTCGGCCACGGTGTCGAACTTCGATTTCAGGTAGCGGCCAAACGGCTCCACCTGCGGGAAGATGATGCGGCCCTGCTCCGGGTCGATGGTGATGCCCGGCAGAAAGTCGAAGTTGCCGTCGGAGGGCCGGTCGTTGTTGGCGTTGGCATTGTCGAGGTTGAACACCTGCACCAGCGGCACGTTGGCGGTCTGCTGTCCTTCCTTCAGGGAAAGCAAATCCACGCCCGTGGCGTCGTCTTTGTAGATGATGTCGAGGCGGAACTGGTCACGGTTGAGCTGGGTGGCGTTCAGGGAGTAGATGTTTTTCATCATCAAATCCCAGGTGGGGTACTGCAGAGCCGGGTTGGTGCTTTTCAGCATCTTCAGGAAAATTACTTGGTCTTCCTGCACGCCGGCGGAATAGGAGCCCGCCGTTTCGCCTACCCGGTACGACTTGCCGTTGTAGGTGTACTCGTAGGAAACCCCCAGCACCTGCTCAGGCAGGAGCTGCGTGTTCAGCGAGAGGTAGCCCAGCTGCTCGTTGAAGGTGTATTCGCGCGGGTCGAGCTTGCGGGCCCGTACGTGCTCAAAGTCCACGTTCTTCACCAGGCCCCGGCCCGCCAGCGCCGCATCAACCCCGAGGTTTTCGCGGCTGCCTTTCACCAACTCGTATTCCTGATTGGCGGCGTTATCGGCCGGGGTGCGCGTGGTGCCGGTGGGGGGGAACTGGTCGCGGCGGAATACTACGCGGGGCTCGGCCAGGTCCATCAGGGCTACCACGTTGCGCAGGTTCTCGGTGGTACGGTTGTCGTTGGTCACGTACACCTCCAGGTAGCGGATCTGGATGCCCGACTGCACCGTGGGCAGGTTGCGCAGGGAGGCGTCGTACCGGTCGCGGAAAAACTGCGACAGAAAGAAGTGCCGGTCCTTCTCGTACTGGCTGGCTTTTATTTCGAAAGGCCGGCTCTGGCCGCCGTTGGAAATGCGCACCTCGTCGGCCTGGCCGCGCAGGGTGGAGGCCACAGCTGTAACGGACAACTTGCCGAACTGCAGCTGAGTTTTGGCCCCAAACAGGTTTTGCCCACCCTGAATAAGGGAGTTGTTGAGCGGCAAACTCACGTTGCCCAGCTCTACCTTGCGGATAATGTCCGTATCGAAGCCCGTGAAATCGAGCTTCATGTTGTTTTCAAAGTCGAAGGCAGCCTTCGTGTCGTAGTTGAGCGTCACCCGCATCTTCTCCCCGATCTGGCCGGTGAGGTTCAGGTTCATGTTCTGCTCGAAGTTGAAGTCGCCGGTTTTCTGCTGGCGCAGGGTAAGCGTAGGGTTGCGGTTGCGGTTGAACTTGGCCCCGGCCCGCACCGTCACCGACCCATTGGGCCGGATATCCACGTAGTTGCCACCGAAAATGCGGTTGGCAGCCGGTCCCAGGTAAATCTTCGGAATCAGGCGCTGGGCTACGGCGGGCGAACCGGCTTCCCCGGCCACGCCCCCGGCCGCCCGGTTACGGAAGTAGTTGCGGATCGTCTGGTCCTGCTGCCAGCGCGAGTATTCCTCAAACGACATCCGGGTAGGGTCGCGGAAATCAATGTCCGAACCTACGCGCTCCGACACGTCCACGCCCTGCAGGCTGTCGTCCACGGTCACGTTCAGGTTTACGTTGGGCGGCAGATCCAGCAGCAGCGGCGACTCGCGGCGCTGCGGACTCAGGCGGTTACCGGCGCGGTCTTCGGGCGCTACTTTGGGGCGGCGGCTGGGCCGGTAGCGGGTAGTGTCGGTGGGAGCAGTGCGAGGGGTATCAGGCAACCAGGCCAGGCTTCCGGCCGTACTACGCCAGGATGCCCACTGCAGCCCGAACGCACGGCTGCCCGTAGCGCCCGACTGCGACCACCACGCCAGCAACGACGCTACGACCAAAGAAACAGTAGTGAAGGTCTTCTTACCGGTATTCAAGCGGGGTAAGCGTCAAGCCGCAAGCCACAAGCCGCAAGCTGATGAGTAAAGATATGGATGGCACAGGCGGTTTGCTTCCCGGTAGAAGGCGTACGGCTTGCCGCCGGCCGCTCAGCTAATGGGACTTAAGAGCAAATTTAATTAATTCTTCCACGCTCAGGTCGTTGCCGTGGCGGTTCTGAATCTGGTCGAGGGTTTTCTCGGCGGCAGCCCGCGCAAAGCCCAGCGTTACCAGCGCTGCTAACGCTTCGCTGCGGTTTGTATTGTGTGCCTTGGCCAGCGGCACGGTGTCGATGCCGGCTTTGGCCAGCAGCTCATCCTTACGCAGCTTGTCCTTGAGCTCCAGCACCACACGCTGCGCCGTTTTCGGCCCCACGCCCTTGATGCTCTGGATAGCGCGCACGTCTTCCTGCACAATGGCCTGGCGGATTTCGCCCACCGACATCGACGACACCATCACGATGCCCGTGCCCGGACCGATGCCCGACACCGAAATCAGCTGCATGAATAAGGCTTTTTCGTTGGGGTCCAGAAAGCCGTAGAGCGTCTGCCCGTCTTCCTTGATATGCTGATACGTATAAAGCTTGGCTTTTTCGCCCTCGGCCGGCAGCTTGGAGTAGGTAGCCAGGGAAATCCGGACTTCGTAGCCAATGCCGTGCACGTCGAGAATAGCTAGTGCGTGGTCTTTGTAGGCGAGTTTACCGTCGATGTAGGCAATCATAGAAACATGGCACGAAGCCGGGCTTCGCGTTGGGTGGAAGAGGAAGAACTCAGGTCTTGCTGAACAGTGCGCAGGCGGTTTTCTATCCCAATCTACTGAGGATTTCCGCTAAAAAACTGTAGCGGGCCTGAGCACTAAGTAAATGGCGGGCTGCCCACCGGGAAGCCGGCAGCCCGCCACCCAAACTTACAGCCCTTTGCCGCCCGCTTTTTGCGCGTCGACCACCGCAATGGCAGCCATATTCACGATTTCGCGCACCGAGGCGCCCAGCTGCAGAATGTGCACCGGCTTGCGCATGCCCATCAGCACCGGCCCGATTACCTCCGCACCGCCGATTTCCTGAATAACCTTGTAGGCAATGTTGCCGCTGATAACGTTCGGGAAAATGAGCGTGTTGGCCCCGCCTTTGTCGGCGAGTTCCGAGAAGGGATACTGCTCCTGCAGCAACTCCGGGTTCAGCGCGGTGTTGGCTTGCATTTCCCCATCCAGAATCAGCTCGGGGTAGCACTGCTTGGCCAGTTCCGTGGCGCGGCGGGCCTTGTCGGGAAGTGCGCCGGGGTTGGAGCCGAAGTTGGAGTAGCTGATAACGGCCACCCGCGGCTCCGTATCGAAAAAGCGCACGGCGTTGGCCGTGAGGCCGATGATGTCCACCATTTCCTCGGCCGTGGGGTCAATGTTCACAGTGGTATCGGCGAAGAAGAACGGGCCTTTCTTGTGCTGGATGATGTACATGGAGGCAACTCGCTTCACGCCCTCAGCCACGCCAATAGCCTGCAGCGACGGCACAATGCTCTTGCCGTAGTCCTTGCTCAGACCCGTAATAAAGGCGTCGGCCTCGCCGGTTTCCAGCATCATGGACCCGTAGTAGTTCCGCTCGCGCAACAGGCGGCGGCCTTCGTAGCGCGTCATGCCCCGGCGCTGGCGCTTCTGGTAGAGCAGTTCCGCGAACTGCTCCCGCTTGGCATCTTCGTGCAGGATGTCGATGATTTCGCAGCCTTCCAGGTCCAGGTTGTTTTCGGCGGCCAGGCGCGCAATCTTGTTGTGGTTGCCTAGCAGAATGGGTTGGGCAATGCCTTCGTCCTGGAGAATCTGCGCCGCTTTGAGGATTTTATACGTGTCGCCCTCGGCAAATACCACGCGCTTGGGGTTGCTCTTGGCCGCGTTGGTGATGCGGTTCATCAGCTTCTGGTTTACGCCCAGGCGGCTGCGCAACTCATCCTCGTAGGCCAGCCAGTCGGTGATGTGCACGCGGGCAATGCCACTGTCCATAGCTGCTTTAGCTACGGCCGGGCTAATAGCCGTAATCAGACGTGGGTCCAGGGGCTTGGGAATCAGATACGTACGACCAAAGCTCAGGGTATTGTCGCCGTAGGCGCGGTTCACCATGTCCGGCACGGGCTCCTTGGCCAGGTCGGAAAGGGCCCGCACGGCAGCCAGCTTCATAGCTTCGTTGATGCCCGTGGCCCGCACATCCAGCGCCCCCGAAAAATGTAGGGGAAGCCCAGCACGTTATTCACCTGGTTGGGGTGGTCGGAGCGGCCAGTAGCCATGATGATGTCCGGGCGCGTGGCCATAGCCACCTCATAAGCAATTTCCGGGTCGGGGTTGGCCAGCGCAAATACGATGGGGTCGGCGGCCATCTTCAGCAGCAGCTCCGCCGGCAGCACGTTGGCCGCCGAGAGGCCCAGGAATACGTCGGCA
The DNA here is from genome assembly GCF_024700075.1 of Hymenobacter sp. J193. Lineage (NCBI taxonomy): Bacteria > Pseudomonadati > Bacteroidota > Cytophagia > Cytophagales > Hymenobacteraceae > Hymenobacter > Hymenobacter sp. J193. Next base: position 2,778,619 of record NZ_JAJONE010000001.1, read on the forward strand.
CCTTCCATGGCTTCGGCCAGGGTGGTAATCGGGCGGGTGGTGGCAAAGCGTAGCTGCAGCGGGGCTAGGTCGGTGCGGCCGGGGTGAATGATGCCGTCCTTGTCGAACACCACCACGTTTTCCAGCTGCAGGCCCAGCTCCAGGTACAGGCGCAGGCAGCTGATGGCCGCCGCTCCCGCACCGCTCACTACAACTTTTACTTCCTCAATCTTCTTGCCCACCACTTCCAGCGCGTTCAGCAAGGCCGCCGATGAAATAATGGCCGTGCCGTGCTGGTCGTCGTGCATCAGCGGAATGTTCACCTTCTCGCGCAACTCCGTTTCGATGCGGAAGCACTCCGGCGCCTTGATGTCTTCGAGGTTGATGCCGCCGAAGGTGGGCTCCAGCGCCTTCACAATGCGAATGAACTCGTCGGGGTCAGTTGCGTCAATTTCAATATCAAAGCAGTCGATGCCCGCAAATTTTTTGAAGAGTACGCCTTTGCCCTCCATTACCGGCTTGCTGGCTTCGGGGCCGATGTTGCCCAAGCCCAGCACGGCCGTACCGTTGCTGATAACGGCCACCAGATTGCCCTTGGCGGTGTACTTGTACACGGCGTCTTTATCGGCCGCAATTTCCTTGCAGGGCTCCGCCACCCCGGGGGAGTAGGCCAGCGCTAGGTCCAACTGTGTGCTGACGGGCTTGGTGGGTACTACTTCAATTTTGCCGGCCGGGCTCTGGGAGTGATAATCGAGGGCCTCTTGCTTGTTGATTTTGAGCATGGGTGTGCAGTACTAGGTGGTGCCCGCACCGCGGGGTAACAGGCAAGTTGGGGCGAAAACCGCCGGAATCAAAGTTTGTGCGGCATGCAGCGTACGCACAAGCGCCCCGAACCGCGAACGGCCGGGGCGCTTGTCTTGAAAGATGAAGCCGGGATTATTCTATTGACAGGTCAGTAAATGAGCCCCACAACGTCAGGTCACACCGTTCTTTGTCGGTAGGGTCCCAGGAAGTATCATTTGGGTCAGAAATGTTTTTCATGCGCAACTCATAGCTGCCACTCAGCAGGTGGCGCTTGGCATCGTAGGCTGTGACGGTCAGCTGCCCACTCATGCCGGAATTGTTGCTGTCGTAGATGCTGGCCGAAATGTTGCCGGGCTTGTTTTCCCGGTAGTACACGTACCGTACCTCAGCTGCCCCGGCCTCCGGATTCGGCATCGACTTCAGCGAGTAGGTGCCAACGATACTGGCATTAAGCTGGCTGCGCTCTACGGTGAAGTTTACCGCGTCCCGGCCTTCTTTGGCATCGAAGTGCACATACAGCAGCTCATCATTCAGGATAGCCTGATGCTGAACGTACCCCGACGGGTAGCTGATGGCCGTGGTGACGTTTGGGGCGGGATAGTGAATGCTGCTGCCCATGGTAAAGGTGGCAACAGGAGCGTGCACCTCGGGTTCAGGCTCGTTCTCGTGGGAGTCACAAGCCGCCACTCCCAGAAGGAGAGCAGCGGCCAGGACGAAGTGGGTTGTCGTTTTCATAGCAGGTAGAAAAGAGTGTGGAAAGGAGCTTTACAAGCTTCGTGCCTTTTTTCAGGAAAAAGTTCCCTGGGCAGTCGTCTTTTTTTGTTTCCACAAATTTCTCCAAAGAAAATGGGAGGACCACGCAGGTAGCCCTCCCATAATCGTGTGAATTGCCGTTGAAACTAGCCCTGCACTATCAGTTTCTGCCCCGGCTTTACTTCGTCGGACGTCAGGTTGTTGAGCTTACGAAGCTGGTCCACTGTCACGCCCTGATAGCGGCGGGAGATATTGTACAACGTGTCGCCGGGCTGCACCAGATGCACGCGGGGCGCAGTCAATGCAGGTTTAGTTGGGCGCTTCGTAAGGGCCTGGGCTGCTACCGGGCGTGCTTCTGCTACGGTGGGGGCATCAGCCGGGGCACGTAGCGTGAGCTTCTGGCCGGGCACTACCTGGTTGGAGCCTAGCTGGTTCCAGGCCGTGAGCTGAGCCACCGTCAGGTTCTGCTCGCGGGCGATTTTGGTGAGGTAGTCACCTTTACGCACCACGTACTCAGTGAGTGCGGGCCGGTCGTCGTCAGATAAGCCAGAAGCCACTTGAGGTGGCAGCTCCGGCTGGGGCTCGGCTTGCTCAGCGGCCGCTGGAGCTGCCGGGCGCGGCTGACGAGTAGGCTTGGGCGCGGGCTTTTTCGCGGCTACGGGCGCTGAAACGCGGGCAACAACCGGCTTCGTATCTTCGGCTGCAGCCGCAACTGATTCCGCAGCTTCTGGCGCAACGGCAACCTGCTCAGCAGGTACGGCAGAAACAGTTGCTCCAGCAGGCTTGGTTTCTGCAGCTACCGTCGGTAGTTTTTTGGGTACATCCGGCCGGGCCACTGCTACAGCAGGAGCTGCTTCAGCGGCTACGGGCACGTAGACGAAGATCTGCTGGCGGGGCGTCAGGTTCTGGCCGCGGCGCAGTTTGTTCCAGCGACGGATCTGGCTGGGGTCCACATCGTAGCGGGCGGCCACGCTGGCCACCGTTTCACCCCGGCGCACGGTATGCTGGGCCCGGCGGTAGCGCGGCTTCTCAGGTGCCGGCGGGGCGGCAGCAGCCACGGCCGTCTGGGTTGAGTCGGGTGGGGGCAGAAGTGGACTGACGGGCACCAGCGGAGCCGGGGGCGGCAGCGTCACTTTGCAAAAATCCAGCAAGGCTGTGCGGTCCTGCAGAGCCAACTCGGGGCGGATGCAGGCCGGAATCTGCAGCGGATAGTTATGAAACGTCTCCGGTAGATAGTGTTTGCGCAGCTCCGGGTTGTAGCTCAGCAAAGCCGTAGAATCCAGCCCGAACGACTTCGAGAGCTTATACAAATCCAGCGACCGGCCCGAAATCAGCAGCGTGTCCATCGGCTCCGGGTAGCGGTAGTTCAGGGACGCATCGTGCAAGTTGTGCTCCTTGGCGTAGTTGAGCGTGTACAGAATGGCCGTGAACGTGGGCACGTAGTCGCGCGTTTCCTTGGGCAGGTACTTGTAAATAGCCCAGAAATTGCGCTGCCCGCCGGCCCGCCGGATGGCTTTGTTGATGTTGCCCGAGCCGTAGTTGTAGGCTGCCAGGGCCAGCTCCCAGTCGCCGAAATAACGGTGCAGGTCGCGCAGGAACTTGCAGGCGGCCTCCGTCGATTTTTCCGGGTTCATGCGCTCATCAATGAACTCGTCGCGGCGCAGGCGCAGGTCGTTGGCCGTGGGGCCCATAAACTGCCACAAGCCCAGGGCGCCCACGCGGGAGCGGGCCTGGGGCAGCAGAGCCGACTCTACCACGGCCAGGTATTTCAGGTCCTGGGGCAGACGGTACTTGGCCAGGTATTTCTCGAACAGCGGGAAATACAGGTTCTGCCGCTCCAGCACCCGCTGCGTGTACTTGCGGTTGCGCACCGTGAAGTAGTTCACGAAGGCCATAACCGTGTTGTTGAACACCAGCGGCATTTCCGACTCGTAGCAGCCAATCCGGTCGGCTACCAGGTCGCGCATTTCGGGCGGGGTCTGAAGCCACACCAGCCGGGCGGAGTCAGGCGAAAAGGCCGGCTCGGCCACCAGCGAATCGACGCGGAGCAGCTGTTGCCGGGCCAGAAGCGTGTCATTGGCACTTACCTGTTCAGGCTGTAGCCCGGGCTCGGTTTGAGCCAGGGCGGGGCGGGCTGCAGAAGCCAGCAGTAACAGTAGAGCAGGGGTGCGCAACGATTTTTTCATCAGGACACAGTTGGCGTGACGGTTTCCGTGACGGATTTGGCAAATGCCAGCAACTGCTCTTCGCGGAAAGCTCCGCTCAGAATCTGCAGCCCAATGGGCAGGCCGGCGCTGTCTTCACCATTCGGCACCGATACGGCCGGAACCCCCGCCAATGATGCCTGAACGGTAAAGATATCAGCAAGATACATAGCCAGCGTGTCTTTGTTTACATCACCGATGCGAAAAGCCGTGGTAGGCGTAGCCGGCAGCACCAGGAAGTCATACTGGCGCAACAGCTCGTCGGTGGTATCCTTTATAAGCCGCCGTACGCGCTGGGCCTTGGTGTAGTAAGCGTCGTAGTAGCTGGCGCTGAGCACGAAGGTTCCCAGCAGGATGCGGCGCTGCACTTCGGGTCCGAAGCCCTGGGCGCGGGTTTTCTTGTAGAGCGACTCCAGATCGGTAGCATCAGGGGCGCGGTAGCCGTACTTCACCCCGTCGAAGCGGCTCAGGTTGGAGCTGGCTTCGGCAGTGGTCAGAATGTAGTACGTGGGCACAATAAAGTCGAGGTAGGGGAAATCCACGGCTTCTACCACGTGGCCCTGGGCGCGAAACTGCTCCAGCGCGTTTTCGGTGGCCTGCTTGATTTCCGCATTCAGGCCCGGCCGCTCCAGGCAGTCCTTAATGTAGCCGATGCGGTAGTGCGGGGCGGGCTCCAGCTGCTGGCTGTAGGCGGGCACCTCGCGCTGGCTGGCCGTACTGTCGAAGTTGTCGGGACCGGCCATTACCTCTAGCAGCAGGGCCGCATCGTCCACGGAGCGCGTGAGCGTGCCAATCTGGTCGAACGAGGAGGCATAGGCCACCAGACCGTAGCGGGAAATGCGCGAGTACGTAGGCTTAAACCCGATAATCCCGCAGAAAGCCGCCGGCTGGCGCACGGAGCCGCCCGTGTCGGAGCCGATGGAGGCCAGACACATATCCGCCTGCACCGCCACGGCCGAGCCGCCGGAGGAGCCCCCGGGCACGCGGTCCGTATCGATTTCGTTGCGGGCCGGTCCGAAGTACGACGTTTCATTGGAAGCACCCATGGCAAACTCGTCGCAGTTCTGGCGGCCGATGAGGATGGCGTCCTCATCCAGCAAACGCTGCACCGCCGAAGCCGTGAACAACGAGCGGAAACCGTCGAGGATATGGCTGCTGCTCTGGAGCGCGTGCCCCTTGTAAGCCAGCACGTCCTTCAGGCCGATGACCATACCGGCCAGCTTACCAGCCGTACCGTCGGCCAGCTTGGCGTCTACGGCCTCGGCCTGGGCGCGGGCTTCTTCGGGCCACACTTCCAGGAAGGCATTGAGCCGGGCATTTTTCTGCTGGATGTTATCCAGATAATACTCCACGAGCTGACGGCAGGTCGTAGTGCCTGCCGTCAGCTCGTGGCGAACTTCCGTGAGGGAGTTGAAGCGTCTCAAGACGAAAAGGGTTTAGTTCACTTGGTCGAGGCGGGGGCGCTCAGCGGCGGGCTGTACGGGCGGGGTAATACCACCATCCATGGGCGGCGCGAGCGGGGTTTCGGCTACGGGCACTACTGGGGCAGTTGGTGCTTCGGACGTTACCGGGGCCGCGTACTGCGGCTGCGGAAACTGGGGTTGCTGAAACTGCTGCTGGTACGGCTGCTGCTGAGGCTGGCCGGCGTTTTCAAACTCGCTCCGGATTTCGCGGGAGGCATCTTTGAACTCGCGGATGCCTTTGCCCAGGCCGCGCGCCAACTCGGGAATCTTGTTGGCACCGAAGAAAATCAGGATAACCACCATGATGAGCATAATCTCACCACCGCCAAGGTCACCCAGAAAGAGGAACAGAGGAGTATGCATGGCCGGAAAGCTTAGTAACGGGGCTGATTAGGGTCGTTGGGGTTCACGGGACGGTCCCGGAACTCCGGCTTTTCTTCCTTGGAGGCATCCTTGAACTCGCGGATGCCCTGGCCCATACCACGGAACAGCTCCGGAATACGCTTAGCCCCAAACAACAGAATAATAGCCAACCCAATCAGCAGGAGCTCGGTGCCACCGAGGCCGCCGATACCCAAAAACAATGAAGCAAACACCATAAGAAAAAGCCCAAAAGGGCGCGTTTGATGTGGAAAGTCCCTTATACGCACGGCGGCGCTGCTTGGGATTGGTAAAGGTACCCCATAATTTTTTATTTTGGGAAGCAGCATGCCCGGCCCGGCTGGGGGGCGGCCCGCTAAGGCCTAATTGGCACCATCGATTATATTTTAGTGTATCTGCAACCAGATGATACCCATCTTGGTTTAGTAACAGCCTCTTACTCAAAAGCCCGCACCGGTCTTCGTGCTCCAACCCTGTCTGTTTATCTATGCCAGCCAAATCCGCTTTGCCAGTCAACGCAACTTCCGAGGGTTCCCGCCTGCTGCTACCCACGGAAGAGCAGAAACGATTGGAAGCATTGGAAAGCTACCAGGTGCTGGACTCAGCGCCCGACGATGACGCGCTGAACGACCTCACGCGCTTGGCTTCCATCATCTGCAATACGCCTATTTCGCTGGTTTCCCTGGTGGATGCCGAGCGCCAGTGGTTTAAAGCCAACCTGGGCCTGGAGGGCGTGACCGAAACCCCGCTGAGTGTTTCCTTTTGCCGGTACGTGGTGCAGAAGCCTAACGACCTGCTGGAGGTATCCGACGCTACGCTGGACCCTCGTTTTCAAAACAACCCGCTGGTTTTAAATCAGCCCAATATCCGTTTTTATGCCGGCGCTCCGCTGGTAAATCCCGAGGGCTACACGCTGGGCGCGCTGTGCGCCATCGACACCAAGCCTCGTACGCTTACCAGCGAGCAGCGTGAAGCTTTGTTGCTGCTGGCGCGGCAGGTAACCACCCACCTGGAGCTGCGCCGGACCAAACTGCTGCTGGAGCAGGAAAAGCTAAAGATGCATGGCCTACTGCAACTGGCCAACGACGAAACGCAGGCGCTGTATGCCAGTGGCCGCAACGAAATCTTCGTGAAGCACGAGCAGCGGCTGATGCGGGTGCGGATGGCCGATATCTGCTACATTGAGGCGCTGGGCGACTACGTGAACATTTATACCTGCTCCGAGCGTTTGACGGTGTGCACCACCATGAAAGACATGGAAGCCAAACTGCCCACAAAGGACTTTACGCGGATTCAGCGGAAATATATTATCCGGCTCGACTGCCTGCGGGCTATTGAGGGAGAATTGGTGCAGGTAGACGGTCCGAAAGGCGCTGTGTACATTCCAATCGGAAATTCGTACAAGACGGCGCTGATGAACAGGCTAAATCTTATTTGATTAATGCCAAACCTTTGCTAGGCAGGTACCGTAAAAAACACTCATTCACCGAGGATTTATCAACATTTGGCGAATAGTGAGCTTCCGAAACGCCGGAATTTTCCTATCTTTCGCCTGTTATCGGGGGCTCCCTTCTTTGCTAGCTGCCGCCGGCTGGAAGGATAGACTGATAGCTAAGTTTGTTTTCATAGCTCAGAAAGGCACCGTGCGCTGTACGGTGTTTTTTTTGCTCCTGGCGGCCGAGCTGCCGGTAAGGGCAATGCGACAAACAGGATTTTGACAAGTTTAGCGCTCCAGGTTTGCCAAGCTTATTTGCGGCCCAACCAGTTTTCCGGGTTCAGGTTAGCGCTGTTGCGCCAGAGCTGGAACTGCACTTCGCTGGTGCCTTCCGAGTCGGTGTACACGGTGCCGAGCTGCTGGCGGGCCTCCACCGTCTGGCCTTCGCTCACCGATACGTTCCGCAGCTTGGCGTACACCGTGAAGTACTCCCCGTGCTGCACCATCACAATGGTGTTCATACCCGGTACGCTGGCTACCGTCAGCACCTTGCCATCGAACACGGCCCGTACGGCTTCGCCCGCGTTGGTTTGAATATCTACGCCCCGGTTTTCCAGTACCACGTGCTTGAGTACCGGGTGAGGATGCTTGCCGAAGCGCTGCGAGATAAAGCCACGCCCCACCGGCCACAGCAGGCGCCCCCGGTGATCAGCAAAGGACGAGGATAGGATAGCCGCTTCCGGCGTCAGCGTTACGCGGTCGGTACGCTCCACCGCCGCTTCTTCGGCGGCTTCGGTGCGGCGGGTGGCGGCGGGACTACGGGAGGTGTTGCCGCTGGCGGCCGAAGAGCGGGCTGCTTTATTGGCCGCGGCCCGGGCGGCCCGCGCAATTTCCTCGCGTACGCGCTGGGCAATCAGGTCATCCAGCCGCCGTACCGACTGCTGCCGCCGCGTCAGCTCTTCCTGAAGCTGTTGCTCCTGGCGGCTGAGCTGCGTCACGACCTGGTCCTGCTGGGTTTTGATGGAAAGCAGGTTACGGTTTTCGCTGAGCTGGGTGCTGAGCAGGCTGGATTTCTGCTGCCGCTTGGCCGTGAGGCCCGTTAGCTGCTGACTAAGCCGGGTTTGCGTTTGGGTAATCTGGGCGGCCTGGGCCTTGCGCACCTCCGAGTACTGGCGTACGTACTGCAGCCGGCGCACAAACTGGTTGAAGGACTCGGCCGCAAACAGGAACATGATGCGGTTGTAGCTGTTGGCCGTTTTCGAGGAGGCATAAATCAGCCGCGCATACTCGGCCCGCAGCTGCGCCAGGGTTTGTTGGGTTTGCTGCACCTGCGTTTCCGTCTGGCGCACGTCGGAGTCGAGGTACTTCAGCTCCGAGGATATTGTCTGAATAACGTTTTTCTGGACGGTAATCTTTTCCTTCAGGGCATTCAGCTGCCCGATGGTGGCCTCCTTGCGCTGCTGGGTTTGCTGCAGAATGCGGCTGGTTTCCTTGATGCGTTTGAGTGCTAGGCGCTTTTCGCGCTCCAGCTGCGTGCGCGACTTGCTTGGACGCGCCCGGTTGCGCTGCGCCCAGCCTATTTCGCTCACCATCATCAACAGGAGGAAGGCCAGCGTTGCCGCCAGCCAGCCCTTACTTTTTCCGCGCATAACCTGGGGGCACCGAGAACGGGAAGTCCAGCCGCTCTTTGTCGACCTCCACACTGCGGAAATTAATGGAAGCCGACGACGGCTTGTTTTTAGGCTGCTCGACTACAACCAGCAGTGCATTAGCGAATTCCTGCGGTACGCGCTCCAGAGGCTTAAAGTCCGAGAAGTCGACCGTGAAGCGTAGGTGCGAGCTGTCATCCTGCACGGCCAGCTTCTGCACACGGCGGCGGGTGGTTTCCAGCAGCTGCTCTACCAGCAGAGCCTGCTGCCGGTACACTACTTTCTGCATGGGCGGCTCCGTGGTCACCGTAGGCTCGGTGCCGGTGGGAGCGGGCACGTAGTTGCCGGTAAGCAACGCCTGCACCTGCTGAAAGGTAACGGGCAGATTGAAACGCTGCCGCAGATAGGTAAAGTTGCCGGCGTAGTACTCGCGGTGCAGCCGGTCAATCACCTGCACCGAGTCCGGGGTGATGTGGGCGCGCATGACTTCGCCAATTACCGGAGCCCCAATTGACAGCCAGATCAGGCTGTCTTTGCGGATGCGCAGCGTCAGCGTCACGTTGGGCAGCTTGTCGCCGCCGGTTTCAATCTGCGCCTTGCCTTTCGCCGCCAGGTATCGGAAATCGAGGTTTGAGGCATTCACCAGGCTTTCCGCCTTCGGCGCTTCCGCCCGCGCCTGGGTTGGCAGGGCTTTGCGGGTACAGGCACCCAGCCCAGCCATCAATAGCCCCAATAGAAGCGGTGCGCAGCGTTTATTCATACAATTTTCGGTCTTTTATCTTGCGGTCAATCAGCTTGGAGGCGCCGCCCTGGCGCTTGGCCTGCTGCCATTGGGTATATGCCCCAGCGACGTCGCCGAGCTGATATAAAACGTCGCCGTAATGTTCGGTCACGGTGCCGTCCTTGGTGGTGCGCAGGGCTTTTTCCAGGCTTTCGCGGGCCCCGGCGTAGTCCTTCTGCTTGTACAGCACCCAGGCGTACGTGTCGAGGTAGGTATCGTTGTCCGGGAACTGCTTGACCAGCTTGCCGGCCATGGTTTTGGCTTTGTCGAGCTTTTCGCCGCGCAACGAGAGGTAGTAGCTGTAGTTGTTGAGAACCTGCGCGTTGTTGGCATCGAAGGCCAGCGCGGCCTCGTACGCCGCGTCCGACTTCACAAAATCCTTGAGCTCGTGGTACGCATCGCCCAACTGGGTGTCAAACTGCGCCTGCAGCTCGGGGTTGTCGGCAGCCAGCTTGCGGCCGTATTCCAGGGACTTTACGCCCTTGGCCGCATTCTTATTGATGAGCTGCGCCGCCCCGTTGAAGTACCAGAACACCGCCTGGTTGGGGAACAGCTCCAGGGCCCGGTCGGTGTGCACCAGCAGGGAATCCGTCTGGCTAAGCTCCGCATCAATGCTCACGACCTGCTGCCAGAGCTGGAACTTGGAGTTGTCGAGCTTGAGGGCCCGCAGGTAGTTGTCGCGGGCTTCTTTGCGGTGCTCCGTCAGAGCCTGAATGTCGCCGGCTACGGCGTAGGCCTTGGCTTCCTTGGGGTGTACGCGCGTGGTAATAGAAGCTAACTCCAAGGCGTTTTTCTCCAAAGCTGGGTTGGGCAGCTGCTTGATGAAGTCGACCAGGATGCGCACTTTCTGGTCGATGTCGAGGCCAGGGCTTTCAAACGCCTGCCGGAGGTAGCGCTGCGACTCAGTTGGGTTGTTCTGCTGCCGGTACACGTCGGCCAGAATCATGTTGGCCTGGGCGTTGTCAGGGTCCTGCTGCAGGGCCTGCGTAGCTACCCGAATGGCGTCGGGCAGGCGGTTGTTAGCCGCATACATTTCGGCCTGGGCCAGCACGTAGCGCACCTCGTCGGGGTTCGAGGAAATCAGCGTTTCGCCTTCTTTCAGCGCCTGGTCGAGCTTGTTCTGGCGCAGGTAGATCTGCTGGCGCTTGAACGCTACCTCATCCAGCGCGCCGAACTGCTTTTCCGCTTGGTTCAGCGTAGTCAGGGCATCATCCAGCTTGTTCTGGGCCAGGTACAGGTCGGCCAGGTTGAAGAGGTAGTACCCCGAGTCGGGCACGTTCTTGATGAGCGTGGTATACACCTGCGCGGCCTGGTCGAACTGCTTTTGCGAGGCGTAGATCTGGGCCAGCAGTAGGTAGTAGTATGCGTTTTTGCCATCCAGCTGAATGGCGGTGTTGGCAAAGTTGGTGGCATCCTTGAGGTTGCCGGTGAGCAGGTTGGTTTCGGCAATCTTGTAGTTGATGGCCGCGTTGTTGGGGTTGATTCGGTAGGCCGCCAGCAGCCGCTCCAGGGCTTTGGTGTAGTCTTCGAGCAGGGTGAATTTCACCCCTTCCACAAAGTAGGACTCGCTCAGCTCCCGCTCTTTTTCCGTCAGCTCGCGCATCTGTAGGCGGGCGTCCGACACGGCTTTGCGGTGCTTCAGCTCGCGGCGCTCCTTGCGGGTGAGCTTCCGGCGCGGCACGGCCGTGGGCGCGGCAGCGGGCAGCTGGGCCCAGGCTGCATCAGCCACCAGCAACGCGAAGACCAGCAAAACAACGGCGCGAAAACGAAACATGAGGAAGGCGGAAAGAGCAACGAAACACTACGGCCGCGGCAGGTCAGGCCTGAGCCTTAAACACCGCCGCGGCCGGAAAGGCTCCGTCAGACGCGCAGGTTGTTGTAGTCGCCCAGGCTGAGGTCAGACGGGGCGCCGGTGAGCGTGGCGTGGTTGCCAATCATGGAGTTAGTCACGTTGGCGTGCAACACCGTAGCCGACTGCTGCACGATGGAGTTCGACAGCACCGAGTCGCGCACCGTCGACTGGTTGCCCAGCGAAACGTGCGGCCCTATCACCGAATTGTGCACCACCACGCCTTCGCCGATGTAGACGGGCGGAATGACAACGGAATTGTGTAGCTGGGCCGATGATGATACCAAATCCTCGCCGCGCTCCTGCAGGTACTCCAGGTAACGCTGGTTGGTGTACACGGTAGCATCCTTGTTGCCGCAGTCGAGCCACTCCGTCACGCGGCCGGGCACGAAGGTGGTGCCCTTGTTTTTCATGTTTTCGAGGGCATTGGTGAGCTGATACTCGCCTTTGTCCTTGATGTCGTTGTCGAGCAGGTACTGCAGCTCCTCGCGGAGGTAGGCGCCGTCCTGGAAGTAATAGATGCCAATAATGGCCAGATCCGACACGAACTCCTGGGGTTTTTCCACGAAATCGGTAATGCGGCCCTGCTCGTCGAGCTTCACTACGCCGAAGGGCTTGGGGTCGTCGACGCGCTGCACCCAGATGGTACCGGGCACCGAGGAGTCGAGGGTGAAGTCGGCCTTGAACAGCGTATCGGCAAAGGCTACCACCACTGGGCCTTCGAGAGCTTCCTTGGCGCACAGAATGGCGTGAGCCGTGCCCAGGGGCTCATCCTGATAATGGATAGTGCCTTTCGCACCGATGGACTCGGCAATAGCCAGCAGACTTTTCTCTACCTCTGCCCCGAAGCGGCCCACGATAAAGGCTACCTGATCAACCGGCTCACCGCATACTTTGGCAATGTCTTCCACAAGGCGCTGCACAATGGGTTTGCCGGCAATCGGAATCAGCGGTTTGGGAACGGTGAGCGTGTGGGGGCGCATGCGTTTGCCCATACCGGCCATCGGGACGATGATTTTCATAGGGAGAAGTGAGGGTTAGAAAAGCTAAAAGGGAAGGTTGTGAAAGAAGCGTATCCGGAAATTTCCAGGGAAAGTTGCGCCGGGAAGGACCCTGGCAGGCCTTATTGTACGCCGGTACTGCCGTAGCCACCGGCGCCGCGGGCCGTCTGGCTGAGCTCCTCGGCGGGCTGCCAGCTAACGACTTCGTGGCGGGCCACCACCAACTGGGCTATTCGCTCCCCATCCTGCACCACGAAGTCGGTGTCGGAGAGGTTGACCAGCAGCACCTTCAGCTCGCCCCGGTAGTCGGCATCAATGGTGCCGGGGCTGTTGACGATGCCGATGCCGTGCTTGTAAGCCAGGCCACTGCGCGGACGCACCTGCATTTCGTAGCCCACCGGAATTTCCAGAAAAAGGCCTGTAGGGATAAGGGCGCGTTGCAGGGGCTTCAACGTAACCGGCTCCTGGAGGTTGGCCCGCACATCAAGCCCGGCGGCGTGGGCCGTCTGGTACTCGGGCAGCGGGTGGTGAGAGCGGTTGATAACGGGGATGTGCATGCGGCAAAGGTAGTTTCTGACAGTAGTTTCTGAGTGGAGAGAAAAGGTTCTTGCGTTCAGGCCGGAAATTGGCGCCAAAAAGCCAGCATTCAATAGCTTACTTCCGCAAACTCTTCAGCTCCGTATCAGTCTGTGCGGCTTTTCCACCGCCACCAGTGCCCCCACAAAGCTTAGGCTGAGCAGCAGGTGCCAGGCATGCCGCAGCCAGAAGCCATCGGGCTGCACCCACCAGCCCAGCGCCACCAGCGCCACCGCCAGCAGAAGCCACAGCAGCAGGCGGGCTACGGGGTAGGGTACCGGGAAGTGCCGCTCGCCCAGCCACCAGCACATGGCTGCCATAGCCGCGTAGCAGGCCAGCGTAGCCACCGCCGAGCCCATGTAGCCCAGCACCGGAATCAGCAGGAAGTTGAGGGCAATAGTGAGCACCGCGCCGGCCGCCCCAATGTAGGTGCCGTAGTAGGTTTTGTCGGTGAGCTTAAACCACACCGAGAGGTTCCAGTACACGCCCAGAAACAGGTTGGCCAGCAGCAGCACCGGCACCACGGCCACGCCCTCGCGGTACTCTGGTCGGCGTAGAAATGCCCAGGCAAAGTCCTCAATGTTCAGGCTGATGAACACGAAAATAACCGCGCAGCATAAGGTAAACCACTTCAGCACCAGCGCAAACGTGGCCGGGGAGTTCTTCTCGGAGCTCTGAGCGAAGAAAAAAGGCTCTGCGGCGTAGCGGAAGGCCTGAATGACGAGGCTCATGAAAATGCTGAGCTTGTAGCAGGCCCCGTAGATGCCCACGGCCGTGAGGCTGCTCTGGCCGGGGTAGTAGCCCTCGGGCAGCCACAGGGGCAGCAGAATCCGGTCCAGCGTTTCATTTACCATGCCCGCCAGGCCCATCAGCATAATCGGGTAGGCGTAGCGCAGCATAGCGGCCAAGGGCGTGGCATCCAGCCGAAACCGGAAGTCCAGCAGCTCGCGGCCCAGCAGCAGCAGGGTAAAGGCACTGGCCGCCAGGTTCGACAAAAACACGTAGCCGATGCCGATGCTGGGGTCATAGAGGCGGGCCACCAGCGGCTGCAGGATGGGCAGATACTTGCCTGCCAGCACATCGGGGCAGAGCACGATAAAAAACAGGTTCAGCCCGACGTTGAGCAGGATGTTGGCCACGCGGATGGTGGCAAAGCGCCGGGCCTGGTTTTCGAGCCGCAGCCGCGCAAAGGGAATGGCCGCCAGCGTATCGAGCCCCAGAATGAGAGCCAGCCAGATGGCGTACCGCTCCCGGCCGGGCGGCACATCGAGCAGCTGCATCAGCGGGCGGGCCAGCAGGGCCAGCAGCGCCGTGAGGGCCACGGTGCTGACTAGCAGCTGGCTCATTACCCGGTCGTAGAGCAGGCGCCGGTCGGTGCCGGGGCGGTTGGCGAAGCGGAAAAACGTGGTTTCCATGCCGTAGGTGAACACCACGTTCAGAAACGACACGTACGCGTACAGACCCGTCACAATGCCATACTCGGCCGCTACAAACCGGCCCGTGTACACCGGCACCAGCAGGTAGTTCAGGACCCGGACCAGAATGCTGCTGATGCCATACACGGCCGTTTGACCGGCCAGCTTTTTGGCGACGCTCATGCGGTAATAATTATGAATTATGAGTTATGAATTATGAATTGCCGGTGGGCGCCTCGGTATTCATACTCCATAATTCCGCATTCATAATTCAGAATTTACTTACCCGTAAAGGCGGCCGGGCGCTTTTCGAGGAAGGCGCTGGTGCCTTCGCGGAAGTCCTCGGACTCGAAGCAGCGGCTGAAGGCGTTGGCCTCGGCCTGGTAGCCGTGCCGCTCTTTGTCGTAGGCCGCATTCACGCAGTCGATAACCAGGCCCACGGCCAGCGGCGCTTTGCTTAGAATCCGCCCCAGCAGCTGGCGGCTGAACTCCAGCAGCTCCGGCAGCGGCACCACGTGGTTGACGAGGCCCAGGCGCAGGGCCTCATCAGCTTTAATGATGTCAGCCGTCAGCAGCAGCTCCAGGGCCTTGCCTTTGCCGATAAGCTGGGGCAGGCGCTGGGTACCGCCGTAGCCGGGCACCAGGCCCAGGTTCACCTCGGGCTGGCCGAAGCGGGCATTCTCGGAGGCAATGCGCAGGTGGCAGGCCATAGCCAGCTCGCAGCCGCCGCCCAGGGCAAAGCCATTCACGGCCGCAATAACAGGCTTGGAGCTTTCCTCAAACAGGCAGAAGGCTTCCTGCCCGAACTCGGCAGCGCGGCGACCCTCAATTTCATCCAGCGCGGTCAGCTCGGCAATATCAGCCCCGGCCACGAAGGCTTTTTCTCCGCTGCCCGTCAGGATGATGCCGCGCACCTGCGCGTCGTCCAGGGCCAGCTGCAGCGCCTCACGTAGCTCCCGAATGGTGTCGTGGCTCAGGGCGTTGAGCTTGGTAGGGCGGTTGATGGTGAGCGTGAGGATGCCGCTGGCGGCGTCGAGGTCGTAGAGCAGGTTGGTGAAAGCAGGCATAGCGCAAAAACAGGTGAGGAAGGCAAGCCCGCAAAGATAGAGTAAAAGCCCGCGCCCGGAATGGGCCTGCCCGGCCACTCCGGCGCTATAGCGGAGCTTATGTATTAAATCCTATATTTACCCCTAACCTTTCTTTTCTTCACCTCAAACCACTGTTCGCGTATGGGCTTCGTTTCTGAATTCAAGGAGTTTATTTCCAAAGGCAACGTCCTCGATTTAGCCGTGGGGGTTATCATCGGGGCCTCGTTCGGGGGCATCGTCAAGTCGTTGACGGATGACATCCTTATGCCGGTCCTGACGCTGCTGACCGGAGGTCTGGACTTCAAGGACTGGTTTGTGGCCCTCGACGGCGGTACTTACAAAGACCTGGCGGCGGCCAAAGCTGCCAACGCGGCCACGCTTAACTATGGTTTGTTTCTGAACGCGGTGCTGGCCTTCCTGCTCATGGCCTTTGCCATTTTCTGGCTGGTGAAGCTGGCCAACCGCTTCAAGAAGCCTCAGGAGGTCGTAGTAGCCGACCCCGGCCCTACCAAAGACCAGGTGCTGCTGATGGAAATCCGGGACGCCCTGCGTACGCGCTAAACCTACCGGGCAAGTGTTGGCCGGCTTATCCTCTGGGGGATAAGCCGGCTTTTTTTTAGCCTGACCAGAGAAATAACCGTAATGGAGCTTCCATCAACATGGTTTTGGCAGGAAATATGTACATTTCAAAGGAGCACCCGGGCTGCACCCGCGCAGAGGAAGCATAATTTGAACTACCTTCGCAGTCAGACCGTTACAGCCACGCATTGCGCTAAGCGTGGTGCCCCATCACCTCACGTATTCAACAACTTCTCTTTTACAGTAACTGCATGAAAATTCTGGTAGCGGCTTTGGCAGTAGGGCTGGGTATAATGGGAGCAGTAAGCGAAGCCGATGCGCAGGCCGCCGGCCCGCAGGGTCCGGCCGGCCCGGCATTTGAGCAGCCGGCTGCCCCGCAGAAGGCGCCGCGCAAGCGCAAAGCCTCGGCCACAGATATTGCCCGCATGCAGCGCCGCATGGCTATGAACCCCGACGAAGCCAAGCGCGACCAGCAGATAGAAGTGCTGGAAGCCCGCGCTGGCGGCAGCACCAGCATGGGCCGGGGCACGTCGCGGCAGTACGAAAGCGGCAATGGAGGCTTTACGGTGCGCCGCTTCCGCGACAAAACCGGCTCAGCCACTCAAAAGCGCGGCCAGACCCGCCCCGCTCCCGGCATCAACCCCAAGGGCAAGCCCCTCAAGCACAAGAAAACCAAGCGCTTTCTGTTCTTCAAAGTGTAAAGACTGCTGGCCACATAACAAAGACCACATAAAAAAGCCCCGAAACATCGTTTCGGGGCTTTTTGCTTTCAGGTCAGGATGAAGCCACCGTTCGCCTCCACCGAGCCCCGAAAGAGCAGCTCCGGCAAATTGAAATCAACTTGCCTCGCTTTTTGCCTTAGCCACCCGAGCAAGGATGGCCGAGAATATCAAATAGATAGGGTTGCTGGCCGGCGTAGTTGAGCTTGCTGCTACAGATGCCAGCGTGTGACAGGATTACAGCTTCACGAACTCCGTGCGCTGGTTGAGGCTGTCGAGGCCCGATGACGAATCGATATCCAGGGGCTTGGTGCCGCCGTAGCCTTTGGTGGTGAGGCGGGCTGCCTCCACGCCGCCGCGCACCAGCGCCGCCCGTACCGCATCGGCCCGCCGTTGCGACAAGGCCAGGTTGGTAGCGGCGTTGCCTTCCCGGAGAGTGTGGGCCTCAATGCGCACCTTAACCTCGGGGTTGGCGGCCAGCGTATTCACCAGTGCCCGCACTACCGGCTGTGAAGCCTCGGTGATGGTAGCCGTGCCGGGCTCAAACTGAATGCCGTGGCACACAATCTTGCCGTCGGCCAGCAGCGTGCTGTAGTATTCCGTCGATACCTCGTTGGCTTTGCGCTGCACGGCGGCTTCGGCTTTCTTGCTGAGGCGGTCGGCAATTTTCTGCGAAGCCTTATCGGCCAGCTTGTCCTCAACCCGCCAGAGTAAGCCAAGCTGGGCCTGGGCGGGCGCGGCGGCAAAATGCAGCAGGATAAGCAGAGCGGTGAGGGTAAAGAGCGTTTTCATAGGGTAGGGCACTGGTAAGGTGGAGAGGAGAGGTTGTTTGCGCCGAAGCGTTGTCAGGACGGAGTAGTTCCGGTCGTTTTCGAGCACCTGGTATTGCAGGCGCAGCTCTTGCGTGGACATATGCTGGATTTCGTAGACCTGCACGCCGTGGCCGCTGACCATGATGAGCTGGGAGTTTTCGTTGCGCAACTGCCAGGAGCCTGAGCCGGTTCTGACGTGTTTAGTGGCGCTTTCGTGCTCGGCAAACGTGCCGTTCTTGGCAAACCGCAGGCAGTCGTCCTGCATGTTGGCGGGCAGCAGCGCAAACACACTAGCCGGGCCAGCGGCGTCCGTGGTGGTTACCTCAATATTGGTCAGCTCCCAGTCCCGGTCAACCAGCAGGGCCGGCCTCTCTTGCAGACTCACTGCTTTCTCCTTGCCCTTCGGCCGTAAAGCCCGAGAGCATCAGTGGCAGCGCCAGCAGGCCGCAACGCACAGGTTTCATAGTACGACAGGCAAAGACAATTGAAAGGAGGCTTAGAAGCGGGCCGAAACCCCCAGCTTCAGCAACGACATATCATAACCTACCTCTGCAAACCCGCCAATCTTGTCCGTCACATAGTAGCGCGCGCCCAAAAACAGGCCGCTCGTGACGTAGGTGCCGCCCCAGGAGTTGTTGTCGCCATAGTAGCCGTTGTCGGAGTAGCTTTCGATGCGGGCGCCCAGCGCCAGGCCGGCGTAGGTATCCAGCTTTTCGTTGTCAGTGAAGTTGTAGTGGTAAGTGCCGCGCACACCCACGTAGATGTTGCGCCACGAAGCGTTGTAGTCGCCGGAGCGCCAGGTGTAAGACTTGTAGCCTACCAGACCGCCTACGCCAATCACGCCGGGGCCGAGGCCATCGTACATGCCGTGCTCAACCGACAAACTCAGTGCCGGCATCGATTTGCCCGTGCCACCCAGCAAGCCGTAGCCGTAACCCAGCCCCAGACCTACGCCCAGGTTGGCTACCGTTGTGCCTTTGCCAAAGG
The DNA here is from genome assembly GCF_024700075.1 of Hymenobacter sp. J193. NCBI lineage: Bacteria > Pseudomonadati > Bacteroidota > Cytophagia > Cytophagales > Hymenobacteraceae > Hymenobacter > Hymenobacter sp. J193. The sequence continues at coordinate 2,797,094 of NZ_JAJONE010000001.1, forward strand.
TCGAGGTAGAGGCGGCCATGCTCGTTTTGGCGGCCGGAGCGGACTTAGTAGCCGGAGCCGGCTTGGGGGCAACGGGAGCAGCCGCAGTTTCCGTTGCCGTAGGGCGGGCCGTGGTTGCCGGCTTGGTAGTAGCTACGGGTTTGGCCGCTGGTTTCGCGGCGGGCTTGGCAGCCGTAGTGGTACGGGTAGCGGCCGGCTTGGCTGCTGGTTTGGCGGCCGGTTTCGTTTGGGCCAGAGCGGTGGAAGCGAGGCACGATACGGCCAGGCAAAGGGTAAAAGCTTTCATAGCGGTTGAATGGTGAGGCAGCAGCAGACTAGGTACGACCACGACGAGTGCAATTCGTTCGGGTTGTGATACAAAAGTACCGGATGCTACTTCCGGCGTCAATCGCATGATGATGTGAACCGACCCGCTGTCTGTCCTCTAACAGCCGCCATAAATGCGCGTCATCTGCTCGTTTTCAGCTTTTCATTGTAGGCTGCTGGCTTTATATGTGATGCCGGGCCAGCCTGCCGAAAACAAAAAGCCCCGATCTGCGCGCAGATCGGGGCTGGGTGTTAGGCCGTAAACCGGAGCTTACAGCGTGCGTTTCACTTCCTGTTCCTCGAAGCCTTCAATGTTGTCGCCTTCGCGCAGGTCATTGAAGCCTTTCAGCGAGATACCGCACTCGTAGCCCTGGCGTACTTCCGACACGTCGTCTTTGTAGCGCTTTAGGTCCTGAATGTCGCCCGAGTGCACCACGATGCCGTCGCGGACGAGGCGCACCTTGGTTTTGCGGGTGAAAGTACCATCCGTCACCATACAGCCGGCAATAGTGCCCACCTTGGTGATGTTGAATACCTGGCGAATCTCGGCGTTGGCTACTACTACTTCCTTCACCGTAGGTGCCAGCATGCCTTCCATAGCATCCTTCACCTCGTTGATGGCGTTGTAGATAATCGAGTAGAGGCGGATATCGATTTGCTCCTGCTCGGCCAGCTTGCGGGCGCTGAGCGAAGGCCGCACCTGGAAGCCGATGATGATGGCGTCGGATGCCGAAGCCAGCAGTACGTCGGATTCCGAAATGGCACCCACACCCTTCGAGAGGATGTTTACGGCCACTTCCGGTGTGCTCAGCTTCAGCAGTGAGTCGGCCAGGGCTTCTACCGAACCGTCCACGTCGCCTTTCACAATGACGTTGAGTTCTTTGAACGAACCAATAGCCAGACGACGACCAATTTCGTCTAGGGTAATGTGCTTTTTGGTGCGCATGCTCTGCTCACGGGCCAGCTGCTGACGCTGCGTAGCCAGTTCGCGGGCTTCGCGCTCCGTTTCCATCACCTGAATCTTGTCGCCAGCCTGTGGAGCACCCGTGAGGCCAAGTACCTGTACCGGAGTAGCTGGGCCAGCCGTTTTCATCTTCTTGCCCCGGTGGTCGGTCATGGCTTTCACGCGGCCAAAGTGCGGGCCGGCCAGTACCATGTCGCCCACTTTCATCGTGCCGGTTTGCACCAGGATGGTGGTTACGTAGCCCCGGCCTTTGTCGAGCGAGGCTTCGATAACCGTACCCACAGCGTTACGGTCAGGGTTGGCTTTCAGCTCCAGAATCTCGGCTTCCAGCAAAACTTTCTCCAGCAGGTCGTCGATGCCCAGGCCGGTTTTAGCCGATACTTCTTGGCTTTGGTACTTACCGCCCCATTCTTCTACCAGCACGTTGATAACCGACAGCTCTTCGCGGACTTTATCGGGGTTGGCACCGGGCTTGTCAATCTTGTTCAGGGCAATAACGATGGGTACTCCCGCCGCTTGCGCGTGGTTGATGGCTTCCTTCGTCTGGGGCATTACCGAGTCGTCGGCCGCTACCACAATGATGGCAATGTCGGTGACTTTGGCACCCCGGGCACGCATGGCCGTAAAGGCTTCGTGACCGGGAGTATCAAGGAAGGTTACGCGCTTGCCCGATTTGGTCATTACGTCGTAAGCCCCGATGTGCTGGGTGATGCCGCCGGCTTCGCCTTTGGCCACGCTGGCACTCCGGATATAGTCAAGCAACGACGTTTTACCGTGGTCGACGTGACCCATGATGGTAACAATGGGCGCCCGCGGCTGCAGGTCTTCGGGGCTATCCTCGATTTCAATAACCGTATCCTCTTCCTCGGCGCTCAGGAATTCAACGTCGTAGCCAAACTCATCCGCAATAACGGTAATGGCTTCGGCGTCGAGGCGCTGGTTGATGGATACGAACATGCCCATGTTCAGGCACACTTTGATAATCTCGTTCACCGACACGTCCATGAGCGACGCCAGGTCGTTGGCCGAAATGAACTCGGTTACTTTCAGCGTTTTCGAGTCAAGCTCGTTTTGCTGACGGGCCAGCTCGCTGGCTTCGGCTACCCCGGCCCGCTTGTCGCGGCGGTACTTGGCGCGGTTCTGCTGCTGACCCCGGCCGCCGCTGAGCTTGGCCAGCGTAGCCTTGATCTGCTCCTGAATCTGCTTTTCGTTTTGCTCGGGCGTGAGAGCCGGGTTTGGCTGACGTGGAGCACCTTGTCCGCCTCCCTGACCGGGGCGCGGACCCCGCTGGTCGCCGGGACGGCCACCGCCGCCCTGACCAGGACGGCCACCCTGGCTTGGAACCACCGGGCGGTTCGGACCGGTGTTCGGGTTTGTATTCTGGTTGTTGCCGCCGGGCGTGCCGGGCACGGGCAGGCGCTGCCGCTTTTTCTTGGCATCGGCACCGCCGAGGCCGCTCTTGCGCACATCGGACGAGGCTACGGGACGGGCACCTCGCCCACCGCCGCGCCGCGACGAATCGAGGGGCAGCTCAATCTTACCCAGTACCGTGAGGCCTTTCAGCTGGTCGGCTTTGGCTACGATAGTACCAGCGTCTTCCCCGGCCGGTGCTTCAGCTTCGGGCTGAGCGGCTGGAGCTTGCACGGGAGCCGGAGCCGCTGGACGCTGCTCAGCAGCCGGGGCCGCCGGAGCGGGAGCAGCCGGCGCAGGAGCCTGCGGCTGGGGAGCTTCCACCGGAGCCGCAACGGGCGGCTGGGGGGCGGCAGCTACCGGCGCGGGAGCAGGCTCTGGTTTTGGAGCCGGAGCAGGCTGCGGCGTGGGGGCTACAGGAGCCACAGGCGCCGCGACTGGAGGGGCTGGCTGGGGTGCGGCAGCTATTGGTGCCGGGGCCGGGGCGGCAGGCGCCGGAGTGGGACGGGGCGGCACAGGGCGGCCCTTGGCATCCAGCTCAATCTTGCCCAGTACCTTCAGCCCGGGAGCTTTAGGCGCTTCAGCAGCAACCGGGGCAGGTGCTGGCGCGGGAGCTACCGGTGCAGGCTTGGCTTCCTCAGCCGGTTTAGGGGCCGGAGCCGGGGCCGCTACGGGGGCCGGGGTAGGCTTCGGCACTACGGGCTCAGGCTTGGGCGGATGCGCCTCAAGCTCACTCTGGCGCTTGGCCTGGGTGAGCTTTACCGCTTCAATTTTATCCTGAGCCGAAGAAGCAAACTCCTTCTCCAGCAACCCTACCTGGTCGGCAGTTAGCTTCGTGGTAGGCTTGTTTTCTACCTGATGCCCTTTTTTAGCCAGGGTTTCTACCACCGTGGCCATTCCAATATTCAGGTCTTTGGCCGCCTGCTGTAGCCGTTTAGGTGCTGCTTCCGCCATTCTATGCTCGCGAACGATACTCTTAATCAGTTGCAAAGGTACTATTTTAAATTTTGCCGGGCGGCAGTAAATCAAGCCACCCGGCTCGATTTACTGCCTTTGCCGTACCGGCCGCGGCGCCCTCATTGGGCGGCGTCGGCTGAAGGGGTTTCGGATTCTTCCTCGTCTTCGAACTCCTGGCGAATTACGCGGAATACTTCTTCCACGCTTTCTTCTTCCAGTTCCGTCCGGCGCACGAGGTCTTCTTTGCTGACGGCTAATACGGCGCGGCCCGTGTCGAGGCCGATTTTCTTGAGCTCGTCGAGCACCCAGGCGTCAATTTCATCCCGGAATTCGTCGAGGGCAATATCTTCTTCGTAGTCGCCGGCTTCGCGGAACACGTCGATTTCCATGCCTACGAGACGGGAAGCCAGTTTGATATTGGCGCCGCCCCGGCCAATGGCCAGTGACACCTGGTCGGGTTTCAGGAACACCGAAACCCGGCCGGTTTGTTCGTTTATTTTCATCGAGCCGATTTTAGCCGGCGACAAGGCGCGCTGGATGTACAGCTCCAGGTTGTTGGTGTAGTTTATGACGTCGATGTTCTCGTTTTCCAGCTCCCGCACCACGGCATGGATACGTGAGCCTTTCATGCCTACGCAGGCACCCACCGGATCGATACGGTCGTCGTAGCTTTCGACGGCTACTTTGGCCCGCTCGCCCGGCTCGCGCACGATGTTCTTGATGGTGATGAGGCCATCGTAGATTTCGGGCACTTCCTGTTCAAACAAACGCTCCAAAAAGGCCGGCGCAGCGCGCGAAAGGATGATTTTGGGCGTACCGTTGAGAATTTCCACGCGGTGCACCACGGCGCGCACGGTGTCGCCCTTGCGGTAGCGGTCCTTGGGGATCTGCTCCGACTTGGGCAGTACCAGCTCGTTTTCGTCCTTGTCCAGGATCAGGGCCTCGCGGCTCCACACCTGGTACACTTCGCCGGCAATGATTTCACCCACCTGATCTTTGTAGGTCTGGTAGAGGTGGTCACGCTCCAGGTCCTTCACGCGCTGAATCAGCGTCTGGCGGGCCATGAGCACGGCGCGACGGCCGAAATCCTCCAGCTTCACTTCCTCGGCTACCGATTCGCCAATCTCGAAGTCGGGCTCAATCTTCTGCGCCTCGGACAGCGGAATCTTATCGAAGTCCCAGATGTCCTCCGAGTCGTCGTCCACGATTTCGCGGTTGCGCCAGATTTCCAGGTCGCCCTTGTCCACGTTGAGAATGACGTCGAAGTTCTCGTCGGTGGTGTACTTCTTGCGAATCATGGTCCGGAACACGTCTTCCAGGATGCTCATCATCGTGGGCCGGTCGATGTTCTTGGACCGGGCAAACTCGGCAAACGATTCAATCAGGACGTGGCTGTTCATCTGATTTAAATTGTTGAATGGTTGAATGGTTGAGCTGCTGAATGGCTGTTGGTCGAATGGCAGATTGTTTAGGCCTCGCGAATCGAACCAGCAACCATTTAACTAGTTAACCATTAAGGTATTTACTTAAATGAAATAACCACTTTCGCTTCCTGAATGGTGTCGAAGGGCACCAGGGCGGCAGGCAGGGTTTTTTTCTTGTTTTTCTCTTTCACTTCCTCCGCCAGCTGCACGCCGGTAGCTTCCACGGCTTCGAGCGTGCCGGTTTTCTCGGTACCGTCCTTAAGCTTGAGGCTGAAGGTGCGGCCCACGTGGCGGTGGTACTGGCGGGCATCTACCAGCGGCTGGTCGGCGCCGGGCGAGGTTACTTCCAGCGTGTAGCTGGCTTCCTCTCCGTAGGCTTCCTCGATGCGGCGAGCCAGACGACGGCTTACCAGGGCGCACTCGTCAATGCCCATGCCCTGCTCCCCGTCCAGAATGGCGGTTACCTTGGGCCGGATGGCGTCAGAAACGGTAAGCCCAACAACGAACAGCTCGGGGCCGGGCAGGCTTTCCTCCAGCATCTGGGCAATCTGGGCGCGGTCAAATTTCATACGGTCGAGCCAGGGGATAAAGAAAGAGGGGACTACCCGTCCCCTCTCTGATTCGTTACTTGCTGGTGCAAAGATACAACGAATTATGCCGCAACGCAACCAGCCGCGCCGGGCGGACCTTAGCGGTGAATATCCAGCCAGCCTTTGTACTGGCGGCCTTCGGTATCGCGCAGCAGAAAGTAGTACACGCCGCCGGGCAGCTTGCCCCCGTCCCAGTCGTTGCGGTAGTCGGCCGAGCTGTACACTTCCTGTCCCCAGCGCGAAAATACCTTCAGGGCAGCGGGCAGGCAGGTGTAGTGCTGCACAAACACCTGGTTTAGGTTGTCGCCGTTGTTGGGCGTGATGATGTTGGGAACCAGTGGGTCAGCCACTTCAATCTGCAGGTAGCGCGTCTGCACCTGGCAGGTGCTGTTGTAGGCGGCCGTCATGGCTACGGTGTAGGTACCGGCGCGGTCGTAGGTGTGCTCCACGCTGGCCGTGGTGCCGTGGGGCGTGCCGTCGCCAAAATCCCAGTCGTACTGGCTGGCATACTGCGCCGGCGACACGAATCGGATAGTGAATGGCGCTAAGCCAGTCTTACCCGAATATGATGCACACTCCGGTACGGGTAGCGGCTGCACGTTGGTGTTCAGCGGCGCCATAACCACCTGCCGCACGTCATATTCCGGGCAGCCATTGGAGGCCTGGTAGGTGTAAGTGAGGCGAAGGCGCTGGGCCGAGTCGGCGGCAACCGGGGGCGTAAACCAGCCTTCCGGCGTAACGCCCGAACCGCTCCACGTGCCGCCCGCCGGGGTAGCGCCCAGCAACTGGTAAGGCGTGTTCTGGAAGCTGCACAGGGCTGTATCCCGGCCGGCCTCAACGGCTGGCGGCAGCAGTACTACAATCTGCCGGCTGGCTTCCCCGCATTGGTCGACCGGCAGCGTGTAGGTGATGGTGTGCGTGCCGGGGCCAGCGGCGGCCGGGTCGAACTGGCTGCCGCGCACGCCGGGGCCACTCCAGGTGCCACCCGCGGGCGTGGCCGTCAGGGGCACGAGGTCTTCGTTGGTACAGCGCTGGGCGGGCAGGGAGAAATCAACCGACACCACAGGCCGGACTGTCATGCGGAGGCTGCTGTTGGTAAAGCACGTGCCGGTAGACTGGGCTGTGTAGCTGAGCGCCTGCTCGCCCACCAGGGCAACGCTGGGCGTGAAAATGTAGCTGCCATCGGCCTGCCGGCTTATGCCGGGGCCGGCCCACACGCCGCCCGCCGGAGAGCCACCCAGCCGGATGGGGCCGGCATCGGCGCACACGGCCTGGGGACGACCGGCGTTGGCAATCCGCAGCTCGAAGTCGATTTTGAAGGCGGCGTTGTTGCAGTTCGAGCTGTTGTTGACGCGGGAATAGGTGTTGGCTCCCGGCGGCACCGGAAAGCGCGACGAGCCCCGGCAGCCGCCGCACACGGCATGGTACACCACGCCGCGCTTATCAAACCGACTGGTACCCCCATCCACGTGTTCCCCGCTGCCTCCCTGCTCCCCGAAGAACGTGGCGTACTCAATGGCTCTGGCCCCGGCCCCGAACTGCACGACGTAAAAATCGGAGCCGTCGGTGCTCGGCTGCACGGCGTTGCTGCTGGTGGGCAGGTCGTTGGTGGAGCCGCCGGTGTAGCCGTTGTTGATGTTGCCGCCCCAGCCGCAGGCGTAAATCCGCTCACAGTCATCTACCAGAAAGGCCGTCAAAGACAGGTCAGTGCCGCCCCGGCCGCTGCCAAACACGGTGGAGTAGTTAAGGGAATTGAGCTGGGGGCCAAGCTTCTGAATAAACTGTCCACCGCGCCGTTTCCGGTTGTCGTAGAGGCCCGCCGTAATGGGAAAGTTGCCGAAGCTCTGACCCAGGATGTACACATTGTCGGCCGCGTCGAGCTGCAGAAAATACACTTGATCGTACTGGTCGGTGCCCCGGTAAGTGGCCTGAAGCAGGGAATTGCCATCGGCCGAAATGTGAGCCACGAAGCCGTCGGTGTTGCCGGCCGAACCCGACTGTAGCGCGCCCGTGGTGCCGGGGAAGTTGCCTCCCGTGGTGCCACCAGCCACGTACACCGAGCCATCGGAAGCCAGCTTGATGGAGTACGCCGCATCGGCGCCGCTGCCCCCCAGGTAGCTGGCCCAGTACAGCTGGTCGAGCTTGGGCGAGAGTTTCAGCACCAGGCCATCCAGCTTGCCGCCGCCGTAGGCACGCTTCAGGCCATTCTTCACCGGAAAGTTGGTGCTGCCGGTGCAGGAGGCCACGTACACGTTGCCCTCCGAGTCGGTGATAATGTCGCCCCGGAATGTGTCGCCGTAGTTACGGGCCAGGAAGTTGCTGGCGCTGTTGCCAGTGTCCACGTTCAGGCCGTCCCAGCCGGAACCGCCCAGCAGGGTGGAAGCCAGCAGCGTGCTGCCGTTGGCCGAGAGCTTGGCCACGAACAGGTCGGCGCCATTTAAATAGCTGTAGCTGTTGAACACCTGGTAGGACTGGCCGGGCTGCAGCGTGCGGCTCACGGCGCCGCTCGTAGTGGGGAACTGCCGGGACGACGTGGAGCCGAAAATCAGCAGCTCACCCTGGGCATTCACCACCAGGCTGTGCGGGGTTTCGGTATTCTCGCCGCCCAGGTAAGTGGCATACAGGCGGGCGGCCGGGCCATTTGCCCGCGTGTCATACTTGATAATGCCCACGTCCATGACGCCGCTGAAGGAAGTGCTGAAAGCGCCGGCCGACACGGGGTAGCCGGGGTCGAAAACCACGCCAGCCGAGTACAGGTGGCCTTCCTCATCGTAGGTGGCCGTGTTGCCCCAGTTGTCGGCCGTGGAGCCGGTGTAGGAGGAAAAAACCACCGTGGGGTCGATGGTCAGGGCCAGGTCTTTACGGTAACCCTGCGGAAACTGGAACGACACCGTCTGGCCGCGCAGCTCAAAAGAGCACGGCACCGGCACGACTTTCCCATTCACGTACTGCCAGGCCCGGGGGGCCAACTCCGTCACGGTGCCCACCGAGGTGCCTACCATCAGGTTGCCTTCTTCCAGGCGCAGCGTGTTGGCGCCCTGGTAGCGCAGCCGGATGGCGGCGGGGCGCCCGCCCGGTGCCACCACGAAGTCGTACTCCAGGTGACCGGCGGCGTTTTCGTAGAGTTGCACGTCGGTTTTGGCGTACACGCCCTGGTACTGCACCTGCCGGAAGCCCCGTACGCCGGTAGCCCACTGGCGCGGGTCGGGCCCCCGGAAGTAGCTGCGCTGCTCGGTTGTGGCCTCGGTCCCGGTCAGGGTAGGGGCAGCGTTGCCGCCTTCAAACGTAACGGTGTAGGCGTGGCCGCGCAGCTCGGCTTTCGGAGCCTGGAGCGCGCCCGCCTGCCCGTGGCCGTGGCTGCCCAGGTCTTCGGGCGAGAACAGGGAATAGGTGAAGCCCGTAGGCCGCAGAAACAGCCGCCCGGCCGGCAGACTAGCGGCGTAGCGCACGGGCGCGGGCCACTGGCCCCGGTTCTCAATGAATTCCAGGGTCTTTTCCGGTCCCGGCAGGGCCGCGTGCACGGAAGAAGAGCCTAAGGAAACGCATGCCAACGCCAGCAGCCAACAGTAAAAACGGTTCATCTCTGTGTAAGAGTAAAGTCTAACAGATTCGAAAGATACCGCTTCGGCCTGATTGGTGGCATGGTGCGCCGGAAACCCCTGGATATCGTATTTTGCGGCCTCATTCGTGTCTGATTTCGTGCGTCGTTCTTTTGCCTTCAAGTGCACTGTGCTGACGGTAGCCTGGGTGCTGCTGGCCATCGGCGCCCTGCAGATTCCGCCTTACCAGCTGTGGCCGGCCGCCTTCGTGGGCATGAGCCTGCCGGTGGCGCTGTTCCTCAATGCGGGCTGGCTGTTGTACTGGCTGCTGCGGCGCTGGCCGGTGGCACTGCTGCCGCTGGCCGTGTTGGTGCTTACCTGGCCGCACGTGCAGCGTGGGCTGGCTCTGCACCCGCTGAGTCCTGATGTCAACTCCGATTATGAGCCCGTGCGGGTGCTTAGCTCCAACGTGCGCATCTTCAATGTATATAGGCAGCTGCGCGGGAAGGACTTCGTGTCTTCGAAGGCTATGATCAAGTGGGTGGCCGAAAACCCGGCCGACATCATTTGCCTGCAGGAATTCTACAACGAGCCTCAGCCCACGCAGGAAAACGGACGGGTGTTTCAGAGTGTGCGCCGCATCGGGCAGGAGCAAGGGCGGCAGCCGTTTGTATCCGTCACGCTTGAAAACCGCATTGGGGCGCAGTTTGGGCTGGCTATTTTCTCACGCTACCCCATTGTGCGCCGGGGAACCATTCCGTTTGGGCGGCTCACCCAGAACCACGCCATGTTTGCCGACGTGCGCCTGCCCCAGGGCGACACCATTCGCGTCTACAACGCCCACCTGCAGAGCATGAGCATGGCCGAGCAGGACATTGTGGACAGCTACTCCAGCAAGGCCGGTCTGAAAGCCAAGGGGCTGGGCTTGCTGCGCCGCTTCAAGCGCGGCTTGGTGGCCCGGGCCCGGCAGGTAGACACCCTGCGCCGCCATATGGACGAGTGCCGCTACCCCGTGCTGTTCTGCGCCGACCTCAACGATTTACCCTACAGCTATACGTACGACCAGCTGGCCGACCGCCTGCAGAATGCCCACGCTACGGCGGGTAATGGCGTGGGCGCTACCTACAACGGCCGCCTGCCCTTCGTGCGCATCGACAATCAGTTTGCCGGCCCGCAGTGGCAGGTTCAGGACTTCCGGGTGCACTACGAAATTCCCTACTCCGATCATTTCCCTACCTCCGCTACCTACCGTCTAGCTCCGAAGCAAACCCAGTAACGGGATTTATACCAGCCAGCCCGGAGTATGTACCCAAGATTGAACTTTATAGACTCCCGAGCTGGACTTTTGTACTGCCAAGGCGGGATTTTAGACTCAATTGGGACAAAATTGAGGCGAAATCAGCCATTTTCAGGGCAAAGTTGTTAAAGCAAACCACCTAGCCGGTGAAGCCAGCGCCCGATTATAAAATCGGTGCCTTCCTCTTAATCTGCAAAATCTGCGGTTACTTTTGCTCCCATGCAGCACCCACTTTCGCTCTACAACACGCTCACCCGCCGCAAAGACGCTTTCCAACCGCTACACGCGCCTTTCGTGGGCGTATACTTGTGCGGCCCTACCGTCTACAGCGAGGCGCACTTGGGCAATGCTCGGGGGCCGGTGGTATTTGATGTGCTGACGCGCTACCTTCGCTACCTAGGCTATACCGTGCGCTACGTGCGCAACATCACCGACGTAGGCCACCTGGCGGGCGACGCCGACGAGGGCGAGGATAAGATCAGCCGGATGGCGCGGGCACGGCAGCTGGAGCCCATGCAGGTGGCTGAGCAGTTTGCCAACCTCTACCACCGCCACATGGAAGTACTGGGCTGCCTGCCGCCCGATATCGAGCCCCGCGCCAGCGGCCACATCACCGAGCAGATTCAGCTGATTCAGGAAATTATCGGCAACGGCTTCGGCTATGAAGTCAACGGCTCGGTGTACTTTGATGTACCAGCCTACAACGCCGCCGGGCGCGGTTACGGCAAGCTGTCCAACCGCGTGGTGGAGGAGCTGCTGGCTGGCTCCCGCGACAACCTCGCCGGGCAGGAGGAAAAGCGCAGCCCCCTGGATTTTGCCCTCTGGAAAAAGGCCGATGCCCGCCACCTCATGCGCTGGCCCTCGCCCTGGGGCGAAGGATTTCCCGGCTGGCACCTCGAGTGCTCGGCCATGAGCCGCAAGTACCTGGGCGCCGAGTTCGACATCCACGGCGGCGGGCTGGATCTGATGTTTCCGCACCACGAGTGCGAAATTGCCCAGAGCCAGGCCAGCCATTCCCACTCCGACGAGGCCCGGGTGTGGATGCACAACAACATGATTACGGTGAACGGCCAGAAAATGAGCAAGTCGCTCGGCAACTTCATCACCATCACCGACCTGTTTCAGGGCGGCAGCTCCATCCTCGCCCAGCCCTACTCGCCCATGACGGCGCGCTTCTTCCTGCTGCAGGCCCACTACCGCAGCACCGTGGATGTGACCGACGACGCCCTGCAGGCAGCCCGCAAAGGCTACCGCAAGCTTATGAACGGCCTGCGCATGCTGGACAAGCTAGTCCTGACCGAAGGCAACGAGCGCGCCGCCGATACCGCAGCTGCCGACGCCGAGCTAAGCAAGCTGGTGCAGGACTGCTTCATGGGCCTCAACGACGACCTCAATACGGCCCGCTGCGTAGCCTCGCTATTCAACCTGCTGCGCAAGCTCAACGGCTTTGCCGCCAACCCGGCCACGCTGGCTCAGGTAGGTGAGGCGGCCCTCACGGAGGCCGCCACGGTGTACCGGGCCCTGGTGCAGGATGTGCTGGGGTTGCAGGATGAGCCCCGCGCCAGCGTGGAAGACCTGCTGGGCCTCACGCTGCGCTTCTACCAGGAAGCCAAAGCCGCCAAGGACTACAGCAAGGTCGACGACATCCGGGCAGCGCTCAAGGAGCAGGGCATCGTGGTGAAGGATACCAAAGCCGGCGTCGACTGGGCCTACAGCGAAGACTAAATTTTACCTCCTCTGTCATGCACTGCGGCTTTGCCTTTGCACGACGGCCTTTTTACCGCTATGAACTTTCGCCTTTTCCGTCTGGCCCCCACGTTGCTGGCCGCTGGTCTGCTGATTGCCGGATGCCGGGACCAGCAGAAAACTCCCGAAACTGCCACCGAGCCGACGGAGAAGCCCCTGCCCAAAGCCCCCGCCTTCAGCGCCGACTCGGCCTACGCCTACGTGGCCCGGCAGGTGGCTTTCGGGCCGCGCGTGCCTAACTCCAAAGCCCACGTGAAAACCGGCGACTGGCTGGTGCGGGAGTTTAAAAAGTACGGCCTTACGGTGCGGGAGCAGCCCTTTGAGGCCATGGCTTTCGATGGCAAGATGCTGAAGTCACGCAACATCGTGGCCCAGTTCAATCCGCAGGCTGCCCGCCGCGTGGCCATCTTCGCGCACTGGGATACGCGCCCTTTTGCCGACAAAGACAAGGAGCACAAAAATGCACCGCTCGATGGTGCTTCCGACGGAGCCAGCGGCGTGGGCGTGGCCCTGGAGGTGGCCCGAGTGCTGGCCGCCCAGCCCGACAGCCTACAGCCCAACGTGGGCGTGGACTTCATCCTGTTTGACGCCGAGGACTACGGGCACGACGACACCAGCCAGGGGGAGTTGACCAACCAGCTCGAAGCCCTGGGCAAGGACAGCTGGTGCCTGGGTTCTCAGTACTGGGCCAAAAACCTGCTGCCAGCCGGCTATAAGGCGCAGTATGGCATCCTGCTCGATATGGTGGGCGCCAAAAATGCCAAGTTCAGCCGGGAGCAGATTTCCCGCCAGAATGCCTTTAGCACCGTGGCTAAGGTGTGGGACACGGCGGCCCGTATCGGCTACTCCGACGTGTTTATCTTCAGGGATATGGGTGGCATAACCGACGACCACGTGTACACCAACCAGGCCGGCGTGCCCACCATCGACATCATCGACACGCTGCCCTTCGGCGACGAAACCTTCCCGGCCTATCACCATACCACCCAGGACAACATGAGCGTCATCGACCGGCGCACCCTGAAGGCTGTGGGCCAGACGCTACTGCAGGTGCTGTATGGGGAGTAAAGGCCCTGCTCCTGCCACCAAATAAAGCCCCGGCTGCGTAAGTTGCCAGGGCTTTATTTGGTGGCAGGAGCAGGCGGGGATAGAAGCGTCCGGCCAACCAACTAGCGGCTACACATATTCCAGCACGGCGCCGGTGTCTTCTACAGTAAGCCGTGCCTCGCGCCCTACTACCAGCGCCATATTGCGGGCCTCGTGGCCTACCGGAAAGCCATGCGCCACCGGAAAACCATACATGGCGGCGTACTGCCCAATGATTTCGTTGGGCGTCTGGCCGTAGGGCGTGGCATTGTCCTGGGGGTTGGTGAAGTGCCCTACAACCATGCCGGCCAGGTCGTGCAGCTTGCCGGTTCGGTCCAGGTGCACCAGCATCCGGTCGATGGCGTAGAGGTATTCGTCGATGTCTTCCAGGAAGAGAATACGCCCGGCGGTGGATACGTCGGAGGCGGTGCCGGTGAGCGTTTGCAGCATGCTCAGGTTGCCGCCCACCAGTTCACCGGTAGCAGTGCCCAATTGGTTTTGTTGGTGCGCGGGCACCTCGTAGCGCACCCCCTCCCCAAAAAGCGTCCGGCGCAGGCTGTCCACCGACTCAGTGCTGCCTTCTTGATGAAAGAAGATGGGCATTACCCCGTGAATGCTCTGGTAGCCCAGCCGCAGCAGGTGGCAGTGGAGAGTGGTTACATCGGAGAAGCCTGCCACCCACTTGGGGTCTTGCCCAAAGCGCGAAAAGTCAATCTGGTCGATAATGCGGGGAGTGCCGTACCCCCCGCGTGCTACCAGTATGGCCCGGATGGCGGGGTTGTCGAGCTGCTCCTGCAGGTCGCGGCGGCGTACTTCATCGTCGCCCCCAAACTGGTGGTGCGCCACGTTGGTGGATTCGCCCAGTACCACGCGCAGCCCCCAGCTTTCCAGGGTAGCCACGGCAGCAGCCAACTCCTCGTGCGAGGCCTTACGGGCAGTACAAACAATGGCAACCTGGTCGCCGGAACGAAGCGGAGCGGGGCTGATGGTAGGCATAGCGCAAAGCTACGCGGAATGAGGAAGCGGGATAATAAAGAGCTAACTCTTCGCTCCCATTAGCCTGCCGGGTTAGGGCTCAGTACTTCCACGATGAGCAGCCATCTGGCGTCGGTGCGGCGCCAGACGTGCAGGTAGAAGCCGCGCTTCGGTGTGGTTTCCTGGTACCCGAGGGTGTAGCCCAGGTCGCCGGCCGCTGATATACCAGAGCGCAGAAGCGAGAATTGAACCGGGCGGGGTGAGGTTTCTATTAGTGCCCGGGCCCCATTGCCGATATAAGGCAGCTGCCCTTCGCGCAATAACCGCAGATCTTCCGTAGCGCCCAGCACTGGCTTGTAGGCCTGGCGCAAACTCAGGCGGCTACGCTGGGCAAAAGCGGATTCGGCAGCCAGGAGCGTCTGGTGAAAGCGGGCCGTATCGACGGAGGCAGGCAGCTTAGTAGGGTATTTCGTGGGCCAGACGGCCTTAGTTGGCTTGACGTAGGCCGCGTGCGACACGCCGCCATCATATATGGCTTCCCAGGCGCCAGCCGAATTCTTCTGCCAGAGGGTGAAAAAATCACCGAAATCAACCGGTTTATCATCGGTTGAAACGGGGTGGAACTCCCAGGGGCCAGTAGTAAAACCCAGGTCGCCGGAGGCCGCAATACCGGCGTGTACGGGCCGCCACAGCAGGCGTCCGGGCTTCTCGGGTTGGTTGGCATACAAGGCCGCTCCCGTCTGAAATCGTCCTTCACTGAACATCCACGCCCGGCTGAGAAACCTCCCAAACGCATCCTGTACGCTGTGCTGACTGCCATAAGCGGCAAACGTTACTTCGGCAGCTACCATCTGCTGAAAGTCGGTTTTTACGGTCTTGTCGGGTTTGGGCGTGGCGGATGGCCAGCTGGTTAGCAGACCCAATAGCGGAATAAGCAGAGGCAGGAACATGGGCGGGCAGCGGGCTGGGAAGTAGAGCAGCTAAAGATACACGTCCGCCCCGCCAAATTCTCCTATGGTACGTGCCTATCTGTACTACACGAATGCCCGAGCAAAGAAGCGCTCCAGGAAGTGCGTGATTTGGGCGGTTTCAATCAGAAAGCCGTCGTGTCCGAAGCCGGACTCCATTTCGGCGTACATAGCGCCGGGAATGTGCCGGGCCAAAAGCCGCTGCTCGGCGGGCGGAAACAGCACATCCGAGCTGATGCTGACAACCAGCGTGCGGGCCTGAATGCCGGCCAGCACCGGGGCCAGCTCGCCGCCGCGCCCTCGCCCCAGGTGGTGCGTGTCCATCGTGCGCGACAAAGCCACGTACGTGTACGCGTTAAAGCGAGCCACCAGCTTGTCGCCCTGGTATTGCTGGTAGGCGCTGGCCCGGAAATCGGTTAACTGGTCGTCGGTGGGCTCAGCCTGGGTTTGCTGGTAGGCGCCGTAGCTGCGGTAGCTGAGCAGGGCCGTAGCCCGGGCTGCCCGCATACCAGCCGCGCCGCCATCGGGCGTGGCCGCGTAGTAGGTATCGTCGGCAAAGATGGCCAGACGCTGCGCTTCATTGAAGGCAATACCCCAGGGCGAGTGCCGGGCGTTGGTGGCCAGCACTACCAGGTTTTCGAACAGCGTGGGCTGCTGTACGGCCCATTCCAGCGCCTGCTGCCCGCCCATCGAGCCCCCGATCAGCGTATGGATCCGCTCGATGCCCAGGTGCCGGCGTAGCTGCTCGTGGGCCGCCACCAGGTCGCGGATGGTGAGGAGCGGAAACGCCTGAAACCACGGGGTTTCCGTGTCAGGGTGGGGGCTGAGCGGGCCGGTAGAGCCGTAGCAGGAACCCAGGATATTGGCACACACAATAAAATGCTCCTCGGGATTGAAGTAGCAGCCCGTGCCAAACAGGCCGGGCCACCAGGCCAGCACATCGGAGTTGGCCGTGAGGGCGTGGCACACCCACACCACGTTGTCGCGGGCCGCATTGAGGGTGCCGTAGGTGTGGTAGGCTAGCTGCGCGTGCGGTAGTACGGCCCCGTTTTCCAGCGGAAGGGCAGCAGGTAAGCGGTATAAGTGCGGTTCAGCGGTCATAGATGCGTCAAAAACAAAAAGCCCCGGGAAGGGGCTGAATCAGCAGGCACCAAAGCGGTAAAAGGCCATCCACCAAACTCGGTGCCGTACAGTTGATCCAGCCCCAGACCAGGGCAAGATGAGCCGGGCGGCACGGGGCCTTCCGGTCATCTGCCTGCGGCGTACACTGGAAGTTGACGCCCGGCCGCTCTCTCAGGACGGCCGGGCTCTCAACCCCTCTCCGGTTATCAGACTTCCAGTGGAGCGGCGTGTTCGATTTCGGGCTCAGGCAGCAGGTCGCCGTCCTGGGTTTCGATGGGGGCGGCGTTCTGCACCGCGTCGAAGGCCTGCTGCAGATCGGCGCGGATGTCCTCAAAATGCTCGATGCCCACCGAAATACGCAGCAGTGTGGGCGTAACGCCGGCGGCCTGCTGCTCCTCTTCGGAAAGCTGCTGGTGCGTGGTGGCCGAGGGCTGGATGATGAGCGTTTTAGCGTCGCCCACGTTGGCCAGGTGGCTTACCAGCTTCAGGTTGTCGATAAACTGCGTGGCCGTATCCTTGGAGCCTTTGATGGCGAACGTGAGCACGCCGCCAAAGCCCCGCGTGAGGTATTTCTGGGCCAGCGCGTGGTAAGGGCTGCTCTTAAGGCCGGGGTAGTTCACGGCCTCCACCTGCGGGTGCTGCTCCAGCCACTCCGCCAGCTTCAGCGCGTTTTCTACGGTGCGCTCCACGCGCAAACTCAGGGTTTCCAGGCCGATCAGCAGCTGCCAGGAGTTGAACGGGCTCTGCGAAGGACCGAAGTCGCGCAGGCCTTCCACCCGGGCCCGAATGATGAAGGCAATGTTGCCAAACGGCCCATTTTTGCCGAATACGTCGTTGAACACCAGCCCATGGTAGCCCTCCGAGGGCTCGGTAAACTGCGGGTACTTGCCGTTGCCGAAATCATACTTGCCGCCGTCCACAATCACCCCGCCAATGGAGGTGCCGTGGCCGCCAATCCACTTCGTAGCCGACTCCACCACGATGTGGGCGCCGTGCTCCAGGGGCCGGAACAGGTAGCCACCCGCCCCGAAGGTGTTGTCCACGATAAGCGGCAGGTCGTGCTTCTCAGCAATGGCAGCAATAGCCTCGAAATCAGGCACGTTGAAGCCGGGGTTACCGATGGTTTCGAGGTAGAGGGCCTTGGTGTTTTCGTCAATCAGGGCCTCAAAGCTTTCGGCCTTGTCGCCGTCGGCGAAGCGCACCTCTATACCCAGGCGCTTGAAGGCCACTTTGAATTGGTTGTAGGTGCCGCCGTACAGAAACGAGGTCGAAACGAAGTTGTCGCCAGCCTGCAGAATGTTGTTGAGGGCAATGAACTGAGCCGCCTGCCCCGAGGAAACAGCCAGCGCTGCCACCCCGCCTTCCAGCGCCGCCACACGCTGCTCGAACACGTCGGTGGTAGGGTTCATCAGGCGGGTGTAGATGTTGCCGAACTCCTTGAGGGCAAACAGGTTGGCGCCGTGCTCCGCGTTCTTGAACACGTAGCTGGTAGTCTGGTACAGCGGTACGGCGCGGGCACCGGTAGTGGGGTCGGGCTGCTGGCCGGCGTGGAGTTGGAGGGTTTCGAAGCGCAGGTTCTGAGTAGACATAATGGGGCTGATGGAAAGGAAGTTGGAAGAGAAACCGAAGGCGAATGGAAAGGAAAACCGGCTACGAAGAAGCGTAGCCGAGCCCGTATCGGGCCCGAAAAGCCGCCGAAAATGAGCGGGTCAGGTTAGCCGATACCGCCCGGTGCGTTGAAAAGCGGCAACACCGGACAAAGCTGGGCAGGCGGGGAAAGGGAGGCTGGAGCCGAAATGGCTAGCAACAGCAACAACACGCGCCGCAACAGGGGCGCATTCGCATTCGCTCCGCAACCGGGCTAAGAGCAGCCACGCGGAAACCCCACGGCTGAACGGCGAGCAAAGATGCGGCCGGAGCGGTAGGGTTAGTAGAGGCGAAAGCGAAGGAGTTTTCCATGGTACTCGAAGGTTATATGCCCCGCCGCCGGAAGGCTGGTCGGGCAGGAATTGGCACCTTTCGCGCGGTCGAAGGTTGCCAGCGGGTCACGGAGCCTGTTCTCTCGCCGCTTCTGTATAAATCCTATGAAAACTACCCCGCCGCGAGCGGGGGAGTACCGGGTTGGTGTTGCAAAGGTATAGCCATGATTTTGATATATGCAATAGCTATTGAAAATATTTTACAGAGTTTGTCTGCCCATGTTAGTAGGTCATATTAGTAGGTATAAATGTTGATTAACCTACTGTTTATAAGCAAAATGAGACGAAAAACGCAGGCGGAATAACTATCGGTTTTTATGAAGTAAGCCGTTGGCCAGGAATATTTTTTCAGCTTCTTTCACCGCTAAAGTATCATAAGTCGGGAGTCAGAAAGCTGATTCGACAACAAAAAAGCCACCCTTGGACGAGTGGCTTTTTTAGGATATTATCGAGAAACAGGGCTGTCTAGAGCTTGGGCAGCGTCAGTACCTGGCCTACTTCAATATGGTCGGGGTTAGCGCCAATAGTGGCTTTGTTGGCGTCGTAGATCTGATGCCACTTGGCAGCGTCACCGTAGTGGTGCTTGGCAATCTTGGAAAGGGAGTCGCCACTTACTACAGTATAGGAGTCACCAGCAGTGGTGGCAGCCTGGTTGGTATTACCGAAGAAGTCGGTATTGGCAGCAGGAACAGGGTTGGCGGCGGGGGCAACAGGCTTTTTTTCGCCTTTGTCGGAAAGAAAATCAAAAAGTCCCATGGCAGTACGAATCGTTAAAAGGTGTAGGGAGAAGTAGCCGACTATCAGGCAGATGCCCGTAGGGTTGAGCTTTCATACGCCGCCCTGCCCAATAGGTTTTTGTTGGTAGCATAAGGGAACATCTTTTACCAGCCCGCCGTAAGAGGCGCATAGTTGGCGGCTCGACTATATAGCGCTGGCTGCCTTCTCTCCCTGAACTCTCTCCGTTCACCAACTCCCTATTCTTTCCGATGAAAAATCAAACCAACCCATTTCGCTACCTGGCCACTCTGCTGGTGCTGGTCGCATTGTTCGCCTCGTCCTGCGGCAGCAAAGAAGGCAAAGTTGAAGGCGTAAACATGCTCTACGGTACCGACAGCAAAGTCTGGAAAACCGATAAAGAGCTTAGTTCCACCGGCGATAAAGTGGCCCAGACCGACGCCCAGGAAGACGAACGTTACACGTTTTACGCCAATGGCCAGTTTAGCTTGGCAAGCCCTACCCGAAATATGGCTGGTAAATACACCTTCGACCAAACGGCTAACAAACTCACGTTCATGCCGGATGGCGCCAGCCAGTCTATGACCGTTGACGTAGTAACCATGACGGACGATAAACTGACGTTTAAGGGTACAGATGGATCCGAAATCCGTCTCGAAAAAGAATAACCTTCGCTGCCAGGTTCGAAAAAAGCAGTCTGAAAAACTCGAAGAAGCCCTTTTGCCCCGCGCAGAAGGGCTTTTTTGATGTTTGCTTCCAAAGGAATGCAGCCTTTTTCGCCGAAATCAGCTCGGGATACTAAGGTCGGTGACCTGCCATCAGTAGCTTGCAGTACGAGTGCTTCATTCATTACGCTTTATATGCTGAATACATTTACGTGCCGCTGGATGCTGGCCTTTTTGGGGTGGATTACGGCCAGCACGTTTTGCCTGGCGCAATCTGCCGCCCCAACCGCTACGTTGCCGGTTCATGCTATCCGCAGTATCAACTCTGCCGATACGGATTTCTCCGACCTGGAATTTCTGCGCCAGGAAATAGGCGGTGCCCGGGTGGTGATGCTGGGCGAGCCCACCCACGGTGAAGGCAACGTGTTCGAGGCCAAAATCCGGTTGTTGCGGTTTTTGCAGGAGCGTATGGGTTTCACTACTGTAGCTTTCGAAAGCGGCTTTTATGAGCTAGACAAAGCCCAGCGCGCCATGCAGGCGGGCACTCCGGCCGCCGAGGCCATCGACAACAGCGTGTTTGGCGTGTGGACCAGCACCCGCGAGTTCCGGGAGGTGCTTCTGCTGCTGGGGCCGGGCAAGCTGAAAGTAACCGGGTTCGACTACCAGCTGAGCGGAGCCTACCAGGAGGAACTGCTGGAAGAGCTGGAAACACTGCTCAAGCCCGAAAAAGGGGCCGACGGTATTGCCTACGACTACCTCGACGAGTGTTTCAGCATGATGGGGGAGCATTTCCTGTTTCCTCCTTCTCATCAGATTCAACTCTTCGATCTGCAGCTAGGCAAGGCGCGCAGGCTGCTGGAGAAAGTGGCTGCCGGCCCCGATGCCAAGCGGCGGAAACGGGCGGATTTCTGGCTTCAGAACCTACGCAGCCTGCAAGCCGCGGCCCACGACTACGCCACCAACGACCCGGGCGTAAAGGACTCGACCGAGTTCCGGGCCACCGACAGCAACCCCCGCGACGCGCAGATGGCCGCCAACCTGCTGTGGTATCTGCGCCAGCACCCGCAGGAAAAAGTGGTTTGCTGGGGCGCGCTGCCGCATTTGGCCAACAAAGTGGAAGTGCTGAATGATGACGAAATCAGAACCTACAAGCCGATGGGCCGGGCTGTGAAAGCGGCTTTGGGGGAAGACGCGGTTTATGTGCTGGGTACGCTGGCCGGCAGCGGCACCCACGGCTTTGCGGGCATGGGCGGCTATCAGACGGTGCCAGTGCCGGCCGATGGCACGCTGGAAGCCGAGCTGCTGGCGCAAGGTCAGGAGTATGCTTTTGTGAGTCTAAAGCACGATGCCCTCCGCAAAAACCTGACTACGTACGCTTTCGAATACAAGCCCCAAACCGGCCCGTGGAGCGAAGTTGTGGATGGGTTTCTATACCTGAAATCGGTGAATCCGCCGTATGGGGCTGTTGCTCCGGTAGCGGCTTCTCCAACCGAAGCCCTGGAACAACCTGCCCAAGCCCCCGCTGCTCCCGGCCGGCTGAACCCCGCGTTCAGGCCTACGGGAAGGGTTGGCGCCGCCCTGACGCTTAGTGGCACCGTGCTCGACCGCAAAACCGGCCTGTCGGTGCCATTTGCCACTGTAGCCGTACCCGCCCGGAGTGCTGGCGCCACGGCCAATGCGCAGGGGCAGTTCCGGCTGGAAGTACGCCGGGGGAGATGGTGCAGGTGAGCAGCATTGGCTACGAGCCCATAGCCCTGGCCGCGCAGCCCTCAGCGGGAAAACTCACGCTACGCCTGGCGCCGGCGGCCTTTGCCCTGGCCAACGTGCGCGTAAGTGCCCAGTCGCAGGACCCGAAGCGCATCATGAAAAAGGTAATCCAGGCCGCTGAAACCAACTATGAGCAGGAAGACTATCTGGCGCAGGTGTACTCGCACCGCCGGATCAGCAACTTCGACACCGTGCAAACCGAATTGGAGTATGTAAGCCAGATGCTTGAGCCCGCCGGGTATAGGCACCGGGACGGCGGATTTCTGATGGCCGGTCCCTTAACCAAGCGCCGAGTACAGGAAAAGCATGTTGCCATTCAGCCGGCGGATTCTACCAAGCCAGCCGGTCTGCCCATCGGCAGTGGGGCCGAAACCGCCGACCCCGTCCGTACGTCTCCACTGTTTAAGTCGGCTACGTTAGGTAAATATGTTTTGCGCCTGGATACTATTCAGCAGTACGCCGGCGTCACAGTGTACGTCATCAACTTTGCCGTGAAGCGCGCCACGCACCGCAGTACGGGTAATTACTTGGAGAAAAGCTACTCTGGTAAGGTGTATGTGCGCCAGGATGACTACGCGGTAGTGCGCTATGAGGCGCTGTGGCAGTTCGATACCGTGCGCTACAATTCTGTTTCCCGCAAATACTACGGACGGAACAATCAGATTTCCCGGCTGTACACAGAGGTATTCACCGATAACCGGTCGGCGAATATTGTGCTGTACGAAAAAGGCAGCAATGGGCGCTACCATACGGCGGTCAGCTTATTTCAGAGCCTGGCTATTGGTCGCAAGCTGGGTGGAAAGCCTTTCTACTACCAGGGCAGCGGCGAAGAGCATTTTACCAGCCTGCCTGTAGGCACCCAACTCCTGCCTGTGAATCCTAAGATTGACCCCCGGATTGCCGAGTTCGTGCATGTGCAGCTACAGCATACGCCTTACCGCCCTGAGTTCTGGGGGAGCTACCAGCGCCCGGTGCCCACCGAGTCGGCACCGGAGTTGGAAGCTACCAAAAAGTGAGCTGTCATTTCGAGTGATAAAGAGTAATCCGGGAGGGTTTTCACTTAAGATTCCCCAGATTCCTCACCCTGTTCGAAATGACAAATGCTTAAGAAGCTGTTTAAGTTAGCTTGGTGAGTCGTCGGATGTTGGCTAGGTAGAGCCAGGCGTTGGCATGCTGCGTTTTCCGTTCGTAGTCTTTGGCCAAGCGGCGGTTGTTGCCGGCCCAGGCAATGCTGCGCTCCACCACCCAGCGCTTGGTGTGGATAAAAAAACGGCCTTTGTCGGCCACTACGCCCTTGGGTACCTGCGCCAGTACACCCCGGCCCGCCAGGTGCTGGCGAAAGCAGCGGCCAAAGCCGCCGTCCACGAACACGATCTGCAGCCGGTCAAGTAGTTCGTTGTCCAGCGCCAGTGCGTCCCAGAAGCGGGCCGTGCTGGCGCCGTCGTGGCAGTGGGCGGCGACCACGCAGCAGGCGAGCAGGTTGCCCAGCGTATCCACCAGGAAAAAGCGCTTGCGGCCCTTGATGCATTTGCCCGCGTCGTAGCCCACGCAACGCGTACTGGTGGCCGTGTTTTTCACGCTTTGGCTGTCGAGGATGGCCTCGGTGGGCTGGGCATTTTTTTTGCCCGCTCCCGGGCCTCAATCGTCAAACAAGCACTGACCCGTTGCCAGCTGCCATCCGCTGTCCACTTGGTGAAATAGTAGTACACCGTCGGCCAGGGTGGAAAGTCCGCCGGCACGTCGCGCCACACGCAGCCGTTCTTGAGCACGTAGAAAATGCCGTTTACTACCGCTCGCAACGGCCACTTGCTCGTGCGCTGCACCACCAGCAACGGCGCCAGCTTTGCCCACTGACGCTCCGTTAGATCCGAACTGTAACGCTTTTGCTGCATCCCCAAAGCTACTCGCTAACTTAAACAGCTTCTAAGAAACCTGGGTTGCGGCTTCGGGGCGCCGCCCGAACACGCGCGTAATCCAGCGCGGCAGGAAGATGGCGCCCAGCACCAGGTACAGGTAGTACGTGACGATGCGGTACAGCAGCACGATGAAGTTCGTCATGGTAGGCGTGCCGATGAACTTGCCGAAGAACGTGGGAAATGCGCCCTCTGCAATGCCCGCACCACCCGGCGTAATGGCTACCAGCAGAATCACTTTGTAGGTGATGTTACGGGCAAACATCATCGTAAACTCACTGGGCGTGGTGGGCACGAAGGCCGCAATCAGGCAGCCAATGACGAGGTAGCGCGCCGTCCACACAAATACGGTGCTGAGCACGGCGCGCAGCCAGTAGCCTGCGCCATTGCCCCGGATCTGAGTGGAGGCCCATACCATCTCGTTGGCATGCTGGTAGGCTTTGGAGCGCCAGCGCCGCAGCACCCGCCACGAAAACAGCCGCACCAGTACCCGCTTCACCGACAGCGGGTTGATGAACAGCGCATACAGCATCAGGGCGGAGTAGGCCGATACCATCACGTAGCTTAGCCCAAACGCCACTTTCAGCGTGGTCATAAAGCCGCTGTTCAGGTTCTCGTCCGGGTAGAGGCCCTCGTGCGCCAGCCACACTACCAGCGGCACCATCACCACGTAGTAGAGGTTGTCGAGCAGGGCCGTCACCATCACGTAGGCCAGGGACTTACCCAGCGTGATGCCCTCCTTGTTGAGCAGAAACGGCGCTACCGACGTGCCACCCACCGCCGAGGGCAGAATGCACGACGAAAACTCCCAGATCATAATCACATCCAGCGAGGCCCGCCAGCTGAGCACCCGCTCCGAAATATGGCGGATGCGGTACACGTAGCCGGCGTCGCGGGCTACCAGCACCAGCAGGGAAACCAGCAGCCAGAGCGGGCTGGCATTGGCAAGCGGGGCCAGGTCGCCCGGCTTGTAGCTGCGCCAGAACATAAAGCCCACCACGCTCAGCCCCAGCAGTACCGGCAGCACAATGCGCGAAGGCCGGAGCTTGTCGAGCAGTTGCTGTTCCTGGGTGGGCTGCGTCACGGGCATAAGCGAAGCGAAGGGTGATACACAAAGGTAGCCATTAAAAAGGCTGTGGGCAGATAGGCTTACGGGCTGGCTGTAATGTCGTTTAGCCTCAACCGGTAGCTCGGAAAACTCGTACCTTTGCCAGCTACCGGAGCGTGCGGCGCAAGGCCGTGCCAACCTTTTGGGCTAACTCCCTGTTGCTTCGTTAGTTTCGCTTTATTTATTTTCCTGCAGATGATTGTTGAACCTGGTGCCCTGCTGGCGGCTATCAACTCGCCCGACGACCTGAAAAAGCTGAGCCCCGACCAATTGGTGCAGGTAAGCCAGGAGCTGCGGCAGTTCATCATCGATTCGGTTTCCATTTACGGCGGCCACTTCGGCGCCTCCCTGGGCGTTGTGGAGCTGACGGTAGCCTTGCACTACGTCTTCAATACGCCCTACGACCAACTGGTGTGGGATGTGGGCCACCAGGCCTACGGGCACAAAATCCTGACCGGCCGCCGCGACAAATTCCCCACCAACCGCCGCTACCACGGCATGTCGGGTTTCCCGAAGCGCAGCGAAAGTCCGTACGATGCCTTTGGCGTGGGCCACAGCTCCACCAGCATCGGCGCGGCGCTGGGTATGGCGGTGGCTTCCGATTATAAAAAAGAGTTCAACCGCCAGCACATTGCCGTAATCGGTGACGGCGCCATGACGGCCGGTATGGCCTTCGAGGCCCTCAACCATGCCGGAGTGGAGAAATCCAACCTGCTGGTTATTCTCAACGACAACTGCATGAGCATCGACCCCAACGTGGGCGCGCTCAAAGAATACCTCACCGACATCACCACCTCCCGCACCTACAACAAGGTGCGCGACGAGCTCTGGAACGTGCTGGGCAAGCTCAGCAAGTTCGGCCCCAACCCCCAGCAGATTGCCAAGCGCGTGGAGCAGGCCATGAAGGCTACGCTGCTCAAGCAGGGCAACCTGTTTGAGGCGCTAAACTTCCGCTACTTCGGCCCCGTGGATGGCCACGACGTGCAGCACTTGGCCACCATCCTGGCCGACCTCAAGCACATTCCCGGCCCTAAGCTGCTGCACTGCGTCACAGTGAAGGGCAAAGGCTACGCTCTGGCCGAAAAGGACCAGACCCTGTGGCACGCACCGGGCTTGTTTGACAAAGTAACCGGCGAAATCCACAAGAAAACCCATACCACACCCCAAGCCCCCAAGTACCAGGATGTATTCGGGCACACGCTGGTGGAGCTGGCTGAGCAGAACGACAAAATCATGGGCGTGACGCCGGCTATGCCCTCGGGCTCGTCGCTGAACATCATGATGAAGCAGATGCCTGACCGCGCCTTCGACGTGGGTATTGCCGAGCAGCACGCCGTCACGTTCTCGGCCGGCTTGGCTACGCAGGGCCTGGTGCCGTTCTGCAATATCTACTCCTCCTTCATGCAGCGCGCCTACGACCAGGTGGTGCATGATGTGGCCCTGCAGAACCTGCACGTAGTCTTCTGCCTCGACCGTGCCGGTTTCGCCGGTGCCGATGGGCCCACTCACCACGGCTGCTACGACCTGGCTTTCATGCGCTGCATCCCCAACATGGTGGTATCGGCGCCCATGAACGAGGAGGAGCTGCGCAACCTAATGTATACGGCGACCCTGCCCGAAAACGCGGGGCCGTTCAGTATCCGCTACCCGCGCGGCGAGGGGGTGATGCCCGAGTGGCGCAAGCCGCTCCGTAAAATCACGGTAGGCACGGGCCGCGTAGTGCGCGAGGGCGAAGGCGTGGCGGTGCTCAGCATCGGCCACATCGGCAACTACGCCGTGAAGGCTACCCGGCAGCTGCTGGCCGAAGGCCTCAACCCCGGCCACTACGACATGCGCTTCTGCAAGCCCCTGGACGAGGAAATGCTCCACCACATCTGCCGGCAGTACAAGGCCCTGGTGACGGTGGAAGATGGCTGCCTGCCCGGCGGCTTCGGCGCGGCGGTGCTGGAGTTTATGGCCGACCACGGCTACTCCCTGCCCCTGCAGCGCCTCGGCATCCCCGACCGGATAGTGGAGCACGGCACCCAGGATGAGCTCTACAAGGAATGCGGCTTCGACGCCGACGGCATTGCTGCTGCCCTGCGAGCTATGGCCGGCAAAGTAGCCGCCTCTGCACCAAAAGAAACGGTGCTGCTTTAAGGTGATTATCAGAGTAGAAAAGCCCCGCCAGATTCGTCTGGCGGGGCTTTTTACTTTCAGGAAAAAGTGATTGAGTCTGTAACCAGCAACTCAACTACTATGTCAGCATCTACAAGGATGTTGAGTTGTACAAGACGTGCTTCAAGCTGAGCCGAACGGGGTGGAAATTCTTCCTGGAACCCAACGCAGGCAATGGCTAAGACTATGGATTTCGGCGCGATAATGCCAGCCTTAAAGTAATCATTAATAGTAGCCGCCAACTGGGGAATACAGTCCTTGACCCGCTCGGAGCGGCGTGTTTTAGTGCCGTGCTTAAACTCCACAAACCGAATGTCCTGCTCGCGAACCAACGCGCAGTCACAGCGCGTAGCATCATCGGACAGGTAGCTGCAACAGTCAATAGCCACCAAGTGAATCGTGTGCGCCTGCGGGTTGCTGACTTTTAAATCATTTGCTGCAGGTTCGCCGATGCGACGGGCACAGGGTTGCCTTTTTATGGGCATACCTTCTACTGCCTCGGGCAAAGGTGGGTCGTAGACGTGAAACACGGTATCGGTGTGGCTGCTGATGCAGGACGCGGCTATCCGCGACGGGAATTTCTCCTGAATCAGGGCTATCATCGAACGGCTACTCCTTTGGATAAGCGAATCAGGTTATCGAAGGCATCGGCGGCATCACCAGATAGCGCATCCAGCTCATTGTTGTCGATCAAACCTAGCTCTGCATTTACCAACGACTGCACGCCGCCATTCTCCACCTGGTAGCACGCAAACTCCTGAGGGTTTATCCAGCTGGCCCGCGGTACAATCTTCGCCACATCCTCTGCGCGGTCGGGATGCTTTTCGGCTACCTGATAGGCGTAGAGCAGGAGGTTGAGATGGGAGAGAATGTAGGGGCTGTGCGTGGTGATGGTTAAATCATTTTCGCCGGTGGTGCATTTCTCCACCAGCCAGTTCAACAAGCCTTGTTGCGCGGTAGGGTAGAGGTTTAATTCGGGCTCTTCAATGATGAAGCTTTGTGCCTGCTCCGTGTTGCGGCTCAGATGCTCCAGCAACACCAGCAGCGGCGTAACTGATTGAATGCCGCTAGCTGCTTCGTATAAGTGGATAGCAGATTCTTCATTTGAGTAGCTTATATAATCTTTTTTATCATGTCTAAAATATTGTACGCCCAGAAAAGGGATTGAAATATCATTTATTTTATCTCGTGCTTGAAAAAAAATATTTGAAAATTTAAGAAGTGTCTTGGGTAATCCAATGTCGTCACGCATGAGACCGGGCCAAGACGACATAATGGATGCGACAAACGAGCGGTCAGATGGCGCATACAATACGGAAATATTATAACCTTTTTCCATTATATCTTTTCGAGTAAAGCTATGATTATCTTCAGCTCGCTTTATTAAGTCCTCAACTTGGTCCAAAAGCGCCTTTCTTCTAATTTCGTCGTCTTCTATTTTAGCTTTATCTAATAAAGACTTTGTTGTTTTGATAATAGATGAAGCTTCATATATTTTGCTTTTATGCACACTATAAATTTTGTCGGATAGTGAGACGAGAACAGAGCCTTGCTCGAAGGACAAAATTTTGAGTTGATCCTGATCTTTATAAAATACTTCGGAGTCTATTTTTTTGTGACTATTTAATAGATAGTCATTAAAGCAAGCATCCCTAATAGAAGAATTCGTGACTTGGCTAGAGTATGAAGAATCCCGAAACACCGCCGCCAGCTTCGCCAGCGTACTTTTCCCCCCACCTGTCGGGCCAATAAATACCGTCACTTTCTTGAAGTCCACGGTGGCGTCTTTGATGGGGCCGAAGTTTTTGACGCTTAGTTGCTCGTTCATAGCTATGCGAAGTCTGACCGCCAAACGGGCGGGAAACAAAGGTACTATTCTACGCTAACGGCTGCTGAAGCGTCGGCTCGCTTATTCCTCTTCCAGCTCCGCCCGCAAAGCGCGCAGCTCCCGCGTCATGTGGGTTATCAACTCTTCCAGGCCTGCCACAGTCTCCGCAATCCGGGGCAGCAGCAAGGCCGCGTCGAAGGGCTGGCGCCACACGTCGAGGGCCTGCACGGTGGGCAGCAGGCGGTATACCTCCAAGTGCTCCAGGCTGGGCTTGAGCTTGTGGGTGGCGGCGCGCATTTCATCGGAGCTTTGGGCAACAGCGGCGGCCTGCAATTCCGTAATGGCCTCCTGGCAGCTTTCGATGAAGGACTCCAGCATCAGTACCGTAAACGAGGCGTCGCCCTGCCCGATCTGGTGCACAATGCTCAGGTTATAGAGCGGCGGCTCGACCGGGGACGGGGCGGGCGCTTCCACGGCCACAGCGGTTTCCAGCGTGTCGTCGCCCAGGGTCCAGAGGCAGAGCAGCTTCAGCAGCTCATCTTCCTGGAAGGGCTTGGCTAGGTAGTCGTTCATGCCCGCCTTCAGGCACTTTTCCCGCTCCCCCTTGATGGCGTTGGCCGTGAGGGCAATGATGGGGGTGACGAGGCCCAGCTGCTGGCGCAGGTAGCTGGTGGCTTCCAGCCCGTTCATAATGGGCATCTGCACGTCCATCAGAATGGCGTCGAACACCTGCGTGCGGGCCAGCTCCACGGCGGCGGCTCCGTTTTCGGCTTCCACCACCTCCAGGCCCGCGTTCTGCAGAAAGCCTTTGGCAATCTGGCGGTTGAAGTGGTTGTCTTCCACCAGCAGGATGTGCTGGCCGCGCAGCTTCTCGCGGGTAGCTGAGGTGATAAAGGCCTTCTGCGGCAGATCGGCGGCTGAGCCCACGGGCAGGCGCAACGTAAACTGGCTGCGGGTGCCCACGTGCTTGAGGCTGTCGATTTCGATCTGCCCGCCCATGAGCGTCACCAGCCGCCGGCTGATGCTTAGCCCCAGCCCGGTGCCCCCGAATTTACGCGTCACAGAGGAGTCTTCCTGGCTGAACTCCTTGAAAATATCCACCAGGTAGTCGGCGTCGATACCAATGCCGGTGTCGGCCACCTCAAAGCGCAGCAGCACGTCTTCGGCGGTGGCTTCCAGCAGCTCGCAGGTAATGGCCACGGCGCCTTTCTCGGTGAATTTGATGGCGTTGTTGGCCAGATTCAGCAGCACCTGGGTGATGCGGTAAGGGTCGCCGAGCAGCACGGCGGGCAGCCGCTCATCGGGTACTACGCCAAAGCTGAGGCCCTTTTCCTCGGCCCGGAAGTGGAGGCTTTTTTCCACCTGCTTCAGCAGCGTTGTCACGCTGAAGCCAATGCGCTCAATCAGCAGCTGGCTGGCCCCGATCTTGGAGAGGTCGAGGATGTCGTTGAGAATCACCAGCAGGTTTTCGCCGGAGGTGGCAATGGCGCGCAGGTAGTTCTGCTGCTCGGCGTTCAGGGGCGTTTTGGCCAGCAGCTGCCCCATGCCCAGAATGGCGTTCATGGGTGTGCGGATTTCGTGGCTCATGTTGGCCAGAAACAGCTCCTTGGCCCGTGCCGACTCCTCGGCCTGCTCCTTGGCGGCCCGCAGGTGGTTTTCCAGGCGCTTCTGGGGCGTAATGTCGAGGGTGATGCCGATGGTGCCGTGCACGCGCCGGTGGTCGTCGTAGAGCGGGGCGGCGCTTACCAGCAGCCACTTTACTTCGCCCGATTTGCTGGTAATAGCCAGCTCGTACGTTTCTGACTCGCCTTCCTGCCGGCGCTGGTCTTTCTCCCGCATCAGAGCCAGGTCCGTGGGGCTGAGCATGTACGACATCACGGGCTGGGCATCGAACTCCTCCCGGGAGTACTCGGCAATGTCGCAGAACGCCTGGTTTACGTACGTCACGCGCAGGTCCAGGTCCATTTCCACCAAACCCAGGTTCATGTTCTCGATGATGCCCCGGTATTTTTCTTCCCGTCGGCGCAGGGAATCCTCGCTGGTTTTGCGCGCCGTAATGTCCTGAAACTTCCAGAGGTGGCCGATGTAGCGGTTCTCCACGAAAATCGGGGCAAAGTCGCACTGCAGGGTGCGGCCGTCTGCCAGCACAAACAGCTCCCCTGTTACCGGCTGCCGGGCATTCACAATAGCGTGGTAGCGCTGCAGAAACTCCTGCGGATGCCGGAACCGGTGCTCAATATCCTGGCCCAGCTGGCTGGTATCGTAGCCGACGAGCTGCTCGGCCGTGGCCGCGAGCTGGAAAATCCGGCACACGGCCTCGTTGGCCAGCACCACACGGTGCTGCTCGTCTTCCAGCAGAATACCCTCCTGAAAGTTGGAGATGGTGGTGTACAGGCGCAGGGTGCTGGCTTCCAGATCGGCCGTGGCCTGCTTCACCGCCGAAATATCGGTGTGAATCCCCGTCATGATGAGCGGCTGGCCCTGCTCGTCGCGCGTAGTGACGAGGCCCCGGGTAAGCACCCACTTGTGGCTGCCGTCCTTGCAGAGCAGGCGGCGCTCCACGGTGTAGAGGGGCGTACGGCCCGCCAGGTAGGCATCGGAGGCTTGTATGCTGAGCGGCTGGTCGTCGGGGTGTACGTGTTGCTGCCAGGTGGGCAGCAGGGCAAATTCCTCCTCACTATAGCCCAGCATGGTGCGGTAGGTTTCGGAGAAGTACTCCTCGCCCGTCTGGTAGTTGAATTCCCAGGCTCCGTCGCCAAACCGCTCAATGGCCGAGCGCCAGCGGTGCTCGTTGGCCTGCACGGTTTCCTCGGCCTTTTTCAGCGCCGATATATCCAGCAGAATGCCACTGTACAGCCGGCCGCTGGCATTCGAAACCGAGCAGGCCGCCGTGCCCCGGCACCAGCGCAATGGTTGGCCAGGCACCTGCAGGCGGCCTTCAAACGACCACGAGCCCCCGGCTTTGCGGGCCTGACGCAGGGCCGTAAACCACAGCGGCCGGTCGTCGGGGTGCACAAAATCGGCCAGATGGAGGGCCTGCTCCGGCGTCAGGCCGAAGATACTGTGCAATTGGGGTCCGATGTAGCTGACTCCCGAAGTGCCGTCATCATTGGCCCGCCATTGAAACAGCACACCCGGGATATGCTCGGTGAGGTAGCGCATCTGCTCCTCGCGCTCCAGCAGCGTCTGCTTCCACTCGCTGATATCCTCCAGCAGCCCGATAAAGGCGGCTTCGGCGGTAGGCGCGGCCAGCGGCTGCAGCTTCAGGCGCATCCAGCGCAAAGAGCCATCGGCCCGCTGAAAAGGAACTTCAGCGCGCACAGGCCGGCTGGCTTGCAGTTGCTGCCGGAAGTCGGCCAGCCCGGCGCCCGCCAGCGCGCTGACAAGTAAATCCGGCACCTGCCGGAAGCTGCCAAAGCCGAAAACGTTAGCAAATCCGGCGTTTGCCCACGTAAGCTGCCCTTCCTGGTTCAGGAGCACTACGGCGTCGAAGACCTCTTCTAAAAGAGCAAAATCCCGTTGCCAGGACTCAGAAGACAGGAGGGGAGGGGCATTCACGAGGCAACAGGGCAGGCAGTGAGCGGGGCAAGACGAGCGGGTAGTAAGAAGTAAGGTACTACTTGCCGGGCTATTTATGCGCTGGCTGAAGAAAGAAGCCGGAAAAAATCGGAATGCGTGTGGTAAGGTACCGGGCTCGTAACTGTAAGAAGCTGTTTATGCGTTAGAAGGAAGTTGAAAAATAATATTAAACTAATTTGTGTAGGTACATGTATGTATGTACATAAGTTGTATATTTGCCTCGTCAATCAGGCAGCGCCTTTGCAGCTTACCACTCGTAGTCTTTCATTTCTTCTCCTTTTCACTTCCAGCACCATGGCTACCACTAAATGGGTTCTTGACCCCACGCACTCCGAAGTTCAGTTCAAAGTGAAGCACCTTGTTATTTCAACCGTAACGGGCTCGTTCAAGCAGTTTGCCGGGGAGGTAGAAACCGAAGACGACAACTTTGAAACGGCGAAGGTGCATTTCACAGCTGATATCAGCAGCATCGACACAAACCAGGAGCAGCGCGACCAACACCTGAAGTCAGGCGACTTCTTCGACGCCGAAGCGTACCCGCAGCTCGTTTTTGACTCGACCTCGATGCAGAAAACCGGTGAAGGCGAGTACAAGCTGCATGGTACTCTGACGCTGCGCGGCAACGCCAAGCCCGTAACGCTGAACGTGGAGTACGGTGGGGTAGCAACCGATTTCTACGGCAACCAAAAGGCCGGTTTTGAGGTGAGCGGCAAGATCAGCCGCAAGGAGTTTGGCCTTACCTGGGATGGTATTACCGAAGCCGGCGCCATTGTGGTAAGCGACGAAGTGAAGCTGCTGGCCAGCGTACAGTTTGCCAAGCAGGCCTAGTACGGTACTGGCTCAGTACACCAACAAAAAAGCTGCTCCCTACTACGGGGCAGCTTTTTTGTTGGTGTACTGAGCCATAAAGTCAAGGCTTTTGCGTAAAAAGCATGGTACTAATCCGCGGCTATAGGAGTTATTAAAGTATTTTATTTAAATTAATAATTGATATTATGCAATAATATATTTACTATATATATTTGGTAGCAAGGGAATTGCCATTGTCCACCCTCAACCGCTACCGAGTTATGAAACACACCTACTTTCTGATTTTCAGTCTTGTACTGCTGTTGCCTGTTCTGGCACACGGGCAATGCAACAATGCATCAACGATAAGTTACCCTGGTGGAACGGTGACGGGGACCAATGGTAACAGCAACACTGTTTCCACCTGCCCTACCGGTAGCACTTTTCAAATCCAGGGCACGTCCACTACCGTAGGAGCGGTACTTACCTGGACTATGAAGGTTGGGACCGGGACCGCGCAGGCTGTTACAGGCACCAACTCAATTGATACAGGTGGTTTATCTGTCAGTACCTTACAGATTAATCCAGCCCAGCAGACAACTTACACGCTGACGAGCGTTGTCACGACGGGTCAAAACGGCGCTACCTGCCCCAACAAAACAACTTTGGCCGTTATTGTCATCAACCCAGCCCTCAAAGTTTCAGCAACCAACAACATCACCACTATCTGCTCTGGCAGTTCGACAACGTTGACTGCTACCGGGGCTACGTCTCCTTCCTATACCTGGTCGGCACCGGGAATGACTACCGTAACCAACGCGGGCACCCTGCTTGTGTCGCCTACGGCTACCACCACCTATACCGTAACGGCCAACACCGGCACCACCTGCGGCGTAAGCAGCCAGAGCATTACCATCACAGTGCCTACGCTTAGCGTTTCCCCCGCTGCTAATACCATCTGCCCAGGTACGCCCATCACCATGACGGCAACTTCCAATCTGCCAGGGGGCACGTATAAGTGGTACACGGTAAGCGGCAGCACGACTACCCAAATTTCGGGCGCAACCAGTCCAACTCTGACCAGGAACCCCAGCGTGTCGACAACCTACCGGGTGACTTGCACCAATCCGACCGGCTGCACTACGTCGGCGGATGCTGTGGTGACGGCGGCGGCCCAAACGCTGGCTGTTTCGCCCACGGCTAGTACCATCACACCCAACCAGAGCATCACGCTAACGGCTACCTCCAACCTGACCAACGCCGACTACACCTGGCATACCGGCGGCATGACTGGACCGGTAATTGGCACTACTGCCAGCCTGGCGGTAGCCCCGGCTACCACTACCACTTACACCATAGTAAGCTCGTCCGGGAGTTGCACCAATGCGCAGGGGGTTACTGTAACGGTAAGCCAGTTTTTGCCGGTGGAGCTAACCAAGTTCGCCGCCACCTGGACCGAGGCCGGCACGCAACTGCTCTGGGTTACAGCTTCGGAAAGCAATAGCAAGGAATACAGTATTGAGCGCAGCCTGGATGGCAGGCAGTTTCAGATAATTGGGGCCCGCAAGGCCGCAGGCAGCTCAACGGCCGAAAGCCGCTATAGCTACACCGATGCCGGCGCCCGGTCGCTGAGCCAGAACACCATCTACTACCGCCTCAGGCAAGCCGACTTCTCGGGTGCGGTAAAGTATTCTGAAGTAGCCAAAGTAACCCCGGCCATCCGGAGTGCCGCGCTGCGGGCAGTGGCTTTCCCGAATCCGTTTGAGCAGACGCTCACGCTGACGCTCATTGGGCAGCGCGCGGGCGGCCTCACGGTTACCGTGCAGGATATGCTGGGCCGCACCGTGGCAACGCGCCAGGCTACCGCTGCCAGCGGGGAAGCTATGGAGGTGAGCGTACCGGAAGCTGCCGCGCTACGGGCCGGGGTGTACTACCTTACCGTGCGCCAGGGCAACGAACAGCAGATACTAAAAATCAACCGACGTTAAGAGCTTGAGCCCTCTTTATTGGCAGACCCGGCTGCTATGCGTGGCCTGGCCTGCGGTTTGCCCTCTATATTTGGCGGCCGCCGGGGCCTGAAACTGATTAGGCCTGGTGTTGCCTCTGCTTATGCCTTCTTCGCATCCGGTTATTGTATTTCTGCACGGCTTCGCCGAATCTCGCGAAATCTGGACAGACTTCACACGCGGCGTTCCGACTCACTACCGCTTACTCACGCTCAATCTGCCCGGCCACGGTACCAACGTACACGCCATCCGAGACTACTCAATGGAAGCCCAGGCCCGCTACGTGGCCGAGCAGCTGCGGCAAAAGCAGGTGGAAAAGGCGCTGCTGGTGTGCCACAGCATGGGCGGCTACGTGGCTCTGGCCTTCGCGGAGCGCTACCCCGATATGGTAGCGGGCCTCGTGCTTTTCCACTCCACTGCTCTGCCGGATACCGACGAGAAGAAAGCCAACCGCGACAAAAACATGGACTTTGTGCGCCGGCACGGGGTAGATAAATTCATGGAGTCGTTTATCCGGCCCTTGTTTGCGCCGGCCAACCGGGAGCGAATGCTGGAGCAGCGCCAGTTGCTGGAGGATATTGGCCGCGCCACCCCCGAAACCACGGTGCTGGGTGCCCTGGAAGCCATGAAAACCCGCCCCGACCGCACCAACGTGCTCAAAGAGGCTGCGTTTCCGGTTTTATTCATTGCCGGCAAAGACGACGTGGCCGTTACGCTGGAAAGTCTGCTGCCTCAATTGGCGCTGCCGGCCCAAAGCCACGCGCTGCTCCTGGATAGCGTAGGCCACCTCGGCTACTTCGAGGAGCCGGAGCTGACGCGCCGTGCCGTGGTGGATTTTGCGAATGGGGTGTTTGGGGTGTAGGTGCGCCTACCGATCCTACTCTGTTCAGACTGCACCTTGCCTGAAACCCGAGGCAGGTTACATCATCTTAAATGTGAGTGGTACAGTGAAAAACACACGAACCGGCTTACCCTGATGCCGGGCTGGCTTATAGTTGGGGAAGTCGGTGCGAAACACCCGTAGCGCTTCCGCATCAATTTCCGGCGACACGGAGCGGATGATTTCTGAATTTTCCAGGCGGCCATCCTCGGCTACCTCGTAATACACCAGTACGGTCCCTTGCGTCTTGTTATGCAAAGCCGCTATCGGGTAGCGGATCCGACGGCCGGTAAAGCTCAGCACATCCCCCGGTAGCGGAAAAACCGGTAGCTGGTCGGCATACGAAAGTGCCGGACCCGCCGGGCCGAAAGTAACTGGCACGGTGTGTTGCGTGCTGACATGCTTACCATAAAGCATAGCTGGCTCCCAGGCCGGCATAGCGCTGACGTGGGCCACAGCAGCGGCGAGCAGCGCTGCATCGGGAGCGGGTATGGCAGAGCGCTGGCGACGGCGGATTTCAGCGGGCTGCTGCACAGCTTCTATTTTCGAAATAGCGCCGGTACTATCTACCACGAATGATACAAACACGCGGGGCGGATGAGTAGCATTTGGTAGCGCGTTGTAGCCCGTCGGGAGAGGGAGGTTGCTCAGATAGGCACTCAGTGCCTCAGGCCCACCGCTGAAACGGGCTAACTCCGTTTTGGTATCGGTACCAGCGGCGCGGGCCGCCAGTACTTCCTTCACGTTTGGGGGCAGCCGGAATTTGATAGGCAAAGTAAAAGACACCGGCACCGGTTTGCCTACCTGACGACCGGGTGTAAATGCGGGTAACTTTTCTACGGCTCGCACAGCTTCGGCATCCAGCAGCGGATGCGTGCCTTTGCTCACCTTCACGTCCTCAACGCTGCCTGACGTGCCTACTATAAACTGCACAAACACCTGGCCTTCGATGCCCTGCTCCAGGGCGGCCGTGGGATAGTAAATGGTCTGGCCAAGTGTTTCAAGCAAGCCGGCCTGCCCACCCGGAAATACCGGCATTTGCTCCACATAGGTGTAGACGGGCAAATGGGCGGGCTGAGCGGTGGTTTGCGCCTGGACAGTTGTGGCGCTGCATAAGGCTACGAATACCAGCCAACGAAAATGATACATTACAGAATAGAGAGTGAGGTGATAAGGCCAGCAAAGATGCCGGAATTGGCACAAAGACACAAAAAAGCCCCGGAGCAGCTGCCCCGGGGCCTATAAAGCGGAGCCAGGTAATTTCTACCCCAGCAGCCCCATGGCCTGCATCTTTTCGGCAATCTGCACGGCATTGGTAGCGGCGCCTTTGCGCAGGTTGTCGGCCACCACCCACATGTTGAGGGTGCGGGGCTGGGTTTCGTCGCGGCGCAGGCGGCCCACCAGCACGGCGTCCTTGCCGTGGGCATCCTTGGGCATGGGGTATACGTTGTTTTTCACATCGTCCACCACTTCCACGCCTTCAGTTTCGCGCAGGATGCGCACCACGTCTTCCAGCTCAAATTCCCGCTCAAACTCCACGTTCACCGACTCCGAGTGGCCGCCCATCACGGGAATGCGCACCGTGGTGGCCGTCACCCGGATGTTGTCGTCGCCGAGGATTTTCTTGGTTTCCTTCACCATCTTCATTTCCTCCTTGGTGTAGCCGTTTTCCTCGAACACGTCGATGTGGGGCAGCACGTTCAGGTCGATGCGGTGAGGGTAGGCGGGGTTGCTGGCCGTCTGACCGGCGCGCTCTTCCATAAGCTGATCCACGGCCTTTTTGCCGGTGCCCGTTACGCTCTGGTAGGTGCTCACCACAATGCGCTGCACTTTGTAGGTGTCGTGCAGCTTGTTGAGGGCCACCACCATCTGAATGGTGGAACAGTTGGGATTGGCAATGATTTTATCTTCGGGCGTGAGGTCCTTGGCGTTGATTTCAGGCACCACCAGCTTTTTGGTAGGATCCATGCGCCAGGCCGAGGAGTTGTCGATAACCACGGTGCCCACGGCCGCAAAGCGCGGGGCGTGCTCCTTGGAAGTGGAGCCGCCGGCCGAGAAAATGGCCACAGCCGGCCGGGCCGCAATGGCGTCGTCCATGCTTACCACCTTGTATTTCTTGCCCAGAAACTCAATTTCCTGGCCCACCGATTTTTCGGAAGCCACCGGAATCAATTCCGTGACGGGGAACTGGCGCTCTGCCAGTACTTTCAGCATTTCACCCCCGACCAGGCCGGTGGCACCAACGACAGCTACTTTCATAAGAGTTACAAGGTTTGTCGGCCGTAAATGTACACTAGCATCAGGATTGATTTCTCGGTATATTTCTCCCGTTTCCGATTTCTAACGACGCATCCGCTACCCTTAACTGCCGTCCCGTGCGCATCTTTATCTGTTGCCTGCTCACACTTCTGGCGCTGCCCGCCGCTGCTCAGCTCACCGAAACCTTCGCCGACGGCAACTTCACCCAAAACCCCGCCTGGACGGGCGACGCGGCCGGCTTTGAAGTAAACGCGCAGCTCCAGCTCCAGACCAACGGGCCCGCCACCACCGGCACCGTGCTGCAGCTGGCTACGGCCAGCACCGCCGCCAACGGCGCCACCTGGGAGTTCTATGCAAATCTGAAGCTGGCCACCAGTTCCGGCAACTACGCCGACGTGTGGCTGCTCTCGGAGCAGGCTGATTTGAAAGGCGCCGGTAACCGCGGCTACTTCGTGCGCCTGGGCGGCACCCCCGACGAGGTAAGTCTGTTCCGGAAAGATGCCACCGGCAGTCCCGTGTATGTGGTAAATGGCCGCGACCAAAGCCTGAGTTCCACCACCAATAACCTGGCCCACGTGCGCGTGACCCGCTCCCTGGCCGATGGCTGGACCCTGGAGGTAGACTACACCGGCACCGGCCAAAGCTACCAGCTCGAAGGCATCGGCGAAGACAACACGTACCTGCAAAGCAGCTATCTGGGCGTCATCGTCACGTACTCGTCCAGCAACAACCGCAGCTTTCTGTTTGATGATTTCAAAGTGACGGACCAACAGGCGCCCGGTCTGGTGCTGGCCACGCCCACTGCTGCCCGCCAGCTGAATGTGGTGTTCGATGAGGCCGTGAGCGAAACCCAGGCCGTGGGCAGCTACCAGCTCAGCGGCGGCCCGGCCATCATCAGCGCTACCCGCGACGCGCAAAACCAGAACGTAGTGCACCTCACGCTGGCCGCCGATTTGCCCACGGGCGCCAACACGCTGGTCATCCGCTCGGTGGCCGACGTTTTTGGCAACGTGCTGACGGGGCCGTTCAACCTGGGCTTTACCAACAGCGGCTTTGCTATTTCGCCCGGCGTCAACCAACTGCTCATCACCGAAATTCTGGCCGATGAAACGCCGGTGATTGGCCTGCCAGCCTCGGAGTACCTGGAAATCTACAACCCCACGACCAACATTCTGAATTTGGGCGGCGTCCGGCTGCTTAAGCCCGGCAGCAGCGGCAACCCGGCGGTATTTCCGGCCACGGCCACATTATTGCCCGGGGAGTACGCCGTAGTGTGCGGTAGCACGCGGGTAGAGTTGTTTGCCGGCGTGAACAAAGTCTTCGGGGTGAGCAACTTTCCCAGCCTCAGCAACGGCGGCGACCAGCTGGTGCTGCGCGCGCCTGCCGGCCAGACGCTCTACGAAATCCGCTACTCGGATACGTGGTACAAAGACGCCGAGAAAAAGGAAGGAGGCTGGTCCCTGGAAATGATTGACCCGGCCAACCCCTGCGGCGGCATCGAAAACTGGACGGCCAGCGCCGACCCCAGCGGCGGCACACCCGGGCGTGCCAACGCCGTGCGCACTGCCAACGCTGACAGTCGGCCCCCGGCCCTGCAACGGGCGTTGGCGCTAAGTGCTACGTTGGTACGTCTGTATTTCAGCGAGAAGCTCGACAGTGTGGCCGCCAGCAGCTCCGCGCTTTACACCATTGCGGGCAACACCATCACGCGGGTAGCTGCCGTCAGCCCCGATTTTCGGGTGGTGGATCTGACGCTGGGAACGGCCCTGCAGCCCAGCCAGCCAGTGACCGTGAGCGTGCAGCGCGCCACCGACTGCGTAGGCAATGCCACCGGCGCGGCGGCTACCGCTACGGTAGCACTGCCGTCGGTGGCCGTGAGCGGGGATGTAGTCGTCAACGAAATCCTGTTCAACCCCCGCACCGGCGGCTACGATTTTGTGGAGCTGCTCAACCGCTCCGCCAAGTACATCAACCTGCAGGGCTGGCAGATCGGCAACGAAAAGCCCGATGGCAGCGTGGATGCGGCTTCTATCAGCAGTGAGGCGTACGTGCTGGCTCCCGGCCAGTTGGTGGCACTCACGGAGCGGCCCGATGTGGTGCAGGCCCAATATCCGACCAGTTCGGAGCCAGCTGCCTTCCTGGAGCTAGCCGACCTGCCCACTTTCCCCGATGACGCTGGTATTGTAACACTATATGACCGAACCGGGGCCCCGTTGGAGCGTGTTCCGTACAGTGCCAAGCAACACTTGGCGTTGCTCGATGATGTGAACGGCGTGTCGCTGGAGCGGATTCGGGCCGCGGGCGGCAACGAGGCCAGCAATTTTCACTCGGCAGCGGGCAGCGTAGGCTACGCCACGCCGGGTCGCCGCAACTCCCAGCTGCAGGAAGACCCCACCGGCACCAAGCTCTTCAGCCTGGAGCCCGAAGTCTTCACGCCCGATGCCGATGGCCAGCAGGATTTTACCACTCTCAACTATACCCTCGACCAAACCGGCTACGCCGCCAGCGTGACCATTTACGACGCGCAGGGCCGCCCCGTGCGCAAGCTGGTGCGCAACCAAACGCTGGCCACCAGCGGCTTTGTGCAGTGGGACGGCCTCACCGACCAGGGCCGCAAAGCCGGCGTGGGCGTGTACGTGCTGCACATCGAGCTGTTCCGGCCCAGCGGCGGCGACAAGCGCGAGTACAAGCGCACGGTGGTAGTGGGGGCGCGGTTTTAAGATAACCTCCTGCTTCGTCAAGCTCAGGTTCGCTACCCTAATGCTGCACGAGCAAACGCAACGTACGGCCGGGCTTAGATGAGTTCATCGAAGTAATGCGTACCAGATAAGTTGCCGCGGGTAGCTCTGCTACGGGCAACACAAAGAGGCTGGCCTTAACGGAATAAGTTTTTATCAGCCCGCCCTGAGTTGTGTATACCTGCACCTCACGGTCAGCAGCAGTGCCGAAATCCAGCGTGGCTTGCCGGGAAGCAGGGTTGGGATAGAGGCTGATGCTAGTGTCGGGCGCGGTGGTGTGAGGCTGCGTTACCAATGCCCGTTGAGCCGTACTCTGCGGCTGCACCCGGTATATGGGGAAGATACCGGGCTGGCCGGCGTAAAACTTGCGTAACACGCGGCGGTCAAAGCGCAGGCGGAAACTGTCCCGGGCAGCGCTGTGGTAGCGTACCAGTTCGGGCCAAGCGTTCTGCTTAACCAAGGAGGTCAGGCTGTCCATTTGCCAATAACCGGTGTTCAGGCCCTGCACCTGCCCGCGCTCAATACGCACTGCGTGCACCCAGCAGCTGGAGTCCCCTAAGCTCTCGACGAAGTAGTAAAGCCCCCTGAAACGAAAGACATCAGCGGTCAGCATAGTATCGGTAGCGCCTTGCCGCAGCGTGTTCAGGCCCGTATGCGGGTCGAAGGTGATTTCCAGAGCCAGCGTGTCCTGCGGGCTGATGAGCGTAACCCTGGAGCCCAGCAACCGCGTTAGATTTTGCGGCCGACTGATAGGAAAGGCATCAAAGCGCGCGGTGGGCATTGTGCCGTCGCAGCTGCTCAGCAACGCAAGCGTTGACAGGCCAAGAAGTGCTGATAATTGCATAGAGCTAAGCAGGCTAGGTGAAACACTAAGGGCTTATCCTGAATGCACCCAACTGGCCAAACGTAACCCAGTATGGTGCGGCGCGCCAAAATGCGGATATTTGCCCCGCTATGCCGTCCGTTCCGCTGTCCGTCGTCATCATCACTTTCAACGAAGAAGCCAACATTGCCCGCTGCCTGGAAGCAGTGCGCGGTGTGGCCGATGATGTGGTGGTAGTCGATAGTTTTTCGACAGACCAGACGGTGGCTATCAGCCAGGCAATGGGCGCCCGGGTCGTGCAGCACGCTTTTGAGGGCTACGTGCAGCAAAAGAACTTTGCCACGGCGCAGGCCCGGCATCCGCACGTGCTGCAGCTGGATGCCGACGAAGTACTCACGGCAGCGCTGCAGCAGAGCCTGCTCCAAGCCAAAGCCAACTGGCAGGGTGGTGGGTACACGCTGGCCCGCCTCACCAACTACTGCGGCCACTGGGTGCGCCACGGCGGCTGGTACCCCGACCGAAAGCTTCGGCTTTACGACCGACGCCTGGGCCAGTGGCAGGGTGAGCTGCTGCACGAGCGGTACGAGTTAGCACCCGGCCAGCCCACGCCGCTGCCTTTGGCCGGCGACCTGCTGCATTATTCTTACCCCTCTGTCGAAAGCCACGTGCACCAGCTCAACCGCTTCACTACTATTGGCGCGCAGGAACTAGCAAACAAAGGCCGCAATGCTAAGTGGTGGCACCTCACGCTGAAACCGGTTGGCAAGTTCTGGCACCTGTACTTGCTGCGGGGAGCTTGGCAGGATGGCTTTGCCGGCTTGTGCATCGCCGCGTTATCGGCCTGGGGCGTATTTTTGAAATACGCCAAGCTGCGGGCACTCAACAAAAATCTGTCGGCATGAAGACTTTTCTGATCAGCCGCACTGATGCCATCGGCGACCTAGTGTTGACGCTGCCTATGGCCGGCTGGCTAAAGCAACAGTTCCCGGGCTGCCGAGTGGTGGTATTGGGCCGCAACTACACCCGGGAAGTAGCTACCGCCAGTCCTTTTGTCGATGGTTTTCTGAGTGACGACGACCTGATGGTGCTGCCCAGCCAAGCTCAGGAAGCCCGCATGCAGGCAGTCAAGGCCGATGTTATTCTGCACGTATTTCCCAGTCGAAGGCTGGCCCGGCTAGCCAAGGAGGTTGAAATACCCGTCCGGATAGGAACCCGTAACCGATGGTTTCACTGGCTCACGTGCAACCGACTGGTGAGCCTGAGCCGCCGCCACTCGCCCTGGCACGAAGCGCAGCTCAACATGCTGCTGCTGCGCCCATTGGGTTTGCAGGCTGTGCCAGCCCTGGAAGAACTGGTGCCCCTGGGAAAACTGCAGGCTTCCGAAGCGTTAGCAGTATCTGTGATGGAGCAGCTACAGCGGAAACCGGCCGGTAAGCTCAACATCATTCTGCACCCCCGTTCCCGCGGCCACGGCCGCGAATGGGGCCTGGCGCATTTCGGTACGTTAGCCCGACTCCTGCACGCGCAGGGGCATCAGGTGTTCGTCACGGGCACGGCCGCCGAGGCTGATACCATGCGGGAGTGGCTGCAGGCCCACGCCGGCCTGCTGACGGACCTCACGGGGCAGCTGTCCTTACCGCAGTTCCTGGCCTTCATTGCCGCCACCGATGGGATGGTAGCGGCTGGCACGGGGCCGTTGCATCTGGCCGCCGCGCTGGGCCGGCAGGCGCTGGGCTTGTTTCCACCTATTCACCCGGTGCATTCGGGGCGCTGGGCTCCGCTAGGCCCGCACGCCGAGTATCTGGTATTTGATAAGCCTGATTGTTCGGAGTGCCGGCAAAATCCGGTGGGCTGCTCCTGCATGCTAGCCATTGAACCAGTGGAGGTAGCAGCCCACATTGCCAGGTGGCAGCCACTGACGCCGGGCAATGCCTCACGTGGCATGTCTGCCTGAAGATGATGAACAGGCAGCTTCTCCGGATATCCCGGCTGTATGGGCGCGGCCAGCTTTCCCAGTACTTGCTGCTGCTGGCCTGCGTGGCAGGCGTGGCGGGCTTGCTGGCGTCGCGGGCTTTGGTGGCTATTAGTCCGCTGGTAGGCATTGCGGCCGTGCTGGCCAATCCGGGGCTACGACAGGCGTGGAGATGTTACTGGCGCTTGCGTACTGTGTGGTTTCCTGCGCTACTTTATCTGTTCTGGTGGGTTAGTGCCCTCTATACCTCCGACTGGCCGGTGTGGCGCCACGAAGTGTACCGCCAGCTGCCCTTGCTGGCGCTGCCGCTGGCCTTTGGGCTAAGTGTGCCG
This sequence comes from Hymenobacter sp. J193, assembly GCF_024700075.1. Classification (NCBI taxonomy): domain Bacteria; kingdom Pseudomonadati; phylum Bacteroidota; class Cytophagia; order Cytophagales; family Hymenobacteraceae; genus Hymenobacter; species Hymenobacter sp. J193. Next base: position 2,841,008 of record NZ_JAJONE010000001.1, read on the forward strand.
CTCAGTGGGCGGCAGCGCTACGGGGTGGGGGTGTTATTCACAGTGAGCACGGCGCTGGTGGCACTGGGCACGCTTGGGCAGTATTTTCGGCAGTATGCGCACGCCAACGAGCTGTTTGCGCTGGGGCAGAACCTGCCTTCCATTACGGGTATTTTTCACATTCACTTCAGCGTTATGCTCGCGCTGGCCGCATTTTTCGGCTGGCTGCTGGGGCAGCAAACCCAAGCAGCCAGTTGGCAGCGGTGGTTGGCAGTCGGCAGTGCGGCAGTATGCGTGCTGGTCCTTCACATGCTGGCCTACCGCACCGGGCTGTTTGTTTTCTACGCTACACTTTTGCTGAGGGCCGGAGTGCTGGTGGCCCGGCGGCGCTGGCTGCTGGGGGCTGGGCTGCTGGTGCTGCTGGTGCTGGGCCCCATTGTAGCATACCACACCTTGCTACCCGTGCGCAACCGGGTGGCGGCTTCCCTGTACGACCTAGAGCAGTTCACGCTTCGGCACGATATCAACGACTACTCCCTTTCCAAGCGACTGGCTGCCTGGCACACGGCGCTGGCCGTTAGCCGGCAGCATCCGTGGGTGGGCGCTGCCCCCGCCGATGTCCGCCAGGCTATGCAGGCACAGTATGCCCGCCAGAGTTTCGGCTTGCGGCCCGTCAATCAGGTGATGGTGCACAACCAGTACCTGCATCAGCTGGTAGGCGGTGGCATAGTTGGGCTGGCTTTATGGCTGCTGATGCTCTTTGGGCCAATGGTGCAACCCGGGCAGTGGCAAAACGCGTACGTGTATCATTTCCTGACTCTGCACGCCGTGGCCATGCTGACGGACTCGCTGCTGGAGCTTCAGATAAGTTTTAACCTGTTTATATTTTGTTACGGATTTCTGCTGGTAGCTGCCGAAAGGAGGCTGCTGACGGCTTCTGCGGCTGATTCTGCTTGAAGGACTCGTCATAATCCGTACATTTAGCTGCTGCCTACGCGGGTGTTTTTCCATCCGCTACCGCGTAACTCCCTAGCACCCCATGAGCGATTCTCCCGAACGGGTTTCCAAATTATCCAAAGAAGAGAAGGACCGCCGGTTCCAGGCTGAACTGATGCCGGTAATCGACTCTTTGTACAACTTTGCTTACCGGCTTACGCTGGATGAGGACGATGCCAATGATCTGGTGCAGGAGACGTATCTGAAGGCCTACCGCTTCTTCGAATACTTCGAGCCGGGAACCAACGCCAAGGCTTGGCTGTTTCGCATCCTGAAAAACTCATTCATCAACGACTTCCGTAAAAAAAGTAAACAGCCTGCCAAAGTCGACTACAGCGAAATTGAAGGCTATTACAATACGGAGGATGTGGAGGCTGAGGGCGATGCGGGAAGCACATCGTCTGACTTGCGGCAGCAATCCGTGCGTGACCTCATCGGCGACGAAGTGGCCAGCGCGCTGAACTCGCTGCCGGTGGATTTTCGCACCGTGATTATCCTCTGCGACTTGGAAGGCTTCACCTATGAGGAAATGGCCAAAGTACTGGACATCCCCATTGGTACTGTTCGCTCAAGGCTGCACCGGGCACGTAACTTTTTGAAAGACAAACTTGAAAAATACGCAAAATCAATCGGCTACGGTGGCAACCCCGAGGCCGATGAGGATGCGGAAGACCACGAATAACCCTCTCTTCCCTAAAGACTATGGATGTTACCTCTACAAAACAAGACCAACCGGCTGCCGACGCTAACGGTACCGACTGTGAACGAGTGAATACAATTCTGGATCAAATCGTTGAAGGCCGTTCTCCCAGTGAGGAGGACGAAGATTACTTCATAAATCATGCCGAGGATTGCTCTCCGTGCTTCGACACCATTGAGAAACAGCAGGTGTTTATTCACTTCCTGGGCCAGCATGTAGGTCGTAAAGGAGCACCTTCTTCGCTGTCGGAAAGCATCATGGCACGGTTAAATGTAGAAATGGCCTAATTTTGCCCCATGCAGGGGAAAATCATTGCCTTTTCCGCTCCCTCCGGAGCCGGTAAAACCACCATTGTTCACCGGATGCTGGAGCGCATTCCGGAGCTAAGCTTTTCTATCTCGGCGTGTACGCGCGACCGGCGCGGCCGGAGCGAAACCAACGGGCAGGACTACTATTTCATCTCCGTCCAGGAATTCCAGGACAAGATTCGTCACGAAGAATTCGTGGAGTGGGAGGAAGTCTACGAAGGTGCTTTCTACGGCACGCTGAAATCGGAAATTGAGCGCATCTGGGCCAGCGGCAAACACGCCGTGCTGGATGTGGACGTGAAAGGCGGTCTAAGTATCAAGGAGTTTTACAAGGACCGGGCCCTGGCTGTTTTCGTGAAGCCGCCTTCCATGCAGGTGCTGGAACAGCGCCTGCGCGCCCGTGCTACCGATTCAGCGGCCAGTATCTCATCACGCCTCTACAAAGCCGGGTTTGAGCTGACATTCGAGGACCGTTTCGATGAGGTTGTCATCAATGATGACCTAGACGCCGCTACGGCCCAGGCTGAAAAGCTGGTGCGAGAGTTTATCACGGCCGAGCCAGCTATTCTGTGAGTCAGGCTAGAGTAGGCCTGCTTTTCGGCTCCTTCAATCCTATACATACCGGCCACCTCATCCTGGCCGAATTTATGGCCACGCATACCGATCTGGATGCCGTATGGCTGGTGGTTTCGCCGCAGAGCCCGTTTAAAGTAGGAGAGGAGCTGTTGCCTGAAACTGAGCGCTACGCCTTAGTGCAGGCGGCTATTTCGGATAATACCCGGTTGCGGGTGCTGGATATTGAGTTTGGAATGCCCAAACCCAATTACACCATTCACACGCTGGATGCCTTGCGGCAGCAATACCCTTTACAAGAATTTGTGCTGCTGATGGGGGGCGACAATCTGCCGGGTCTGCCCCGCTGGAAAGAAGCCAGCCGGATTATGGCCGAGTATAATATTTACGTGTATCCCCGGCCCGGAACGCCTATAGCCGAAGTGACAGCACAAGTACGAATAGTAGAGGCGCCGCTACTGGATATTTCCGCCACCTTTATTCGTGGGTGTGTGCGCGCTGGCCGCTCTATCCGGTATATGGTACCGGCCGCCGTCGATGAGCTTATCAAACGCAACAAGTACTGGCAAGCGTAGTGTCTTGCTACAGTCCCCATAGAAAAAGCCCCTGCCATTTGCTTGACAGGGGCTTTTTCTATGGGGACTGGCTGACCTCAGATGGTCATGATTTCAGCTTCCTTCTTGCTGACGAGGTCATCTATCTTGACGATGTAGCTGTCGGTGGCTTTCTGCACTTTGGCTTCGGCGTCTTTCACGGCATCTTCCGAAGCGCCTTCTTTCAGCAGCTTGCGTAGGGAGTCGTTCACATCTTTACGGATGCCGCGGATGCGCACTTTGCCGCTCTCCGATTCAGTTTTCACCTGCTTCACCAGGTCACGGCGACGCTCCTCCGTCATGGGTGGAATATTCAGGCGCACACCTTCCGCGTCCGACTGCGGGTTGAGGCCCAGGTCGCTGTTCTTGATGGCTTTCACAATTTCGCCTACCATGTTCTTTTCCCAGGGCTTGATGAAGAGCGTGCGGGCATCGGGGGCAGCAATGTTGGCTACCTGGCTCACGGGCGTAGGCGTGCCGTAATAATCGACGCGCAGGCCTTCCAGCATGGCTGGCGAGGCTTTGCCGGCGCGGATACGGCTCAGCTCCGTGCCCGTGTGCTGGAGCGACTTGCTCATTGATTCTTCCGCTTCGTCCAGGTAGAATTTAATTTCTTCGTCCATTGTATGTAGGCTGAATGGTTAAATGGCTGAGTGAGGAAAGTGGTTGAGGTTCTGAGAAAAGTGCTGCACGGCAACCATTTAACCATTCAGCCGTGCAGCGGAAGTATACTATGCCTTGTGAGCAGCCGGTTGCAGGCCGCTGGGCTCAGGTGCCTGCACCGGGGCGTTGTTTATTTTTACCAGCGTACCTACGGTTTCGCCGGCCAGCAGGCGCTGCAGGTTCCCGTGCTTGTTCATATCGAACACGATAATGGGCAGATTATTTTCCTTGCACAGCGTGAAGGCCGTCATGTCCATCACGTTCAGGTTTTTGGCCATTACCTCATCAAAGGTGATTTCGGGGTACCGCACCGCCGACGGATCCTTCTCGGGGTCCGCCGTATAGATGCCATCCACGCGCGTGCCCTTCAGTACCACATCGGCCTCAATTTCAATGGCGCGCAACGACGCGGCCGAATCGGTAGTGAAGTAGGGAGAGCCAATACCGGCGCCGAAGATAACCACGCGGCCTTTCTCCAGGTGCCGCAGGGCGCGCCGCCGGATATACGGCTCGCACACCCGCTGGATCGTCACGCCCGACAGCAGGCGGGTGTTCACGTTCAGCTTCTCAAGGGCGCTTTGCAGGGCCATAGAGTTGATGACCGTAGCCAGCATCCCCATATAATCACCCTGCACCCGGTCGAGCCCGAAGGCTTCGGCCTGCACGCCCCGGAAGATGTTGCCCCCGCCGATAACGACGGCCACTTGGGTACCGGTAGCGGCGGCAACCTTGATTTCTTCGGCGTATTGCATCAGGCGCTCAGCATCGATGCCGTATTGCTGGTTGCCCATCAGGGCCTCACCGCTGAGCTTGAGCAGGATTCGGGTATATTTCAAAACGGAGAAAATTAGCGTGAGAAAAGAAGCGGAGCCAACCAGCCAGGGCCGGGTTTAGCCGAATTGAATAAGAATCTGCCCTTTGGTGACGTTGTCGCGCATACGCACTTTGACGTCTGAGATAGTGCCGTCGGCCGGGGCTTTCAGAATGTTTTCCATTTTCATGGCTTCCAGCACCAGCAGCGCGTCACCTTTCTGCACAGTCTGGCCCGGCTCTACCCGAACGTCCACGATGAGGCCCGGCATGGGCGCTTTCAACTGGTTTACTTTCTGGGTGGCAGCGGCGCCCAGCCCCATTTTATCCAAGAGCAGATCGAAGCGGTCCTTGCCCGTCAGTTCCATCTGCTGGCCGTTGATTTTCAGCTGGACCGTTTTGCCGGGGCGGTCTACCTGAACAACCTCGACTGAAAAAGACCGTCCTTCGTGCACCACATGATACCGCTCGTTGCCCAAGGGCATAATGTCCCAGTTAAAGGGCTGATCTTGAACCGTAATAGAACCGGGGCGAAAATCTACCTCCCAAACCTTGTCGGAACCGGTGGTAACTTGGAGCATCTGAGCGGGGATAAGGTGGGCGGAAAAGGGCCTAAAGATAGGCCAAATCTCAAACTTATTTCGGAAATTGAGCCACATTACCCTATTGCCACCCGCATGAAATACCCGGTTCTCGGCACCCTTAGTTTAGTACTCGTACTGCATGTGGTAGCACTGGCCCAGAACGTCAGACCAAATCAAGAGACGGTACCCAAAGCTAGTACGCGCAAAAAAGCCCAGCCCGCCGAAGCTGTTTCTACCACCGAAACAGCCACGGTCATTATCCCCTCGTGGCTGCCCTCGTCGGGTTCCACGCAGCCCGCCGCTACAATCCTCAGTGACCTGCAGCATACCGCGCTGGACTTGCGCTTCGACTGGGCCAAGCAGCAGGTTATCGGCTCGGCTACCCTGACGGTGCGGCCGCATTTTCATCCGCAGAACCAGCTGGTGCTGGATGCAAAAGGGTTTGATATCCGGAATATCCGGCTGCTGACGGGCAACGGCAAGGAAAAGGCCCTGACTTACGGCTACGACAGGCGGCAACTCACCGTCAACCTCGACCGCACGTATGCCCGCACCGAAACCTACCAGGTACGCATTGCCTACATAGCCAAGCCCAACGAGCTGCCCGCCAGCGGCTCCGATGCCATTACTAGCAATAAAGGATTGTTCTTCATCAACCCCCTGGGTACGGAGAAGGGCAAGCCCCGCCAGATCTGGACGCAGGGCGAGATGGAAAACAACTCCAACTGGTTTCCGACCATCGACAAGCCCAACCAGCGGATGACGCAGGAAATCACCCTGACGGTGGATGGGCAGTACAAAACTCTGTCGAACGGTTTGCTGGTAACCTCCAAAAAGAATGCCGACGGCACCCGCACGGATACTTGGAAGCAGGTGCAGCCCGCCGCGCCCTACCTGGCCATGATTGCGGTGGGCGACTTTGCCGTGGTGAATGACACCTGGCGCGGCAAAGCCGTCGACTATTACGTAGAGCCAAAGTTTGCCGGCACCGCCAAAGCAGTTTTCGGGAACACGCCCCAGATGCTGGACTTTTTCTCGAAGAAATTCGGGGTAGAGTTTCCTTGGGAAAAATACGCCCAGATTGCCGTGCGCGACTACGTTTCGGGTGCCATGGAAAATACCACGGCCGTGGTGCATGGGGAAGGCATTCAGGCCACCCGCCGGGAACTGCTGGATCAGAACTTCGACTGGGTAATTGCGCACGAGCTGGTACACCACTGGTTTGGCAACTACGTCACCTGCGAGTCTTGGGCTAACCTGCCGCTCAACGAGTCCTTCGCGGACTACGGCGAGTTACTCTGGACGGAGTACAAGTACGGCGCCGATGCGGCCTCAATGGTGCAGGCAACGGCCCTGAACCACTATCTGCAGGAAGCCGAAGACAAGCGCGTGCCGCTTATCCGGTATCAGTACCGGGAAAAGGAAGACATGTTTGATCGGCACTCCTACCAGAAAGGCGGCCGCGTACTGCACATGCTGCGTAAGCACGTGGGGGATGAGGCCTTCTTCTTGGCGCTCAATCAGTATCTCACCCGCTACAAGTTCTCGGCAGTAGAAATAGATGAGCTACGGATGACCTTTGAGGAAGTGACCGGCGAAGATCTGCACTGGTTTTTCGACCAGTGGTTTTTGCAGCGTGGCCACCCCGAGCTACGCATCACTCATAGCTACACCAACGGACAGGTAAGTCTGCGCGTGCAGCAAACCCAGGATTCCACGTTCACGCCTATCTATCGTCTGCCCGTTACGGTAGCCATTTGGGGAAACAATAATCAGTCGGCCACGCACCGTATTACCGTTACCAAAGCCGATCAGACCTTCCTGCTGCCTTCGTCGCAGCGCCCCAGTCTGGTAAAGTTTGATGATGAGTCCCAGTTGCTGGCGAAAATAGAGGAGGAGCTTTCCCAGGATGAGTTGGTATACCTGCTTCAGCACGCCCGCAACTATCAGCAAAAGCAACAGGCCATTGAAGGGCTGCGCCCTAAAGTAGCAGACCTTGCTGTTTCGGCTACCTTGCGAAACGCTCTTAATGATAAATTCTGGGGTGTGCGCGTGGCCGCCGCTGAAGCGCTGCGGCGCTACAAAGGCCCCGAAGGCGGCGCAGTACGGAAAGAGCTGCAGCGCGTAGCTACCACCGATACCCGGAGCGACGTACGAGCCGCCGCCATTACTACGCTGAACTCCTTCAGCAACGAAGACTTTGGCCAGGTCTACGACACGGCGCTGAACGACAGCTCGTATACAGTGGTAAGTGCGGCGCTGGCTGCTCTTACCCGTAATCCTACCGTAGCATCGCAGCCGAAAATTGCCACTCTGCAGGAAACCCCCAGCAGCCGGGTAATTACCGCTTTGGGCGGCTATTACGCACTAAATGGGCATTTAGACCAATACGAATGGTTTTTGCGCCACCTGGAAACACTCCAGGATGCCGATTTATATACCTTCCTGCCCAACTTCGGGCAGTTCATGCAGCGTATGCCGCCGATCGAGCGGGAAAAAGGCATCAAACGGCTGGAGGTACTAGCCCGCAACAACCCTTCCTATCTGGTACGGCTAGGCGCCTACAAAGGGTTGAGTGCTGTAGCCGAACGCAGCCAGGAGTTAAAAACGATACTCCAGGATATCCGTGCCAAGGAAAAGGATGAAGGGCTGAAAGGGATGTATAATCTGCTGTAACTGATTTGCGAGGAATAATTCTGCCTGAAAACCGGGCCAGTAAGCTGCTGAAGTAGAATCGGATATCCAAGCATGAGGCTAAACCGATGAAAAAATATTGCAGTAATTAAGCTCAATAGCTTGACTTGCGTCTGAAAGCGGCTAATTTTGCAACTCCTTTAGCAATCGGCCTTCTACCGAGGGCGGTTTAAGAGGAGCAAGTTCAGTGCAAACGGTGCTGATAAAACTAACTGGGGGTATCGCATAGCGGCAATTGCGGGTGACTGTAACTCACCTCCTTCGGGTTCATAGGTTCGAGTCCTGTTACCCCCACAGTTCAGTAAGTAGTGAAATGGTGAGTTGTTGAGTTGAGCTCACCATTTCACCGCTCACCATTCGCGGGAGTAGCTCAGTTGGTAGAGCGGCAGCCTTCCAAGCTGCAGGTCGCGGGTTCGAACCTCGTCTCCCGCTCTCTTAATAGTCAGCAGCCATTGGCTAGCTAGCTATTACCTCAAAGAAGAATAAGCCGTTTTAGCTCAGTGGTAGAGCACTTCCTTGGTAAGGAAGAGGTCATGGGTTCAAATCCCATAAATGGCTCACAATTACGGTTGTCAACGGAGCAGCGCGACTGCCCCGTTCGGAGCTGTCAGCTAAGTAAAGCGACGTGCAGTTGTTGCCACTCAGTGGAGCTGCGTTTCGCTTTCTTGCGGTATAGTCAAGTCGCGTTTTCTCTTCTTTCTAAAATTCCTCTTAATCTCTTTACAATGGCCAAAGAAAATTTTGATCGTTCCAAGCCGCACGTGAACATCGGTACGATCGGGCACGTCGACCACGGCAAAACCACCCTGACTGCTGCTATCACCACGGTACTGGCGAACAAAGGTTTGGCTGCGAAGCGTGACTTCTCGTCTATCGACAACGCTCCGGAAGAAAAAGAGCGTGGTATCACCATCAACACCGCGCACGTAGAGTACTCGACCGTAAACCGTCACTATGCTCACGTTGACTGCCCTGGTCACGCTGACTATGTGAAGAACATGGTAACGGGTGCTGCCCAAATGGACGGTGCTATCCTCGTGGTAGCTGCTACCGACGGCCCGATGCCCCAGACGCGTGAGCACATCCTGCTCGCTCGCCAGGTAGGTGTTCCTCAGCTGGTGGTGTTCATGAACAAAGTAGACATGGTAGATGACCCCGAGCTCCTCGAGCTGGTGGAAATGGAAATCCGTGAGCTGCTGTCGTTCTACGACTTCGACGGTGACAACATCCCCGTAATCCAAGGTTCGGCTCTGGGTGGCCTGAACGGCGACGCCAACTGGGTTCCCAAGATCGAGGAGCTGATGGACGCTGTTGACAGCTACATTCCGATTCCTGCCCGTCTGACTGACCTGCCCTTCCTGATGCCCGTAGAGGACGTATTCTCTATCACGGGTCGTGGTACGGTAGCAACTGGTCGTATCGAGCGTGGTATCATCAACTCGGGTGAGCAGGTTGACATCCTCGGCATGGGTGCTGAAGGTCTGAAGTCGACCGTTACTGGTGTTGAGATGTTCCGCAAGATCCTCGACCGTGGCGAAGCTGGCGACAACGTAGGTCTGCTGCTCCGTGGCATTGAAAAAGAAGCCATCCGTCGCGGTATGGTTATCTGCAAGCCCGGCTCGGTAACGCCTCACAAAAAGTTCAAGGCTGAGGTGTACGTACTGTCGAAAGAAGAAGGTGGCCGTCACACGCCGTTCTTCAACAACTACCGTCCCCAGTTCTACCTGCGCACCACCGACGTAACGGGTATCATCACCCTGCCCGAAGGTGTTGAAATGGTAATGCCTGGCGACAACATCACCATCACGGTGGAGCTGATCAACAAAGTAGCTATGGAAAAGGGCCTGCGTTTCGCTATCCGCGAAGGTGGTCGTACCGTAGGTGCTGGTCAGGTTACCGAAATCCTCGACTAGTTTCCACTAGATCAATGCAATCCGCCCTCGATTTTTTCGGGGGCGGATTTGTTTTGTCCAAGCAGTTCAGTACATTTGCAGTCCCAATCCGGCCCCAGGCTGTTTTGAGACGCATCCACGGGCGTAGTTCAAGGGTAGAATAGAGGTCTCCAAAACCTTTGATGGGAGTTCGAATCTCTCCGCCCGTGCCATTACAGCTGCTCCGGCAGCAGGTACCACCAGCCAAATCGGCGACACCATGAGCAAGCTGACCAACTATTTCCGCGAAACGACCGAGGAGATGCGCTACAAAGTAACGTGGCCATCCTTTGAAGAGCTACAGAAGAGCGCTGGCTTGGTGCTTATTGGCTCGCTCGTGTTTGCGATTATCGTTGGCGTGATGGACTTGGTTTTCAAAACGGGGCTGGAAGCGTTCTACAACTCCTTCCGCTAAGCGTTACTGACTAATGGGAGAGTTGAAATGGTACGTTGTCCGTTCGGTCAGCGGGCAGGAGAAAAAGGCTAAGACCTACCTCGAAACCGAGATAGGGCGTCACGGCCTTTCTGACTTAGTGCCGCAGGTGCTGATTCCGGTAGAGAAGGTATTCGAGATGCGTAACGGCAAGAAGCGCGTGCGTGAGCGGAACCTGTATCCCGGCTACATCATCATCCACGCCGACCTGACCCACGGCGAAGTTGACCACATCATCACCAGCACTCCGGGCGTTATCGGCTTTCTGAGTGATAAGGAAGGCAAAGCAGCCAATCAGAATACCAAGCCGGTTCCGCTGCACATTTCGGAAGTAAACCGCATTCTCGGGATTGTGGACGAAGCCGAAGAACAGACGGCCACGCTGGAGACGCCTTTCGTTGCTGGTGAGTTGGTGAAGATTGTAGATGGTGGTTTCGCCGGTATGTCGGGCACTGTTTCGGAGGTTTTCGAAGAGCGCAAGAAATTGAACGTCATTGTCAAAATTTTTGGGCGTAGCACTCCTATGGAGCTCAGCTACACCCAGGTCGAGAAAGAGTCATAACAGAGCTTAGATCAGGAGAGCTTAGAACTTAGCCGCCAACGCATCTAAGTTCTAAGCTCTGATTTCTAAGTTCTCTTTCAATATCGTCGCAGGCCATTCGCTCCGGGCCGGCGGTGCTTCCACCAGGAGCAAATACATTCATCTGAGGAGGATGCGAGTTACGTCGTGTCGTCCGCAGCCTTTCAATCCAAATGGCCAAGGAAATTAGAGGTTATCTGAAGCTTCAGATAAAGGGAGGCGCCGCGAACCCCGCGCCGCCGGTTGGACCTGCACTTGGTAGCAAAGGCCTTAACATCATGGAGTTCTGCAAGCAGTTTAACGCGCGCACCCAGGATAAGGCCGGCCAAGTTTGTCCTGTTCTCATCACCATGTACACCGACAAGTCGTTCGACTTCGTGGTGAAGACCCCCCAGCACCGGTAATGCTGAAGGAAGCCGCTAAAATTCAGAGCGGTTCCAAAGAGCCTAACCGGAACAAGGTAGGGTCGGTAACGTGGGACCAGATCCGCACTATTGCCGAAGTGAAAATGCCTGATTTGAACGCGTTCAAAATCGAATCGGCCATGAAGCTGGTAGCTGGTACGGCCCGCAGCATGGGTATCACCATCAAGGGAGATTCTCCTTTCGCTGAATAATCTTAACGGAGAAGAATCAGATGGCACAAGTAAGCAAAAAGCGCAAGGAAGCCCTTGCCAAGCACGATCTGACCCAGGTGCGCAACCTCGTAGAGGCTGCTACCGTGGTGAAGGACATCACCTATACCAAGTTCGACGCCTCGGTTGATATCGACGTTCGTTTGGGTGTAGACCCCCGCAAAGCCGACCAGATGGTACGTGGCGTAGCAACGCTGCCCCACGGTACTGGCAAAACGGTACGCGTTCTGGCCCTCGTTACGCCCGACAAAGAAGCCGAAGCTACCGCTGCTGGTGCTGACTTTGTTGGTCTGGACGACTACATCTCGAAAATCGAGAAAGGCTGGACGGATATCGATGTAATCATCACGATGCCGGCTGTAATGGCTAAGGTAGGCCGTCTGGGTCGCGTACTAGGTCCTCGTGGCCTGATGCCGAACCCCAAGTCGGGCACCGTAACCACCGACGTAGCCAAGGCTGTGCAGGAAGTGAAAGCAGGTAAAATCGACTTCAAAGTCGACAAAACCGGCATCATCCACTGCTCGGTTGGTAAAGTGTCGTTCGACCCGCAAAAGCTGGCCGAAAACGCCATCGAAGTAATTCAGACCCTGAACCGTCTGAAGCCTTCGTCGGCTAAAGGAACGTACATCCGCAGCATCACGCTTTCGAGCACGATGTCGCCCGCCGTTCCGGTTGACACCACGGTAACTTCCGCATAACTAAAATCAACACGACGATATGATCCGGGAAGAAAAACAAGCCCTCGTCGACGAGTTGAGCGAGAAGTTTCAATCGCACAACGCGTTCTACATCACCGATGCGTCGGGGATGTCAGTGGCGAAAATCAACGAATTCCGTCGCCTGTGCTTTAACCGCGGCCTGGAGTTCAAAGTCTACAAAAACACGTTCATCCGCAAAGCCCTCGACACCCTCGATGGCAACACGGCGGAAATGGACGAGGCGCTGAAAGGCCAGTCGGGCGTGCTGTTCTCGAAAGAGTCGGGCAATGCTCCTGCCAAGCTGCTGAAAGACTTCTACAAGGCGCAGAACTACGGCCGCGGCGTTGAGCCCAAGCCCGTTCTGAAAGGCGCTTACATCGATGCCAGCATCTACCTGGGTTCTACCCAGCTTGAAACGCTGAGCACGCTGAAAGGCAAAAACGAGCTTATCGGTGATGTTATCGGTCTGCTTCAGTCGCCTGCTAAGAATGTTATTTCTGCTCTGACGAGCGGCGGTAGCAAGCTGGCTGGTATCCTCAAAACACTTTCCGAAAAAGAAGAGGTTGCAGGCTAACCGCTGCTCATCTTTTTCCCTTTCAATTTCCTTCAACAACCCCCCTTTTTAACAATCTACAGAAATGGCAGATTTGAAAGCATTCGCCGAGCAGCTCGTTAGCCTGACGGTAAAAGAAGTAAACGAACTGGCTGGTATCCTGAAAGACGAGTATGGCATCGAGCCGGCTGCTGCTGCAGTTGTGGCTGGTCCTGCTGGTCCTGCTGCTACCGAAGCTCCTGAGGAGAAGACCTCGTTCGACGTGATCCTGAAGTCGGCTGGCGCTGCCAAACTGGCTGTGGTGAAACTGGTGAAAGACCTGACCGGTCTGGGCCTGAAAGAAGCCAAAGAACTGGTTGACGGTGCTCCCAAGGCCCTGAAAGAAGGCGTAACCAAGGACGAGGCTGAAGGCCTGAAGAAGCAACTGGAAGAAGCCGGCGCTGAAGTAGAAGTTAAGTAATTTCTGCTGCCTGCTCTAACACCAGCAAATAGGGAGAGGCCTGGCAACTAAGCCAGGTCTTTTCCTGTTTGTAGGCAACAACTAGAACGGAAGTTCGTTTGCACGCCGCTTTGCGGCTTTTCGTGCCTACGGTGAGTACGGCGCAAGGTTCTGCCTTGCGCTTTCGTGCGCCCGCCAGGCTACCCGGTCAGAAAAAATCTGAGGGGGCAACGGGCTTTCGGCTGATTCCCAAGGTAGCGGTTTTGCCGTTACGCTGGGCTGGATTCTCTCAGTGTCCATTTCCTAACCCCACATACATTGGCTACACCGAAAGCACAGACAGGACTGCAAAAACTGCAGGCCGCTGACGAGCGGATCAACTTCGCCAAGATTAAAAAGGTTATTGAGTATCCGGATTTCCTGGACGTGCAGGTTCGCTCGTTCATGGATTTCTTCCAGTTGGAAACGGCTGCCGAAAACCGGACCGATGAGGGGCTGTTCAAAGTATTCGCGGAGAACTTTCCGATTTCGGACTCCCGCGAAAACTTCGTGCTGACCTTTATCGATTATCACGTCGACCCGCCCAAGTACTCGGTTGACGAGTGCATCGACCGGGGCCTGACGTACTCGGTGCCGCTGAAAGCCAAGCTGCGTCTGGTCTGCAATGATACGGACAACGAGGACTTCGAGACGATTGAGCAGGAAGTGTTTTTGGGAAATATTCCCTACATGACCGAAAAAGGCTCATTCGTTATCAACGGCGCCGAACGGGTTATTGTGTCGCAGCTGCACCGCTCGCCGGGGGTGTTCTTTGCCCAGAGCAAGCATACCAACGGCACCAAGCTGTATTCGGCGCGTATCATTCCGTTCAAAGGCTCGTGGATTGAGTTTGCCACGGACGTGAACAACGTGATGTACGCGTACATCGACAGGAAAAAGAAATTCCCGGTTACCACACTGCTGCGCGCTATCGGCTACGGCACCGACAAAGACATCCTGGACCTGTTCGGGCTGTCGGAAGAGGTGAAAGCCGATAAGAAAATCCTGAAGAAAGCCGTCGGCCGCAAGCTGGCCGCGCGGGTGCTGCGCACCTGGACGGAAGACTTCGTGGACGAGGACACCGGCGAGGTAGTTTCCATCGACCGGAACGAGGTGCTCCTGGAGCGCGACTCGACCATCGAGGAAGAAGATATTGACACCATCCTGAATGCCGGAGCCAAATCGGTTATCCTGCACCGCGAGAACGTCAACATCGCCGACTTCGCCATCATCTACAACACCCTGCAGAAAGACAACTCCAACTCGGAGAAGGAAGCTGTGGAACAGATCTACCGTCAGCTGCGGAATACCGAAGCGCCCGACGAAGAAACTGCCCGTGACATCATCCAGAAGCTGTTTTTCTCGGATAAGCGCTACGACCTCGGCGACGTAGGCCGTTACCGCATCAATAAGAAGCTGGGTATCGATACCGGTTGGGACGCCCGCGTACTAACCAATGAGGACATTGTTCTCATCGTGAAATACCTGATCGGTCTGATCAACTCGAAGGCCATTGTCGATGACATTGACCACTTGAGCAACCGCCGCGTGCGCACGGTAGGGGAGCAGCTCTACGCCCAGTTCGGCGTAGGCCTGGCCCGGATGGCGCGTACCATCAAGGAGCGTATGAACGTGCGCGACAACGAGGACTTCAAGCCGGTTGACCTGATCAACGCCCGCACACTGTCGTCGGTTATCAACTCGTTCTTCGGCACCAACCAGTTGTCGCAGTTCATGGACCAGACCAACCCGCTGGCCGAGGTGACGCACAAGCGTCGCGTATCGGCACTGGGGCCGGGAGGTCTGTCGCGCGAGCGGGCTGGTTTCGAAGTACGTGACGTTCACTACACGCACTACGGCCGCCTCTGCACCATCGAAACGCCGGAAGGCCCGAACATTGGTCTGATTTCGTCGCTGTGCGTGCATGCCCGCGTGAACTCGATGGGCTTCATCGAAACTCCCTACCGCACCGTGGAAAACGGCAAGGTAGACACCACGGAGAACGTGAAGTACCTGACGGCCGAGGAAGAGGATACCCACCACATTGCGCAGGCCAACGCCCGCATTGATGAGTCGGGCAACTTCATCAACGAACTGGTAAAAGGCCGTTTCGAAGGCGACTTCCCGGTAGTAGGTCCCGGCGAATACAGCTACATGGACGTGGCCCCGAACCAGATTGTGTCGGTGGCGGCTTCGCTGATTCCGTTCCTGGAGCACGACGACGCCAACCGCGCCCTCATGGGCTCGAACATGCAGCGTCAGGCAGTACCGCTGCTGAAGGCTGAGGCGCCCATCGTGGGCACCGGGCTGGAAGGCCGCGTGGCTACCGACTCCCGTACGCTGGTAGTAGCGGAGAGCGACGGTGTAATTGACTATGTGGATGCCAACCGCATCGTAGTGAAATACGACCTGACGGAAGACGACATCCTTGTAAGCTTCGATGCCGAGAAGATTTCGTACGACCTGATCAAGTTCCGCCGCACCAACCAGGACACCTGCATCAACCTGACGCCCCTCGTGAAGAAGGGCGAGCGGGTAAGTAAGGGCCAGGTATTGTGCGAAGGCTACGGCACCAACAAAGGCGAGCTGGCCCTGGGCCGCAACATGCAGGTGGCATTTATGCCCTGGCAGGGCTACAACTTCGAGGATGCCATTGTCATTTCGGAGAAAGTAGTGCGCGACGACATCTTCACCTCGATTCACATCGAGGAGTTTGAGCTGGAAGTACGCGAAACCAAGCGCGGCGAAGAAGAGCTGACCTCGGAAATTCCGAACGTGAGCGAAGAAGCTGTGCGCAACCTCGACGACAACGGTATCATCCGTCTGGGCGCTGAAGTGAAGGAAGGCGACATCCTCATCGGCAAGATTACGCCCAAGGGCGAAACCGACCCGACCCCGGAAGAGAAGCTACTCCGCGCCATCTTCGGCGACAAAGCCGGCGACGTGAAGGATGCCTCCCTTAAGGCGCCACCGTCCCTGAATGGGGTAGTTATCGGTACCAAGCTGTTCTCGCGTCCGAAGAAAGACAAAAACCTCCGGGCCAAGTCGAAGAAGGAAGTGGAAGAGCTGAAGGATACGTACGCTCGTGAGCTGCGCGGCATCAAAGCCGTGATGGTAGAAAAGCTGGTGCAGCTGCTGGAAGGCAAAACCTCCCAGGGTGTAAAGCACAAGTTCGGCGACGAAATCATTTCGAAGGGTGTGAAATTCGGCAAGAAGAACATTGCCGAAAACCTCTTCCCCGATAAGAACCCCTACAAGGACGAGAGCAACTATGCCGTGCCCGAGGAGGTGAACATGTTCAAGGACCTCGTGCTGGAAGGCTGGACCGCCGATGCCCGTGTGAATGCCATGGTGACGGACCTGGTGAAGAACTACGCCAAGAAGCGCAACACCATCACGGCCCGCTTCAAGCGCGACCGGTTCACGCTGGAAGTAGGTGACGAACTACCCGCTGGTATTGTGCAGCTGGCTAAAGTCTACATCGCCAAGAAGCGCAAGCTGAAGGTGGGTGATAAAATGGCTGGTCGTCACGGTAACAAAGGGGTAGTAGCCCGCATCGTGCGCGATGAGGACATGCCCTTCCTGCCCGACGGCACGCCAATGGACATCGTGCTCAACCCGCTGGGTGTACCTAGCCGGATGAACATCGGTCAGATTTACGAAACTGTACTGGGCTGGGCCGGCCTCAAGCTGGGCCGCACCTACGCTACCCCCATTTTCGATGGTGCTACCGAAGAGGAAGTATCGAAGGAACTGACGGAAGCCGGGTTGCCAACCTTCGGCCGCGCGTACCTGCACGACGGTCTGACTGGTCAGCGTTTCGACCAGCCGGTAACGGTGGGTGTTATCTACATGCTGAAGCTGGGTCACCTAGTGGATGACAAGATGCACGCCCGTTCCATCGGGCCGTACTCGCTCATCACGCAGCAGCCGCTGGGTGGTAAGGCGCAGTTCGGTGGTCAGCGCTTCGGTGAGATGGAAGTGTGGGCGCTGGAAGCCTTCGGGGCGTCCAACGTGCTGCAGGAAATCCTCACGGTGAAGTCGGACGACGTGGTAGGCCGCGCCAAGGCGTACGAAGCCATTGTAAAAGGCGACGTACTGCCCAAGCCGAATATCCCCGAGTCATTCAACGTACTCATCCACGAGTTGCGCGGTCTGGCCCTGGAAATCACGCTTGACTAAGGCTTGAAACAGGTGGCTGCTGGTGCTTAGGTATCGGCAGCCACTTTTCAGGTCTTTCTATAATAAAGAGTACGCGGTTCGGGAAACCGATAACACCTGCCGCCGGCGCCGTTCCGAGATATGGTCAGCACGGCATCAACCTCTGGCAGCAAGTGGCCGCACATATGCTCGGGTTTGCCCAAGCCCGAGCCAGTACCTAATCAGACCTAGCAAAACCTACTGCGCGGCGTACCTATCCGACCCGCAGAGCACTTTTCGCAGAGTCGAACTGTTCGATTCTTTCCGACTTGTCTTAAGACCGGCGGAACCAATCAACAGCCACAAGCCAACAGCTAACAGCTTATTACATGGCGTTTGCAAAAAACAAGAAACTGGTACAGGACTTCTCGAAAGTTACCATTTCGCTGGCCTCGCCCGAATCCATTCTGGAGCGGTCGAACGGTGAAGTAGTAAAGCCCGAGACGATCAACTACCGGACGTACAAGCCCGAGATGGGCGGCCTGTTTTGCGAGCGGATTTTCGGTCCCGTGAAGGACTGGGAATGCCACTGCGGCAAGTACAAGCGGATTCGCTACAAAGGCATCATCTGCGACCGTTGCGGCGTGGAGGTGACCGAGAAGAAAGTACGCCGGGAGCGGATGGGCCACATCGAATTGGTGGTGCCCGTTGCGCACATCTGGTACTTCAAGTCCCTGCCCAATAAAATCGGCTACCTGCTGGGTTTGCCCACCAAGAAGCTCGACCAGATTATCTATTACGAGCGGTATGTAGTCGTACAGCCGGGCGTACTGGGCGAAGAGGGCGTGCAGCAGCTCGACTTCCTCACCGAAGACGAATACCTCGACATCATCGACAAGCTCCCCCGGGAAAACCAGATGCTGCCGAACGAGGACCCCAACAAGTTCATTGCCCGCATGGGTGCCGATGCCCTTCAACTCCTGCTGGAGCGCATCAACCTGGATGAGCTGTCGTACTCGCTGCGTGACTCCGCTGCCCACGAAACTTCGCAGCAGCGTAAGGCTGAGGCGTTGAAGCGTCTGCGCGTAGTAGAAGCGTTCCGTGATGCCGCAACCCGCGTGGAAAACAAGCCCGAGTGGATGGTTATCCGCATGGTGCCGGTTATTCCCCCGGAGCTACGTCCGCTCGTTCCGCTCGATGGTGGCCGTTTCGCTACGTCCGACTTGAACGACCTGTACCGTCGCGTTATTATCCGCAACAACCGCCTTAAGCGCCTGATTGAAATCAAGGCTCCGGAAGTGATTCTGCGGAACGAGAAGCGCATGCTGCAGGAAGCCGTCGACTCGCTGTTCGACAACTCGCGTAAGGTGAATGCCGTGCGCGCCGAAGGCAACCGTGCCCTGAAGTCGCTGTCCGACATGCTGAAAGGCAAGCAGGGCCGCTTCCGTCAGAACCTGCTCGGTAAGCGCGTCGACTACTCCGGTCGTTCGGTTATCGTCGTTGGTCCTGAACTGAAGCTGCACGAGTGCGGACTGCCTAAGAACATGGCGGCCGAGCTGTTCAAGCCGTTCATTATCCGCAAGCTCATTGAGCGCGGCATTGTGAAGACGGTAAAATCGGCCAAGAAAATTGTGGACCGCAAGGACGCTGTTGTATGGGATATCCTGGAGAATGTGCTGAAAGGCCATCCAGTGCTCCTCAACCGGGCTCCTACGCTGCACCGCTTGGGTATCCAGGCATTCCAGCCGCGCCTCATCGAGGGCAAGGCTATCCAGCTGCACCCGCTCGTTTGTACGGCCTTCAACGCTGACTTTGACGGTGACCAGATGGCTGTGCACGTTCCCCTGGGACCGGCCGCTATCCTGGAAGCCTCCATGCTCATGCTGGCCTCGCACAACATCCTGAACCCGGCCAACGGCGCGCCCATCGCGGTACCGTCGCAGGACATGGTTCTGGGCTTGTACTACGTGACCAAAGGCAAGCGCAGCACCGATGAAGAGAAGATCCAGGGCGAAGGCCGTGTTTTCTACTCCGATGAGGAAGTTGTTATTGCCATCAACGAAGAGCAGCTCTCGAAGCACGCGTATATCAAGGTGCGCACGCAGATTCGCGACGAGGATGATAACCTCGTAACGAAGATCATCGAGACGGTTGCCGGCCGCGTGCTGTTCAACCAGCTGGTTCCGAAAGAGGTAGGTTTCGTGGATGAACTGCTGACCAAGAAGAAGCTGCAGCAGATCATTTCGATGGTGTTCAAGCGTACGGGCATGGCCCGCACGGCGCAGTTCCTCGACGACATCAAGACGCTGGGCTTCCAGTCGGCTTACAAAGGTGGTCTGTCAATGGGTCTGGGTGACATCAACATTCCCGCCGAGAAAGACATCCTCGTAGCGCAGGCGCAAGCCGACGTGAAAGCTGTAACCCAGAACTACCAGATGGGTCTGATTACGGACAACGAGCGTTACAACCAGGTTATCGACATCTGGACGCGCATCAACAACCAAATCACTGAAACCCTCATGGGTCGCCTCGAAAAGGAGAACCAGGGTTTCAACTCGATTTACATGATGATGCACTCCGGCGCCCGTGGTTCGCGTGAGCAGATTCGTCAGCTCGGCGGTATGCGGGGTCTGATGGCCAAGCCGCAAAAGTCGCTGCAGGGTTCGGTTGGTGAGATTATCGAAAACCCGATTCTGTCGAACTTCAAAGAAGGCCTCGACGTAATCGAGTACTTCATTTCGACCCATGGTGCCCGTAAAGGTCTGGCCGATACGGCTCTGAAAACGGCCGACGCCGGCTACCTGACGCGTCGTCTGGTAGACGTTTCGCAGGACGTAATCGTGAACGAGGTTGACTGCGGTACGCTGCGTGGCATCGAAACCTTCGCCCTGAAGGACAACGAGGACGTGGTAGAGCCGCTGGCTGAGCGTATCCTGGGCCGTGTAGCGGTGCACGATATCATCGACCCGCTGACCGACGAGGTTATCCTAACCGCTGGTGACGAAATCACGGAAGAGGTTACCCGTCGTATTGATGCCACCAGCATTGAGTCGGTAGAAATCCGCTCGGTACTGACCTGCGAATCGAAGCGCGGTATCTGCGGCAAGTGCTACGGCCGTAACCTGTCGTCGGGCCGCATGGTACAGAAAGGGGAGGCTGTAGGCGTAATTGCTGCGCAGTCTATCGGTGAACCCGGCACCCAGCTGACCCTGCGTACCTTCCACGTAGGTGGTACGGCTTCCAACATTGCTGTTGAAGCCAGCCTGAAAGCTAAGTTCGCCGGTGTAGTGGAGTTCGAAGACATCCGGACCGTGGAAACCGCTAACCCTGATGGGGAGCTGGTGAAAGTGGTAATGGGTCGTTCGGGCGAAATTCGCATCGTGGAGAAAGGCACCGGCAAGGTGTTTATCTCCAACCACGTGCCCTACGGGTCATTCCTGCTGGTGAACGAAGGCCAGGAGGTGGAGAAAGGCCAGGAGCTGAACAACTGGGACCCGTACAACGCCGTTATTCTGGCTGAGTTCGACGGTACCGTTCAGTACGACGCCATCACCGAAGGCATCACCTACCGCGAGGAATCGGACGAACAGACCGGTCACCGCGAGAAAGTGATTATCGAATCGAAGGCCAAGGACCAGAACCCAGCCATCATCATTCGTCCCGGCAAGAAAGGCGACATGGAAGGCCATAAGGCCTACAGCATTCCGGTTGGCTCGCACTTGAACGTGGAGAATGGGGAGAAAATCAAGGCTGGTCAAATTCTGGCCAAGATTCCGCGTGCCGTGGGTAAAACCCGCGACATTACCGGTGGTCTGCCCCGCGTTACGGAACTCTTCGAAGCCCGTAACCCCTCGAACCCGGCCGTTGTGGCTGAAATCGACGGTGTAGTAACCTACGGTACGGTGAAGCGTGGTAACCGTGAAATCTTCGTGGAGTCGAAAGACGGCGTGAAGAAAAAATACATGGTGCCGCTGTCCAAGCACATTCTGGTGCAGGACAATGACTTCATCCGCGCTGGCTCGCCGCTTTCCGATGGTGCCATCACGCCGTCCGATATCCTGAGCATTCAGGGCCCGGGCGCCGTGCAGGAGTATCTCGTGAACGAGATTCAGGAAGTGTACCGCCTGCAAGGGGTGAAAATCAACGATAAGCACATCGAGGTGGTCGTTCGCCAGATGATGCAGAAAGTGGTTATCCTCGATGCCGGCGACACGACCTTCCTGGAGCACCAGGTAATCGACAAGATTATCTTCATGGAGGAAAACGATACCATCATCGACATGAAGGTGGTAACGGATGCCGGTGACTCGACCAACCTGAAGCCCGGCCAGATTGTGACGGCCCGCCGTCTGCGCGACGAAAACTCGTCGCTCAAGCGCCGGGACCTGACGCTGGTGCAGGTACGCGACGCGCAACCGTCGGTATCGCGCCCCACGCTGCAGGGTATCACGCAGGCTTCGCTGGGTACGCAGTCGTTCATCTCGGCCGCTTCCTTCCAGGAAACGACCAAGGTGCTGTCGGAGGCCGCCATCCGTGGCAAGGCCGACGAACTGCTGGGCCTGAAGGAGAACGTAATCGTAGGTCACCTCATCCCGGCTGGTACCGGTCTGCGCGAGTACACGCGTCAGATTGTGGGCTCGAAGGACGAGCTGGAAGCGCTGCAAGCGCCCAAAGCCGACGACGTAGTAGCTCCCGCCAAGCGCCCCGCCCGCGCCGCCCGCCGCGAGTCGGTGTAAGCATTAAGGTATTGGTAATCAAAATCCCCGACTGGCTTACGTCAGTCGGGGATTTTGATTTTATTTACCTGCATGAAACAGCTGCTTTCGTTTAGAAGAACGTTTTACGAGTATTATCAGAAACTACCTGAAGTAATACGGTTTATACTACACTTATGCCTGCACATATCAGGATTGGTTTTGATGGTTAAATTGTCGCAAAAGCTATGGCAGTTCGCCAGTCGCTTTGTGATAGTCCAGCAAATAGAGCCCTATTTTAATAAGTTAATTTTTCTAGCATTAGCAGTTACAGTAGCGGCCTTGTTTATCATACCCTTTGTCCGAATCATTCAGCTTTTGAGAGAAGATGCAACCAACTGACCCCAACATACCCCAGGACCCGAACGCCATCAACATTGAGCTGTCGGAAGCCATTGCCGAGGGCGAGTACGCCAACCTGGCCATGATTGCGCACAGTAGCAGCGAGTTCGTCATCGACTTTATCCGGCTGATGCCGGGACTACCGAAAGCCAAGGTGAAGTCCCGCGTTATCCTCACGCCGGAGCACGCCAAGCGGCTGCTGTCGGCGCTGCAGGAGAATATTGAGCGGTTCGAGCAGACGTTCGGGCCGGTGAAGGTGCAGAACGATACGCCGAGCTACCCCATGGGCTTTGGCGGCACGATGGGGGAGGCGTAGCCTACCCTCCGCTCTAGGAAAGGCTTCTGCACCCAGCAGGAGCCTTTTTTGTTGGCGCCTACCTGTAGCTGTCGGCCGATTTTCGGGCAGGAGCTGGGCTGTGCCGAATTCCTAAAATTAACTATTTCAACCTGTTTGCTATTTCAAAAGCAAGTAGATACCTTTGCAAGCCTAATTTTTTGGGAGTGAACCCCCCCTAGACAAACCATTCCGTAAATGCCTACCATCAACCAGTTAGTACGAAAAGGCCGCGAGAAGCTGACGACCAAGTCGAAGTCGCCGGCTCTTGATTCGTGCCCGCAGCGCCGTGGCGTTTGCACCCGTGTGTACACCACCACGCCTAAGAAGCCGAACTCGGCTATGCGCAAAGTGGCCCGCGTGCGCCTCACCAACGGCAAAGAAGTGAATGCCTACATCCCTGGTGAAGGCCACAACCTGCAGGAGCACAGCATCGTGCTGATTCGTGGCGGCCGTGTGAAAGACCTTCCCGGCGTACGCTACCACATCATCCGGGGCGCCCTGGACACCGCCGGCGTAAACGGCCGTCTGCAGCGTCGCTCGAAATACGGCGCCAAGCGTCCGAAGCCCGGTCAGCCCGTGGCTACCGGCAAAGGCGGCAAACCCGCACCCGGCAAGAAAAAGTAATTGATACGAGTGTGGTAGCCTCCCGTGCTGGATAGCATATGGTTCTTATCCCACTCCCGGCTACCGCCTACTCCCATCTGAACCCATGAGAAAGTCAAAACCGAAAAAGCGCATCCTCCTGCCCGACCCCAAGTTTAAGGAGACGCTGGTTACCCGTTTCGTCAATTATATGATGTATGACGGGAAGAAAAACCTGGCCTACGGAATTTTCTACGATGCCTGCGAACTGGTTGAGCAGCGCACGAAGGAAAGCGGCCTGGAAATGTGGCGCAAAGCCCTCAACAACGTGATGCCGACCGTAGAAGTGAAGAGCCGCCGCGTAGGTGGTGCTACCTTCCAGGTGCCGATCGAAGTTCGCGCCGACCGTCGTATCGCCGTTGGCTCGAAGTGGCTGATTCAATATGCTCGTCGTCGTGGTGAGAAAACCATGAAAGACAAGCTGGCCGGCGAAATCATTGCCGCCGCCAAAGGTGAAGGTGCCGCCGTGAAGAAAAAGGACGACACGCACCGGATGGCCGAAGCCAACAAGGCCTTCTCGCACTTCCGCTTCTAATCAGTTGTTGGGGTCTTAGGGTCTTGGGGTCTTGGTTTACGCTCTAGAATGATTTAGAGCGATAACCAAGACCCTAAGACCCTAAGACCCTAAGACCCCAACAAAAATCATGGCTGTTAATAAAGACCTGCAATACCTCCGGAACATCGGGATTATGGCGCACATCGACGCCGGTAAGACCACGACTTCGGAGCGCATTCTCTACTACACCGGTAAGACCCACAAAATCGGGGAAGTGCACGAAGGTGCTGCCACGATGGACTGGATGGAGCAGGAGCAGGAGCGTGGTATCACCATCACTTCGGCTGCTACGACCACCTTCTGGAACTACCCGACCGACGCCCAAGGCGACCCGACCCCGGACACCAAGCAGTACAAGATCAACCTTATCGATACCCCCGGCCACGTTGACTTCACGGTAGAAGTTGAACGCTCGCTGCGTGTACTCGACGGTGCCGTTGCTTTGTTCTGCGCCGTATCGGGCGTAGAGCCTCAGTCGGAAACCGTATGGCGTCAGGCTGACAAGTACAAGGTGCCCCGCATCTGCTTCGTCAACAAGATGGACCGCGCCGGTGCTGACTTCTTCAAGGCCGTAGCTGAGATTAAGGATAAATTGGGCGCTAACCCCGTGCCGCTGCAGATTCCGATTGGCGCCGAAGACACCTTCAAGGGTGTTGTCGACCTGCTGACCGGTAAGGCAATTGTGTGGGATGATGCTACCCAAGGCAAATCGTACCACGAAATCCCGGTTCCCGAGGATCTGGTGGAAACTGTTGCTGAATGGCGTCAGAAACTGGTAGAAAGCGTTGCCGAGTACGACGACGCGCTGCTGGAGAAATTTTTCGACGATCCGGACTCCATCACCCGCGAGGAAATGATGGTCGTAATCCGCCAAGCGGTTATCGACATGAAGTTCTCGCCCGTAATGTGCGGCTCGGCCTTCAAAAACAAAGGTGTGCAGTCGATGCTGGACGGCGTAATGGCTTACTTGCCTTCGCCGCTGGATATGCCTGCCATTATCGGTACCAACCCCGATACCGGTGAGTCAATCGAGCGTCACCCCGACAACTCGGAGCCCTTCACCGCGCTGGCGTTCAAAATTGCCACTGACCCCTTCGTTGGTCGTCTGTGCTTCTTCCGCTGCTACAGCGGCGTGCTCGATGCTGGCTCGTACGTGCACAACAACCGCACGAACAAGAAGGAGCGTATCTCGCGCCTGATGCAGATGCACTCCAACAAGCAAAACCCCATCGACAAAATCCAGGCTGGAGACATTGCTGCCGGCGTGGGTTTCAAAGACATTAAAACCGGTGACACGCTGACCGACGAGAAGTCACGCGTGGTACTGGAGTCGATGAGCTTCCCTGAGCCCGTAATCGGCTACGCCATTGAGCCCAAAACGCAGGCTGACGTGGACAAGATGGGTATGGCTATTGCCAAACTCGTGGAAGAAGACCCCACGCTGGTGGTGCAAACCGACCCCGAAACCGGCCAGACCGTGTTGAAAGGTATGGGTGAGCTTCACCTGGAAATCATCATCGACCGGATGCGTCGGGAGTTCAAGGTAGAAATCAACCAGGGTGCTCCGCAGGTTGCCTACAAGGAAATCCTGACGAAGTCGGTTGAACACCGCGAAACCTACAAGAAGCAGACGGGTGGTCGTGGTAAATTCGGTGATATCGTATTCGAACTCGGTCCGAAACTGACGGATCCGGAGAAACCCGGTCTGGAGTTCGTAAACGACATCACGGGTGGTGTTATCCCCCGCGAATTCATTGCACCGGTTCAGAAAGGTTTCGAAGAAGCCATGAAGAACGGTCCGCTGGCGGGCTTCCCCATCGAAGGCATGCGCGTGCGCCTGTTCTACGGTTCCTACCACGACGTTGACTCGGACGCTCTGTCGTTCGAACTCGCGGCCCGCGGTGGTTTCCGGGAAGCTGGCAAGCAGGCTGGCCCGAAACTGCTCGAGCCCATCATGGCGGTAGAGGTAGTTTCGCCGGACGAATACACCGGCTCGGTAACGGGTGACCTGAACCGTCGTCGGGGTATCATGAAAGGGATGGACACGAAAGGTGGTGCCAACGTTATCAAGGCGGATGTTCCGCTGTCGGAGCTGTTTGGCTACGTAACTACGTTGCGCACGATTTCTTCGGGCCGTGCTTCAGCTTCGCTCACGTTCTCGCACTACGACCAGGTGCCTTCCAACCTGGCAGAAGCCATCATCGCCAAGCAAAAGGGTAACGCCATTCGCTAACACCGCTTTCATTCAAAAGACATGAACCAGAAAATTCGCATCAAACTCAAATCCTACGACCACAACCTGGTGGACAAATCGTCGGAGAAGATCGTGAAGGCGGTGAAGGCTACGGGCGCTATCGTAAGCGGTCCGATTCCATTGCCGACCATCAAGGAGAAGTTCACCGTTCTTCGCTCGCCCCACGTGAACAAGAAGAGCCGGGAGCAGTTCCAACTCTGCACCTACAAGCGCCTCGTGGACATCTACTCGACTTCGTCGAAGACCGTAGATGCCCTGATGAAGCTTGAGCTGCCCAGCGGCGTAGACGTTGAAATCAAAGTCTGAGGACCTGACTTCTTCCGCTAGCTAAGAAAACACCCCGTAGATGGATACATCTGCGGGGTGTTTTCTTTTTATCCGCCAACTTAGCAGTTCGTTTGCCGCTTATCAGGCCCCATGCAACGCCTGACCGGTAGCAAGCCTCTTACCGACATCTATGCGTTTTCTGCCAGCTTTTCTTCAAGACCCTCTTCTTCTGCAGCGGCTGGCCGCGCTGAGTTGTGGCGTCATCATGGCTGGCTTATTCACGTTTGAGTTTTTGCGCATCCTGCCCAGCATTGGCATCATCGGGTTGCTGATAGCAGCCGGGTGCTACCGGGCCAGTCAGCCCCGGTCATCGTCCAGTCGTTTTCCGGTGGTATACTATAGTCTGATGGGCGTATTCGCGCTGAATCTGGCATCCGGTCTGCAAACGCAGGCCGGCTACGGCGCCGAGTTCTGGCGCGGGGTAGTGCTGCAGCTGCCTTTCCTGGTGCTGCCGCTGGCTTTTCTCTGGCTGCCGGGTTTGCCAGGGAAGTATCTGGTACGACTGAACCTGCTCTTTATTGGCTTGGTGCTGGTATCGGCGCTGGGCAGTACAGGCTACTACCTCCTGCACTTCGACCACATAAATCAACTGTATCTGCAGTCACAGATTATGCCTACAGCGCCGGATCATATCCGGTTCAGCTTGATGGTGACCTACGCGGTAGCTGCTGCTGTGGTGCTGGTAAGTCGTCGGGTACTGCCGGTACGCTGGCACGGGGTGCTGTGGCTGACGATGCTGTTCCTGGTACTGTATCAGCATATGCTGGCAGTACGTAGCGGCTTGCTCACGCTGTATGCCCTGGCTGGAGTGGCTATCATCTGGCTGGTATTCTGGCGGCGCAACTACAAGGTGGCGGCTATTATTGCAGCGGCTATGCTGGCTGTCCCATCCTTAAGCTACGTGACGTTTCCGACGTTCCGCAACAAGTTTCTCAACACGCAAGAGGACATGGGCCGGGTAGAGCAAACTACCTCGGCCAACAATTATTCGCTCGTGGGCCGGGTGTATTCCTATAGAGTGGCCTTGGAGATTATCGAAGAACATCCTTTGCTGGGAGTAGGACGGGCCAATATCCGGCCCGCGGTAGCGCGCCAGTACCAGCGCCAGTTTCCGGCCATTGAGGAGGATGCCTATATTCTGCCGCATAACCAGTTTCTGTTTTATTTGGTAGCATACGGCGGTATTGGGGTGTTGCTGTTTGTGGTGTGCTTCTATTTTCCAGGTATCCGGATCTGGCCGCATTACGCCCCTTTGCTGCTGGCGCAGTACATTATTGTTACGCTCTCCTTCCTGGTTGAATACACCTTGGAAATGCAGGTGGGCTTGACGTTTTCCCTGCTTTTTCTGCTGCTGGCGCTTAATGGGCAGGAAAAACCCCTAGTGCCCGAGCAGCAGTGGCGCCCTCGGTAGCTGTTGCACTTGGATTGTATTATGTCGGGGCTCGACAGGTACCCAAAAAGCCAACACTGGCAGATACAAAGCCAGAACTGCCGGCAGCAGCTGGAATAAAGCAGCTGAGGCTGAACAACAACGCCGACTGCAAACCAGCCCGTAACTCCCTGAAAATATTTTAGAAAGGGGTTGGAAAATGCGCCAACAATTTCCTAGCTTTGCACTCCCATTCCGAAAACGCCGTTCGGGCGTTTTCGCTGTGTCATTTTCTAAACCCCAAACGAATGCCTGGCATCATCGGTAAAAAAATCGGTATGACAAGCCTCTTCACTCCGGACGGGAAAAACATTCCCTGCACGCTCATCGAAGCGGGTCCGTGCGTAGTGACGCAGGTTAAGACCATCGAAACGGACGGCTATGCAGCCATCCAACTCGGCTACGGCGAGAAAAAAGCCAAGAACACTAATAAGCCCTTGGCTGGCCACTTTGCTAAAGCGGGCACTACGCCCAAACACAAACTCGTTGAGTTTCGCACCGACGAGGTGTACACTGCTGGCAGCGAAATCAACGCTACCCTCTTCGAGGAAGGCGAATTCGTTGACGTAGTAGGTACCTCTAAAGGCAAAGGTTTTCAGGGCGTTGTGAAGCGTTACAACTTCGCAGGTGTAGGCGGGCAGACCCACGGTCAGCATAACCGTCTGCGTCACCCTGGTTCTATCGGTGCTTGCTCCTGGCCCTCGCGTGTGTTCAAAGGAATGCGCATGGCAGGCCGTATGGGCGGCGACCGGGTGAAAATCCAGAACCTGAAAGTGCTGCGCGTGGTAGCCGACAAAAACCTAATCGTAGTAAGCGGTTCGGTTCCCGGTTCCCGGAACTCTTACGTGGTACTTGAAAAATAACCCCGAGAGATGGAACTGTCAGTATTAAACATCAAGGGTGAAGACACCGGCCGTAAGGTAACGCTGTCGGACGCTATTTTCGGCCTCCAGCCCAACGAGCACGTAATGTACCTCGACGTGAAGCAGTACTTGGCCAACCAGCGCCAGGGCACGCACAAGTCGAAGGAGCGTAATGAAGTAAGCGGCACGACCAAGAAGCTGAAAAAGCAGAAAGGTACGGGCGGCGCCCGCGCAGGTAGCATGAAGTCACCGGTGTTCATCGGTGGTGGTCGTGTGTTCGGCCCCGAGCCCCGCGACTATGGCTTCAAGCTAAACAAAAAGACCAAGCGTCTGGCTCGCCTCTCGGCGCTGTCGTCGCTGGCACAGGACGGCAAAATCGCGCTGGTAGAAAATATCAGCCTGAGCGCCCCCAAAACCAAAGACTTCCTCAACATCCTGTCGGGCCTGAAGCTGAACAACGGCAAAAAGACCCTGCTGGTAACCGGCGAAGTAGACAAAAACGTCGTGCTGTCGGCCCGCAACGTGCAGAAAGTGAAAGTAGCTACACCCGTAGCGCTAAACACGCACGATCTGCTGAACACCGATACGCTGCTGCTGTCGGAAGCTGGTCTCACGGCTCTGGAACAACTCTACACCTCCGCTGAATAATGAGCACGCTGAAAAAACCCATCGTGACCGAGAAGGCCACGGGCCTGAACGAGAAAGGTCAGTACGTTTTCCAAGTGGAGCGTACCGCCAACAAGGTTCAGATCAAAAAGGACATCGAGCAGTTGTACGGCGTGACGGTAACGGGCATCAGCACGATCCGCACCAACGGTAAGCTCAAGTCCAAGTTCACGAAGACTGGCGCCGTAGCCGGCCGTCGGGCACATGGCAAAAAAGCCATTGTAACCGTGAAGGAAGGCGACGTTATCGACTTCTACAACGGCATCTAAGGCTTGGCCTTCCTGCAATAGAGCATTTCTAAGCTAGCGTAATGGCACTCAAAAAACTAAGACCAACATCACCGGGTCAGCGCTTCCGCATCGCCCCGGCCTTCGACGAGATTACGACGTCGGAGCCGGAGAAGTCGCTGTTGGCACCCCTGAAAAAATCCGGTGGCCGCAATGCAGCGGGTAAAATGTCCAACCGTTACATCGGTGGTGGACACAAGCAAAAGTATCGTGTTGTTGACTTCAAGCGTGACAAAGCCGGTGTTCCGGCCACGGTGAAGACAATTGAATACGATCCAAACCGCACGGCGCGTATCGCCCTGCTCAACTACGCCGATGGCGAGAAGCGCTACATCGTAGCGCCCGCTGGCATCGAGGTAGGAGCCACGGTGGTATCGGGTACGGGTGTAGCCCCAGAAGTAGGTAATGCTCTTCCGCTGCGCGAAATCCCCCTGGGTACTATCGTTCACAACATCGAGCTGCACCCCGGCAACGGCGCCGCTATGGCCCGCTCGGCTGGTACGTACGCTCAGTTGGTAGCCCGCGAAGACCGCTACGCTACCCTGAAGCTGCCTTCCGGCGAGATGCGCATGGTACTCGTTACCTGCATGGCTACGGTTGGTACCGTTTCGAATGGCGACCATATGAACGTACGTCTCGGCAAGGCTGGTCGTAACCGTTGGTTGGGCCGTCGTCCGCGCGTACGTGGTGTGGCTATGAACCCTGTAGATCACCCCATGGGTGGTGGTGAAGGTCGTTCGTCGGGTGGTCACCCCCGCAGCCGTAACGGCATCTTCGCTAAGGGTCAGAAGACGCGCAACAAGAACAAGTACTCTGAGCAGCTCATCGTTAACCGTAAAGGCAAGAAGTAAGCAATGGCACGTTCGCTAAAAAAAGGGCCGTACATTGACTTCCGGCTCGAGAAGAAAGTTTCGGCAATGGAAGACTCCGGCAAAAAGTCGGTGGTGAAGACCTGGTCTCGCCGCTCGATGATTTCGCCAGACTTCGTAGGCCACACCTTCGCCGTTCACAACGGCAATAAGTTCATTCCGGTGTATGTGACGGAAAACATGGTTGGCCATAAGCTCGGTGAGTTTGCCCCCACCCGTAACTTCCGTGGCCACATCGCCAAGAAAGATAAAGGCAAGCGCTAAGATGGAAGCAGTAGCTAAACTCCGTAATGTGCCCACCTCGCCGCGCAAAATGCGCTTGGTGGCCAACCTGGTACGCGGTCAGAAAGTGACCCGTGCTCTGGGCTTGCTGAAATTCGAGGCAAACTCCGGTGCCGCCCGCGTTGAAAAACTGCTCCTGTCGGCTCTGGCCAACTGGCAGCAGAAGAACGAGGACGAGCGTATCGAAGACGCGAACCTCTACATCAAAGAGATTTTCGTGGATGAAGGCCGCCAGTTGAAGCGTCTGCGCCCCGCCCCCCAAGGCCGTGGCCACCGCATCCGCAAGCGCAGCAACCACGTGACGCTGATCCTGGATTCGAAGGTAGAACCGCTCGGTAGCAAAGCTGCCGCCCAGCAAGCTTCCGAAACTACGTCTGCCGATAACGCCGCCGCTCCGAAGAAAACCACTCGTCGCAGCTCGGCTAAGAAATCCACCGAAACCAAGGCAGAAGCCTCCGCATAAGCACTATGGGACAGAAAGTAAATCCGGTTGGCTTCCGTCTGGGCGTCATCAAAGGATGGGACTCGAACTGGTACGGCGGCAAGGACTTTGCCGACAAACTGGTGGAGGACGAAAAGATCCGCAAGTATATCATGGCTCGTATCCCGAAAGGTGGCATTAGCCGCATCGTGATTGAGCGTACCCTGAAGCGTATCACCATCACCATCAACACGGCCCGTCCGGGCGTGGTAATCGGTAAAGGTGGCGCTGAGGTGGATAAGATCAAGGACGAGCTGAAGCAGATTACCGGCAAAGACGTTCAGATCAACATCTTCGAAATTAAGCGTCCGGAACTCGACGCCAAGCTGGTAGGGGAGAGCATTGCCCAGCAGCTGCAGGCGCGTATCTCGTTCCGTCGCGCCATGAAGATGTCTATCCAGGCTGCTATCCGCGTTGGTGCCGAAGGCATCAAAATCCAGTGCGGTGGCCGTTTGGGTGGTGCTGAAATTGCCCGCTCCGAGCAGTACAAGGAAGGTCGTACGCCGTTACACACACTGCGCGCCGATATCGACTACGCCCTGTCGGAAGCTCAGACCGTGTATGGCAAGATCGGCATCAAGGTGTGGATCATGCGCGGTGAGGTATTCGGCAAGCCCGACCTGTCGCCCAACCAGGTTCCTGCCAACCAAGGCAACGACACCCGTGGTGGCAATGACCGTGGCCCACGCGGTGAGCGTGGTGACCGTGGTGGTGACCGTGGCCCGCGTCGCGACCGGAATGACCGGGGTGGCGACAATCGTGGCGGTGACAACCGCGGCGGTGGTCAGGGTGCTGGTGGTGGCGCTCCTCGCCGTAGCGGTGGAGGTCCCGGTGGTCAGAACCGTGGTGGTCAGGGTGGCGGCCCCCGCCGCTAGTCCTTTTCCTTTCTC